>JALYUM010000060.1 GCA_030853745.1 Pseudomonadota bacterium | reverse complement strand
CGGCGAGTACACGATCGTGCAGGGTCTGGCCATCGACGACTTCTCGCAGGAACGCATCAATGCCACGCTCAAGGAACTGACCGAAGAGCGTGACGGCGTGGCGCATCTGCTGGCGTAATCAAGTACCACAGCGCTGAAAACCGTCATCCCGACGCAAGTCGGGACCCATGCCGAGCTGAGAGAAAGGTACTCTCGATTCAGCATGGACCCCGGCCTTCGCCGGGGCGACGGTGGTTTTTCTGCATTGCCTAATAAAAGCAATCACACTGAATCCCCTTATGCACCCATCCGAGGTTTTATTCCAGGGCAAACGCCAGCCGCTGCTCCTTCCCGCCTGCGATCACTACGCCGGTTCGGAAAAGCTGATGCGCAAGTCGATGACCCTGCAACAAGAGCTTGGCCCCCTGTTCGACATCACCTTCGATTGCGAAGATGGCGCTGCAGCAGGGCAGGAACTGATTCATGCCGACATGGTCCGCAGCCTGATCGACAGCATCCATAACCGTTACAACCGCATCGGGGTGCGCGTCCATGACGTGCACAGCCCGCATTTCGACACCGACATTGCCACTATCGTCGGCGCCGCCGGTGGTGCAGTGGCCACCCGTCTGGCCTACGTTGTGTTGCCTAAAGCCAACAACTTGCAGGATGTTAAGCTTGCTTTGGCTACCCTCAATCGCCACGCAGAAGCTGTCGGCCGCACCAATTTACCGCTGCATGTCTTGATCGAAACCCACGGTGCGCTACGTGACGCCTGGGACATCGCCGCCCTGCCCCAGGTCGAGTGCCTGTCGTTTGGCATCATGGATTTTGTCTCGGCGCATTACGGCGCCATTCCCGCCAGCGCGATGCGCACGCCGGGCCAATTTACGCACCCGCTGGTGGTGCGTGCCAAGCTGGAAATGGTCGCGGCCTGCCATGCGCACGGCAAGGTGCCGTCGCACAATGTCACGACCGACATCAGGGACAGCGCCGTCGTCGCCAACGATGCCCAGCGCGCCGGGGCCGAATTCGGTTTTACGCGCATGTGGAGCATCCACCCGGATCAGGTGAAACCGATCGTCAAGGCGTTCACGCCGCGACTGTCAGAAGTAAACGAAGCAACCAATGTACTCAGCGATGGGATGGCGGCCAACTGGGGCCCGATCGCCCAGAATGGCCGCTTGCACGACCGCGCCAGCTACCGCTACTATTGGACGGTACTGCAGCGCGCAAAGCTCGCCGGCCTGTCTCTGCCCGAGGCGGCCGCGGCGCTCGTCAATCAACCGGAATCCGTCTAAATGACCACCACAATCACACGATATTTCACTGCCTGCGCCTTTGCACTGGCAGCCTGCAGTTTCGCTGTCACTGCCACTGCAGCCGACACCCATCCAAAAGCCGAAAAAGCCGTCAAGGCCAAAAAAGCCAAGTCAGCCAAACATAAAAAAGCGGTCGCCGAAGCTGACGAACATCCACTGGCGTCTACCGAGCCAGATCCGGACGTCACCGGCAGCATCACGGTCGACTTCAGTTGCGAACTCGGCAACAAGGTCACCATTTACACGAACGAAGAAGATACGGAGCACGTGGCGCTGCGCTGGAAGACGCGTTTGCACCGCATGACGCGCGTCGGCACCTCGACTGGCGCCAGCCGTTTTGAAAACACCACATTCGGCCTGGTCTGGATTGGCATCCCGGCGAAGAGCATGTTGCTCGACTCCAAAGCCAACCGCCAGCTGGCCAATGAATGCAAGAACGCCGATCAATCGAAGCCCATCGTGGCAACGGTTGCGGAACCACCTAACAAGTCATAAGTCTTGAACACACACCCACCGAAGGAGAGGTCATGTCCCGTAACACGTTGAACACGCTCAAGGAATTCCCACTGGCGCCAGGCCAGAGCGGCCAGTACTACTCGCTGCCGGCACTCGCCGAAAGCCTGGGCGTGAACCTCTCGCGCCTGCCGGTGTCGATTCGTATCGTGCTCGAATCGGTGCTGCGCAATTGCGACGGCAAAAAGGTTACCGAAGAACATATCAAGCAACTGGCCGGCTGGGCGCCAAACGCTGCACGTACCGACGAAATTCCTTTCGTTGTCGCGCGCGTCGTGTTGCAGGATTTCACTGGTGTACCGTTGCTCGCCGACCTTGCTGCGATGCGTAATGTCGCAAGCAAAATGGGCATGAACCCGAAGAACATCGAGCCGCTGGTACCGGTCGACCTGGTTGTCGACCACTCGGTCACGATCGATCACTACCGTGAGCCAGGCGCGCTGGACCTGAACATGAAACTGGAATTCTCGCGCAATAACGAGCGCTATCAGTTCATGAAATGGGGCATGCAGGCGTTCGATACGTTCGGCGTGGTGCCACCGGGCTTCGGCATCGTCCACCAGGTCAACCTGGAATACCTGGCGCGCGGCGTGCACAACGCTGACGGCGTGTATTACCCGGATACCCTGGTCGGTACCGACTCGCACACCACCATGATCAACGGCATCGGCGTGGTCGGCTGGGGCGTGGGCGGCATCGAGGCGGAAGCCGGGATGCTGGGCCAGCCGGTGTATTTCCTGACACCGGACGTTATCGGCGTCAACCTCACCGGCAAACTGCGTGAAGGCTGCACCGCAACCGACCTGGTGCTCACCATCACCGAACTGCTGCGTAAAGAAAAAGTCGTCGGCAAGTTCGTCGAATTCTTCGGCGCCGGCACCGAAACGCTGTCGCTGACCGACCGCGCCACCATCGGCAACATGGCCCCGGAATACGGCGCGACCATGGGCTTCTTCCCGGTGGACGACGAAACCGTCGACTACTTCAAGGGCACCGGCCGCACCGAAGAAGAAATCACCGCATTCCAGAATTATTTTAAAGCGCAGAACCTGTACGGCGTGCCACAGGAAGGCGACATCGACTACACCCGTGTGGTCTCGCTCGACCTGGCGACTGTCACACCTTCGCTGGCAGGTCCAAAGCGTCCGCAAGATCGTATCGAACTGGGCAACGTCAAGAACAACTTCACGGAACTGTTCTCGAAGCCAACCACCGAAAACGGCTTCAACAAGAACCCGGACGACCTGGCCAAGGTGTACACCACGACCAATAACGTGCGCGTGAAAAACGGCGACGTGCTGATCGCGGCCATCACCTCGTGCACCAACACCTCGAACCCGAGCGTGATGATTGCTGCCGGCTTGCTGGCCAAGAAAGCAGTCGAGCGCGGCCTGACCGTCGCCCCGCACATCAAGAGCAGCCTGGCGCCAGGCTCCCGCGTGGTTACCGAATACCTGACCGCTGCCGGCCTGCTGCCGTACCTGGAAAAACTGGGCTTTGGCGTGACCGCTTACGGTTGCACCACCTGCATCGGTAACGCCGGCGACCTGACGCCTGAACTGAATGCAGCCATCACCGACAACGACATCGTCGCCTCGGCTGTGCTGTCGGGCAACCGTAACTTCGAAGCGCGGATCCACCCGAACATCCGTTCGAACTTCCTGGCCTCGCCGCCGCTGGTCGTGGCCTACGCCATCGCCGGCAACATGACGCGCGACCTGATGACGGAGCCTGTCGGCAAAGACACCAACGGCGTCGACGTGTATCTGGGCGACATCTGGCCGACCTCGAAAGAGATCGCCAACCTGATGAAATTCGCCATGGACTCCAGCGTCTTCAAAGCGAACTACGCCGACGTCAAGGGCAACCCTGGCAAGCTGTGGGAGCACGTGTCGACGACGGAAGGCCAGGTCTACGATTGGCCAGAGTCGACGTACATCGCCGAGCCACCGTTCTTCGCCGACTTCACGATGACGCCAAAAGCTGTCGCCACCGGCATCACGGGCGCGCGTGCACTGGGCGTGTTCGGCGACTCGATCACCACCGACCACATCTCCCCGGCCGGTTCGATCCAGGAATCCGGTCCTGCCGGCAAGTGGCTGAAAGAACACGGCGTGTTGAAAGCAGACTTCAACTCGTACGGCTCGCGCCGCGGCAACCACGAAATCATGATGCGCGGCACGTTCGCCAACGTGCGTATCAAGAACCGCATGATCCCGGCCAAGGCCGACGGTTCCGCGGTCGAAGGCGGCATCACGCTGCACCAGCCGGACGGCGAACAGATGTCGATCTACGACGCCGCGATGAAGTACGTTGCTGCCGGCACCCCGACGATGGTGTTCGGCGGTGAAGAGTACGGCACCGGTTCGTCGCGCGACTGGGCCGCAAAAGGCACCCAGCTGCTGGGCGTAAAAGCGGTCATCGTCCGTTCGTTCGAGCGTATCCACCGTTCGAACCTGGTCGGCATGGGCGTGCTGCCACTGCAATTCATCGGCGACGACAGCGTGGTTACGCTGGGCATTACCGGTGAAGAAACGTTCGACCTGAAAGGCCTGGAAGGCGAGATCAAGCCGCAACAACTGGCCACGCTCGTGATCCACCGTGCCAACGGCGAGACGCGCGAAGTGGTTGTGTTGCTGCGTATCGATACGCCAATCGAAGTCGATTACTACAAGCACGGCGGCATTCTGCCATTCGTGTTGCGCCAGTTGCTGGCAGCGTAATCAAGTAACCGCCTCATCAAAAAGCGCCGGATTCGTCCGGCGCTTTTTTTATGGCCCGCCGCCACGAACCGGTCACTTTCATGAAGATGGGGCCGAGATGCCGATCGTCAGCGATTCCGCAGATGTGTGATGGGTTCCCGCCTGCGCGGGAAAGACGGTGTTGACTGGTGCTGCTGAAAGACGGTGTTAAATGGTGGTGCTGAAAGACGATGTTAAATGGTGGTGCTGAAGGACGGTGTTAAATGGTGGTGCTGAAAGACGGTGTTGAATGGTGTTACTGAAAGCGGTGTTAAATGATGGTGTTGAAATCGGTATTGAAGGACGGTATTCAATAGCAGTGCTGCCCCGCTACCAACCCGTCACCCCCGCGAAGGCGGGGGCCCATATCATTTTCACAGCGTCCCAATCGTCAGCAATCCTGCAGGCGTACTCTCGGTTCCCGCCTGCGCGGAAAAGACCGCGTTAAAACTTTTCCCATTCCAATTCGCGCGCTGGCTGCGGTGCGGGCCCGGTGCTCCGGGGCCGGGTCGGCAACCTTGGGGCGACCGACGCTGGCCTGGCAGGCGCTCGCTGCCGCTGCTGCGGCGCCATGATAGCGGGCGCGGCAGCAGCGGCGTGGGCGTGGGCGTGGGTGTGGGCGTCCAGCCGAAAAATACTGACGACCTGTGCCAGGTGTGCAGCCTGCTCCTGAAGCGCAGCGCTGGCTGCTGCCGCTTGTTCGACCAGCGCGGCGTTTTGTTGTGTCACCGTGTCCATTTCGGTGACGGCCTGGTTGATCTGTTCGATGCCGGCTTCCTGCTCCTGACCTGCAGCGCTGATCTCGCTCATGATGCTGGTCACGCGCTCGATGCTGCTCACCACCAGTGTCATGGTCTGGCCTGCATTGGAAACCAGATCGTTGCCGACATTGACCTTGTCGAGCGAGTCGCCGATCAGTATTTTGATCTCTTTTGCGGCAGCAGCCGAACGCTGCGCCAGGTTGCGCACTTCCGACGCCACGACGGCAAATCCGCGCCCCTGTTCGCCAGCGCGCGCTGCCTCCACGGCGGCATTCAATGCCAGAATATTGGTCTGGAATGCAATGCCGTCGATGACGCCGATGATATCGGCAATCTTGTTGGCCGACGTGCTGATTGCGCCCATCGTGGTCACCACGTCGGCGACCACTGTGCCGCCCTTGCGGGCAACCTCCGAGGCCGACTGCGCCAGCTGGTTGGCTTCGCGCGCGTTTTCGCTGTTCTGTTTGACGGTAGAAGTGAGTTCCTCCATCGACGACGCAGTTTCTTCCAGCGCGCTGGCTTGCTGTTCGGTCCGTGCCGACAGGTCCATATTGCCGTCGGCAATTTCTTTACTCGCGGTCGCAATTTCGGTGGTGCCCAAGCGCACCTGGCCGACAATATCGAGCAGACTCGCGTTCATGTCCTTCAACGCCGTCAGCAGCAAACCCACTTCGTCAGTACCGGTGGATTCAATCTTCTGGCTCAAGTCGCCACCGGCGACCGCCTGTGCCAGTACCAGAGCACGGTTGACAGGAACGGTAATCGCGCGGGTCGTCAGAAATGCAACCACCAGCGCGACGATGCAGGCGCCGATCGACAAGGCAATCATGATGAATATTGCAAATTTTCCGTCCGCCTGGGCGCGCTCGCCATCATTGGTCATCAGCCCGGCCTGAAAGTCGGACATGGCGGCCAGGGCAGTAAAAAATTCGGTCTGCGGCACCCGCAATTCTTTGAGCAGAAACGCGCCAGCAGCCGCCGTGTTACCTTCCTGCAGCATGCGTATCGTTGTTTCGCGGGCAGCGCCATATCGTGTGCGCGCTTCCGTCATTGCAGCGAAAAGTGCTTTGCCTCTGGACGTGTGGATCATGCTTTTCAGCTTGACGTTGTAGCCTTCGTTCTTGCGCACGGAATCGGCGATCTTGCTCAGCATGGTCGCCACTTCTGCCTTGTCATCGGCACCAATGATAGCGTTGCGCAGGTAACGGGCCTGTACGTTGACCTCGAACTGCATCGATTGCGTGAGCATGACTTTGACGTAGCGGTCATTCAGAATAGCTGCAATGGCCTGATTGGACGCGTTGATGCGCGTAACCGCCACGCTTGCCAGTATCGCCAACAACACAACGAGCAATCCGAAGCCAAAACCCAGCCGGGTGGCCAATTTCATGTTGGATAATTTCATGCGAGTGCCTTTTATGATGAATGCCAAGCGCATCGTCCGGTATGGCCGGGCGTGCAGGAGCCTGCAGTACGGTCGAAGACAACCGTGAGCAAACGGTGAACCGAAAGTGAACGTGTGGAACGTGAGCGAACTGCCGCCCGCGAAGTTATGCGATCTCAGGAATGAGATGGCGTGGCTGATTGGAAATCATCCGATACTGTCGTTCCGCCACGATGGGTGGGATAAGGTTTCTTTCTGGAATTAATCATACGTGGTAATCCAGCAAATCCCGAAAGAAAATGACGATCTTTGGTAAATATCGCGGCTTGTTGTTTTAAATATTGACAGATAGGCACTCGTCTGACGATGAGGAAAATGACGGTAGTGGGTTCTGCTGTCGCGGAAAGTCCGGCGACGGTAGCGGTGCAATGGTGCAATCGTTTATGCTACCGGCTGGTTCAACCTTCAAGGCGGCACGATGCGGCGCATTACCATTTCAGTCAACGAAGAGTTGGCCCAGCAATTCGACGACCTGATCGAACGCCACGGCTACGAAAACCGCTCGGAAGCGTTCCGCGACCTGCTACGCGCACGCATCGAAGAAGAACGCACAACGTCCAGCTGGACCGCCCTGCACGGCGTGGCCACCGTCACCTACATCTACAATTTCCACGAGCGCGACCTGGCCATGCGCCTGGCTGCATTACGTCACGACCACCACGATTTATGCGTCTCGGCCACCCACGTGGTGCTGGACCATGCAAACTGCCTCGAAACCGTCATCCTGCGCGGCAAATACCGCGATGTCGATGCGTTCGGCAAGGTGCTAGTGGCGCAAAACGGCGTGCGCCACGGGAATGTCCACATGGTGCCGCTGCACCTGGATACGCCGTCGCTGGGAGCTCATCAGCACCGGCATTTTCAGCCGGGGTCGTGAGATCAGAGATCACATGATAATTCCGGCCCGCTTCGCAGCCACAAGTGCCTTGTCGATTTCTTTGGCAAGCTCAGTGGCTTGTTTAATGGCGGCCTTCGAACCCAAGTTGCTGTCAACAACCAAACCCTTTGCCGTACTTTTCTTCCAACGTTCGAGTTGGGGGCACTGAGT
Source organism: Pseudomonadota bacterium (assembly GCA_030853745.1). Classification (GTDB taxonomy): domain Bacteria; phylum Pseudomonadota; class Gammaproteobacteria; order Burkholderiales; family Burkholderiaceae_D; genus JALYUM01. Next base: position 33,019 of record JALYUM010000060.1, on the reverse strand, counting down.
GCCCAGATATTTACGAACACTTTCCCAGTCGTTTGCGTTGTCGTCAAAACTGTCGGCGCACCAAAAAACTTTTAAGGAGAATTTAGACGCTTCTTCGTTGGTACCCGCCTCTCGAAAGACATTGATATGTAGCGGCCAGTTCTCCTCAGCATCGTCGCTAAGCAGTAGCATTTCCGAAGTGGCAAAGTTCAGCCAAGTACGGTTAACCCAGAAATTCTTTTCTGTCAGCTCCGGAAGATGAGCACGCAAACCAACCCGTACTGTTCCAATTCCTCTGGCCTGCACAAGTTTTTCACAAAGTTTTGAATTTTGCTGAATGAAAATTAGAAGCTCGCCCGAGTCTCCGCCGAAGCTACTTGGAACCCAGTCAGTGACCCTAATTTTCTTAGTTTGTAGAATCTTTTCGACCACTTCTTCATGATGTGTCACAAGCTCCGCAGCCAATTCAGAAACCTGGCGCTCATTAGGACTTTCCCAACCAGTTTGATGCTGGCAATAGGCCATGAGCATCTGCGCAGCTTCGTTGTTGCGCTCTATGTGTAGACGTGCCCGTTTCGCCCCGGCCTCCAACCAGGTGTAATCGAGCAACGCCCATTTGTTGCCAAGTTCACTAATTTTGTCATCGTCATAGGTCGCAAGTACACGATCAACTACGACGTACAAAAATTTATAGTCTCGAAACACAGGCCTGCGCGCTAACTGTTCACTGACAATTTCGTAATAATTGCTGAGCTGTTCATCGCCTAGTTTTGCACCAATTTTGTTCTCGATGGTGATGACAATTTTGTTGGCTGGATCAACGATAAAGAGGTCAAGACGCCTGCGGGGGTTCTCTTCGTCCACCTGCAGACTGAACTCACGGGCGAGAAATGCTGAACCAAAACTGGCTGTCCGCACGCGCGCGGGCGTCCAATGGTCGAAAAATATCTTGTTAGCGAAACGATTAGTTGCAGCACTTGAATTGTACCCAGCGATTAGAAAATCTTTAAGGACCGCGTCCCCTTGCGCGTGCCCTTCATTCGGATTCAGGCACCAGGCCAACATACTCGAATGTTGCGTTTCGGTCAGGTCAATCACTTCAAGGAAGTCGTCCGAAATTTTTACTCGTTCGATAAGATTAACTAAGTCAGGATCGGAGAAAAAGGCATACAATTTTTTGTCTGGTGATGTGGTCATAACTTCCTATATAGGTTATTTTCTCGCATGGTAGTGTCGCTCATCTTCCGTATTTTGGAAAGAACGCATCTACCTCTCCTCGCTTGCAAACCACCACAGTCAGCTTCAGCAACACCTTGCTCGATTTCTGCCACTTGTATAAGTTCGTCATGGTGCACGGCGACCAGACTCGGTGACTCGTTGTTTAATTCATGATTGTTTCGTCTTTTGGGCGAAAGCCCAGCGAATAGCGATCCGCCGTCCGAACAAATTCGATAAACGATTCTATAAAATCGATTTTCGCATCGGCCCCGCGCACGCCCAGATAAATATGCTTCTGGATGCCCGTCGGCCCCAACCGCAGCGCTTCTAGCTGCAACTGTGGCACGTAATCGCTCCCCCAGCCATTTCGGTAGCGCAATTACTCCGCAGCCGTTTGCGACCATCTGCAACATGAGGTCAGTAGTTTCGCTGGTCTTGTGGCGGCGCGGCGCGCAGCCGACGGGCAGCAAAAATAGCTGATAAATGTCGAGCCGTTAGGGCGCCGACCGTCCGTGGCACGCCATGTGCAATCCTCAACGACGCCAGCTGTTGCCGAAATGCCCGCGACTGGCGAGGTGCCAGCCGGCCAGCGCACTGCGTTCCACACGCTGGCCGCCCGCCAGCACCATCGCTTCCGCTCCGATGGCTGCCCAATGGCGGTCCGGCACGCTGGTGCGCCAGGCCAGAAAGGTTTGCATCACGCGGGGCAGCAGCCAGACATCCCAGCACACCGGGGTTTCCTTCAGCGCAAAATGGATGTGCTCGGCAAGTTGGCGGCAATGCGCGCGGGCATGACTGTCGAGGCAGCAACGGTTGAATTGCTTGACCACCAGATTACGTTCTGCCGCAACCTGCGTATGCATCGTCAGCACGTACTGGATCATCTGGTTGGCCGGGCGCGCGGTCAGATTTGGTAGCGGTGCCAGCAGTGGCAGGACCGGCGCGGCCGATGGCTGTTCGGCATGACACGGCCCCAGCATCAGCACCGCCAGACGCATCCACTGGGCGGGCGCCAGGTCGCGCGCAGGCACCTGCCCGCACGCGCGGGCGTGCACGGCGGCGAAATCGAAATCGGCCTTGGCACAGTTGACGCGCGTGCTGATGATGGCGAGATTACGCGGTGCATAGGCGCCGTCATTATTCAGCCGGTCGACCGACCAGTCGGTGTCGCTCTGCTCGCCGTGCGTCAGCCGGATGCGCAATACCGGGCATTCGGCGACATCGAGCCGGCGCAGGAAGTCCGGCGTGACATCGGCGTCGACGATGCGGTCGCGGCGCAGCGCGCTGGCGCGCAGTTGCAGCCATTTGCGCACGAAGCGGTCACCGGCCTGGCGCATCTGGCCGCGCGCTTCGGCGCTGTCGAAACCCTCCGTTACCGCCTCGCTCCAGCCGGGATCGCGCGCCAGCCGGCTGTGACAATACAGGTCGTGGCCCAACTGGCGCCCTGCCTCAACGCGTGCGATGTCATCGGTCATGCACTAATTGTATGACAATTTACATTTTCTTCATACACAACAGAGTGTCGATCAGCAGCACCGACAGCATCGATGCGCCCAGCAACGGGAACAGGCAGCCGAGCACAACCGCGATCGCCAGCACGCCGGTTGCCAGATGGTCGTCGTCGCGGCGTTCCGGCGCGGCCAGCGTACCGGCCGGCCGGCGCTTCCACCACACGACGATGCCGCTGATGCACAGGCACATCAGCGCCAGGCAGCCGGCCAGCATCACGAACACATTCGGCCAGCCGTACTGCAGGCCCTGGTGCACGGCCACGCCCCACTCCGTCACGCGGCCGACCGCGCCAATATCGGTGCCGCGAATGTCCATCAGCACGCGCCCGGTGTACTGGTCGATGTGGCGTACCCGCTGCTGTTCCACCTGCCCTGGCAGATGGATCACGCTGAAGACACCATGCGCGTCGCGTGGCAGCGCCAGCCTGTCGCCGGGAAGGATGCCGGCATGCGCCACGACAGCGTCGATGCCCTGCGCCTGGAAACTGGCAGGCGCCATCGTCATTCCCTCGTGCATCGCATGCGGATTGCTTGACGCCGGCACCGCATCCTGCTGCTGCGCCCAAGGCAGCGTGCCCAGGGCGCTGGCCGGCACATCCGACTTCGGCACGCCCGCCCACATTCCTGCCGGCACCCCGAGCCCGTGCGCCGTCAGCCACGCGTTCACGTTCGTCCCCCACACCACCGACCATGGCATGCCGGTCAGCGCGAGGAACAGGATCACGATGCCGCCGAATGCCCCGGTCACCGCGTGCAGATCGCGCCACCAGATGCGGCCCGTCGCGCCTGGCCGGATCGCGACCACGCCGGCAGTGCGTCCGCGCGGCCACCACAAATACGTGCCGGTTGCCATCAGCACGATGATCCAGCCCGCCACGATCTCGATGACCACCTTGCCCGCGGTGCCCACGATGGCCAGCGAGTGGATGTGCTTGATGGTCGTCATCAGGCGCGCATCTTCCCGAATGGCGCCCGCCACCTTGCCGCTGGCCGGGTCGACGAACACCTGCAGCACGCCGGCGGCCTGGGCTACGTCCACCTGGCCATTGTGGCGATTGTCGGCGGGGAACGTGATGGCAATTGCCTGGCCTGGATAAGCTTTGACAGCCGCGTCAACGACCAGCGAAGCCGGCAACGTCGCCGGGCTGTCCGGGCGCAGCAGCGTCGACCCGTACACCACGTCGTCGATCTGCTGGTGGAACAGGTACAGCGCCCCGGTGATGGCCAGCGACAGGATGAACGGCAGGCACACCAGGCCCGCATAAAAATGCCAGCGCCAGATGCGCCGGTACACACTTGCCTGCATGGCGCGCCTCAAAACTGGTACGCCAGTGTCAGGCGCGCCGACAATGGTTGTCCGGGGGCCAGCGTGTAATTGAAGACGCTGGCCGCGCCGCCGGTGACGTAGCGCCGGTTGAACAGGTTGTCGATATTGAGCTGCGTGCGCCACGCGCCGTTGCGGTAAAACGCCGAAACGTCGGTGCGCACGTAGCCAGGCAGACGATACGTATTGGGCAAATTGGCTTCGCGCGCGCCGATGTAGTACACGCCACCGCCCACGCCAAACCCTTTCCAGGCGCCGTCCTGAAACGCGTAGTTGGTCCAGGCGCTCGCATGGTGACGCGGCACGTTCGACAGCGCGTCGCCCACCGGCAGGCTGGTGTCGCTTTTCACCACCGCATCGAGATACGTGTAGGTCGCCATCAGTTTCCAGCCCGGCGCCAGCGTTCCGTCGATATCGACTTCGACGCCCCGGCTGCGCTGCTGGCCGGTCAGTACCTGGCGGGTGGGGTCGAGCGGGTCGCTGGTGAGCATGTTTTCGCGCTTCAGGTCGAACACTGCCAGCGTGGCGTGCAGGCGGTCCTGGATCAGCTCCTGCTTCACGCCAGCTTCGATCTGCTCGCCAACTTCGGCGTCATAGGTACTGTTGCTGACGCTGTGACCGACGTTGGGCGCATGGCTGCGGCTCCAGTCGGTGAAGAACGCGGTGCGCTCGCTCGGTTGCCACACCAGGCCGATGCGCGGCGACACCGTGTTCTGGCTACTGCTGGCAGCCTCGTCATCGCCCAGCAGCACGCGGTTTTCGAAGCGGTCGGCGCGCAGGCCAAGATGCAGTTTGAAGCGCGGCGCGAGGTCGACCAGGTCCTGGACATAGACGCCAATATCCTTGCCCTGGGCCTGATGGTACGGGCCCGGTGGCGCCGCAGGTCCCGGCGCTGGCAGGGTGCGTGGATTGAACAGGTCGAGCGTGAAATTCGACACGTTCGAGCCCGACCCGCCCTGCTCCAGATAGCCGTAATCGATGCCGGCCAGCAGTGCGTGCTGCATGCCGCCCAGCGAGAAATTACCCAGCAACTCGGCCTGCACTGCGTATTGCTTCGATGCCTCGTTGGCGCCGCTGTAGGCCGAATAGTCGAGCAGGCCGTCGCCCGCATACCCGTCGAGATTCGGAAAACTTTGCTGGGACACCTGGTGCGCATGGCTGTAGTGCGCGGCCAGCCGGGTGGTCCATCGATCGTTCAGCACGTGTTCGAACAGCAGCGTCGCGGCCTGCGTGTCGTTGGTGCCGAAATCGCCGTCCAGGCCGTAGTAGCGCGTGCGCGACAACGCCTGATACGCCGCCACATTCGGTATGCCGAAGTCGAAGCCGTCGCGTTTCAGGTGGTTGAACTCGGTCAGCAACGTCAGCGAGGTGCCGCGTCCATCGCGCCAGCTCAGCGCCGGGGCGAACGACCATGATCTGCTGCCACCGTCGTCGCGAAAGCCGCTGCTCTTTTCAACGGCACCGTTGACACGTGCCGTCACACCATTGTCCAGGGCGCGGTTCACATCGATCGTCGAGCGCACCAGGCCAAAGCTGCCGATGGTCAGATCGACGTTGCCCACATTTACCGCCATGGGCCGTTTCGACACCGTGTTGACGTATCCGCCCACCGCGCCGACGCCACCGTACAAGGCGCCCGCCGGCCCCTTGAACACTTCCACCTGTTCGATGTTCTGCACATCGCGAAACGCCAGGTAGCCGTAGTTGCGGAAGCCGTCGCGCAAGCCGTTGGTTTCGCTGAAACCGCGCAGGTTGAAGAAAGTGGCGCCGTTGCCGCCGTAACTCGATTCGGCCAGCACACCGCTGACGTTGTCCAGCAACTGGTCGACGCGGGTGACGCCGCGGTCCTGCAATACGTCGCGTGGTACGACCTGGATCGATGCGGCCAGGTCGCGCAGCGGCGCCGGCGTGCGGCTGACGCCGGCGTCCTGGGTGGTGTCGCCGTGCACGGTGACGGTGGGAATGGGCGGTTCATCTGCCCGGGCGTCGGACAGCGGGAAAAAAAAGACGAGCAAAGCCGGCATGACTGCGTGAGGTTTCATGGAAGTTTTCCGAAAAGCGTGATGAGGCGACAGCGACGGCAACGCCAGTGCACAGGCGCACGGCAGGCATAGCCATCAAGGTAGCAGGAAAAAACAGGAACTCAGGCAGATGCGGGCGGCGCACGCGCGTGGGCGCGCGACCAGGTGAACAGGGTTGCAGGCGATTGGTAAAAGAGTGGCGGAAAGCCATCATGTCCACGTTGAACGGCGACCGTCTGCAGCGCTTGCGGCGGCAGTCCGAACGAGCCGGCATGTGTCGCGCAGTAGGCGCAATGCGACATGCCCTTGAGCAGGTGACCAGGGTCGGACGAGTCCGAGGTGTTGCCGGCGTCCGGCAGCGCCACCATGGCAACGCCCATGGCAGTACAAATTTCCACTGTCGCCGCTCTACCGACGCCCTGCGCGCGCGCCTGCGAGACCACCGGTGCGAGCGCGTTGAACAGGATGGCCAGGGCGGCGATCCATGCATAAGCGGTCAGGTGGCGGGCGATGCGGTGCATGGCGCGATTATAAGACAGGCCTTGACGCTGCTGTAGCGCGCTTAGAAATTTGCCACCAGGTTCAACCGCAGCGAGCGCGATTCGATCGGGTGAAAGTGCACATCTGCGACGCCGCCGGCAGGTTCGCCCGGCAAGCGCGACTGGTAATAATAATCGATGGCCGAATCGCGCCGGTTGGTCAGGTTATAAACTTCCATCGACACGCGCAGCATTGGCGAAATTTTGTAGCCGATGCGGCCATTGATCGTGCCGGTGGCGTTCGAGCGCACGCTGTTGTCTTCGATTAGCGGCCGTGGGCCGAAGTAACGCAGTTGCAGCGCGCCGAACCATGGGCCGACATTATCGACAGTGGCCGCCAGCGACGCCACGCCTTCGATCGAGCCGGGGATGAACTGGCCGACCGGGTCGACGTTGCGGTAGCGGGTGCGCGCATAGGCAATGTCGGCGTCGATGGTCAGCCACGACGCCAGCTTGTAATAATTCGACAATTCAAACCCGCGCCGGCGGCTCGGGCGGCCGGTGTCGGCAGTGGAACCGGCGTCACCGGCAAACAGCAGTTCAGAATCGTAGTCCAGCTGGTACAGCGCCAGACTGGTCTGCAGGCCCTTCACCAGTTCGCTGCGCGCGCCCAGTTCCATGCCCCGCGAGGCGACCAGCGGCGCTTCCCTTGTCGCCGCGTTGTCAGGATTTTTCGGGTCTACCCGGATGGTGGTGCCGCGCGCATCGTTGCTGTGAAAGCCGCGCCCGAGGTTGACGTAAAACTCGGTCTTGTCCCACGGCCCGAACACCAGCGCCGCTTTCGGGCTGAACTGGCGCCCGTTGGCCGTGCCGGAATTGACAATCAGCTGGCTGTCGACCTGGTTATGGAAATAATCTTCGCGCGCGCCCAGCACGGTGCGGAACCACGGCGTCCACTTGATGGCGTTTTGCACGAACAGTCCGGCACTGCGTTCGCGCACATGGTCTTCACGTGTGGTGGCGATGCGCCGGCGCGCCTCTGTGTCGTACAGGCCGTTGTGGATATCGTCGCTCTGCAACTGCATGCCGACGACGGTTTCCGACGCGCGGTTGAACAGGTTCGCGCGCCACGCATGGCTGGCGTTCAGGCCGAGCGTGATGCGGCGGTCCGGTTGCGCAAACTGGTCGCCGGTATCGGGATGATCGAGGAAATACGTGAAATTCGAGTACAGGTCGAGCTGGTTCTGGATGACGTAAGCATTCACCTTCGTGACGCTGTCGGCCCCGGTGCGTATCCATGCGCCGGACAGGCTGTAGCGATGCGCCGCGCCGCCGTCGGTGGTATCGATGGCATCGAAGCGGTCCATGCCGGCGTCGACTGCGCGCTGGGGAATCTGGTCGGTCGCGTTCCAGTGCGCTTTATAGGCCATCAGGCTGACATTGAAACCGTTCGCCTCGGTGCCTTCGCTGTAACGCAGCACGCCATTCATCTTGCGGTAGGTGTCCTTGTTGACGAACGGGCCGTCGTTCTTGAACAGTTCCAGCGCATACAGCAGGTTGCCGTTGCCGAGCGCAGGCGAATCGGCAAGCAGCGTACGGCCGTAGCCATTTTGTCCGACACCGACGCTGGCAATGCCATGCGCCAGCGTGTTGGCGTAATTCACGCTGACGGCGCCCGCCGATGCAAAATCGCCCTGCTCGGCGCTGTACGGCCCCTTGGCATATTCCAGATACGACGCCAGCTCGGGAATCATGAAATTCATGTCGGTCCAGCCCTGCCCGTGCGCATGGGTGCGCTCGTTGACCAGCATGCCGTCGACGGTGGTGCGCAGGTCGGTGCCGTGGTCGAGGTTAATGCCGCGCAGATAAAACTGGTTGGCCTTGCCTTCGCCGCTGTGCTGGCTGACGATCAGGCCCGGCGTCACTTCCAGCAATTCACCGGGGCGGTACACCGTGCGCGCCTCAAGTTGCTTTTGTGTGACGATACCGGCACTGGCGCTTTCTGCCACGCCCAGCTGCGACGCGCGCGAGCCTTCGACGACCACTGTATTCAGCGGCGTGGTGAGTTCGTCATCAGCAAAGGCGGCGGTAGGTACAGCGAACAAAACAGCGAGCGCAAGGCTCATGGGTGTACGGGCAAAGTGCAAAATCATGAAGGGTCTCGTATGAGGATATTTTAATTTGTCATACGATTATACGTGAGCACTTGCATAACAGATTCAACTTTCGATTGAATTTACGCGCCGGGGTCGCTGCGCAACAATGCGGCGAGCGTACCTGCGTGGGACTGAACCGCAGCAGCACTGGCTGCTTCCATCGCACGAAACGCCGTCAGTACGGCGCGCCCGGCATCGGTGACGCCGGCGCCACCGCCCTGCGCGCCGCCTGCAGCGCTGACCACCAGTGGCTCACGGAAGGTGCGGTTCATGACGTCGACCAGCAGCCAGGCGCGCCGGTACGACATCTTCATGCTGCGCGCGGCACCGCTGATGGAACCAGTGGCGGCGATGGCGTCCAGCAAGTCGGCCTTGCCGGGGCCCATGGCAATTTCCTCGCCGTGGCGCATGCGTACCTTTACATCGACCCGGATTGTCATGCGGCCCCCTGTTGGCAAAACGCCGATTATACGGTCAGCGTATCGACAGCAACGCCACCGCTTTCACCTGCGCCCACACCGTCTTGCCGACGTCGAGCGCCAGTTGATCATACGAGCGCCGCGTGATGCGTGCCAGCAACTCGGCATCGCCGGCACGCAGCTTGACAATGATGTGGGCTGGCGTGCTGGCCGGCCACGTTGCCACCACCGTGGCATGCAGCAAATTCAACATCGAACTGTCCTGCGGTCGCTGCAACGCCAGGCTGACGTCGCGCGCCAGCACGCGCAGGCGCAGGCGGGTGCCGATGGGCAAAGGCGCATGGGCCAGGAACATCGTCCCGCCAGCCGCGTGCATCTGCACCAGTCCATACGCAGCATCGATCCCGTCGACGACGCCGTCGATCAGCACGCCGGCGTCGATTTCTAGGCCCAGCGACAGGTCAATTTGCGCCATCGTGTCGGCTGCCGGTCCGCTGGCCAGCACGCGGCCATTGTCGAGCAGCACCACATGGTCGGCCAGGCGCGCCACTTCCTCGGCCGAGTGGCTGACATACAGCATCGGAATGGCGAGCGCTGCATGGATGCGCTCCAGGTAGGGCAGCACTTCTTCCTTGCGCTTGCCATCGAGCGCGGCCAGTGGTTCGTCCATCAGCAGGATGGCCGGATCGGTCAGCAGCGCACGGGCAATGGCCACGCGCTGGCGTTCACCGCCCGACAGATCGGTGGTTCGCCGGTCCAGCAAGTGCTCGATGCCAAGCAGCGCGAGCACATGATCGAACAGCGTCCGGTCCGGCGTTTTGGTGCGCTTCAAAACAAATTCGAGATTGCCGCGTACCGACAGATGGCTGAACAGACTCGCTTCCTGGAACACATAACCCAGTGCGCGCTGGTGCGTTGGCACATACACGCCGCGCGCATCGTCCTGCCACACGGCGCCATTCACGGCAAGGTAGCCGTCCGGATGGCGCTCGAGGCCGGCAACAGCGCGCAGGATCGTGGTCTTGCCGGATCCGGAATGGCCAAACAGCGCCGTCACACCCCGCCCCGGCAATTCCAGTGCCACATGCATTGCAAACCCGGTGCGGGCGACGTCGAGACGCAGCGTAATCATCTGGCCACCCGGCTCGGATTGAACGTGTACAACAGCAGCAAGGCAATAAAGCTGAGCACCAGCATGCCGCCAGCCAGCCAGTGCGCCTGCGCATACTCAAGCGCTTCCACGTGGCCATAAATTTGCACCGAGACCACGCGCGTCACCTTCGGCACATTTCCGCCGATCATCAGCACCACGCCAAATTCACCGATGGTATGGGCAAAGCCGAGCGTGGCGGCGGTGATGAAGCCGGGTTTCGCCAGCGGCAGCGCAACGTGGAAAAAAGTGTCGAGCGGACTGGCGCGCAAGGTCGCGGCCACCTCGAGCGGCCGCTCGCCGATCGCCTCGAAAGCGTTTTGCAGCGGCTGGATGACGAACGGCATCGAATACACCAGCGAACCAAGCACCAGGCCAGGGAAAGTGAACGGCAGCAGGCCGATTCCCAGCCACTGCGTGAAATGACCGATGGGACCATGCGGCCCCATTGTCACCAGCAGATAAAACCCGAGGACCGACGGTGGCAACACCAGTGGTAAGGCAACCACCGCGCCAACCACACTTTTTACGCGCGAGCGCGTGCGCGCCAGCCACCATGCAATCGGGGTGCCGATCAGGAGCAGCAACACGGTGACCAGCGTCGCCAGCTTGAAGGTCAGCCAGATCGCGCCCCAGTCTTCGGCATCCAGCACCACTGTTACAGGTCGTAACCGTAGGAACGGATGACGGTCCTGGCTTTTTCGCTTTTCAGATAAGCGATGAAGGCAGTCACGGCCGGCTTGTTGCCACCCTTGCTGAGGACGACGGCATCTTGGCGAATCGGGCTGTACAGGTTCGACGGCACCACCCAGGCGGAGCCGGCTTTCAGCTTGTTGTCTTCATACACTTGGGACATGGCGACAAACCCCAGTTGCGCCGCGCCGCTGGCGACAAACTGGTAGGTCTGGCCGATGTTTTCGCCCGTGACGAATTTCGGCTGCAGGGCGCTGAACAGATTCAGCTTTTGCAGCGTTTCCTGCGCGGCCAGGCCATAGGGCGCCAGCTTCGGGCTGGCGACCGACAAGTGATCGAACTTGCCGGTTTTTAGCACGGCACCCTTGTCGTCCACCATGCCGGCCTGCGGGCTCCACAGCACCAGTTTGCCGATAGCATACGTAAAACGCGACCTGGCGACCGTGGCGTTTTCCTTATCGAGCCTGGCGGGCGTTTCATCGTCGGCGGCCAGCAGAATGTCGAACGGCGCGCCGTTCTGGATCTGTGCGTAAAATTTGCCGGTGGCGCCGTACGATGCCTGCACCTTGTGCCCGGTGTCTTTTTCAAACTGGGCGGCAATGACTTTCATCGGCGCCGTGAAGTTGGCGGCAACGGCCACCTGCACCTCGTCGGCGAAGGCAGGTGCTGCGAAAGCGGCGGCAAGCAAAAACAGGGCAGAACGATGCATGAGTATTCCAGTGAGCGATGTATTCACGAGTATATAACGAGACACGCCGGCGATGCCAGTTTGACAGCGTGCACACCGGCGGTAACAGCGCCACGTGAATCAACTACAATATGGGCATACGCTTGAACAGCAGCCCTGGACACCGATCCGCAAACTTCACAACGAGACTTTAAGCGATATGCGTCGTCCTTCTAAAGATTCCACCCCAAAACTGTCGGCAGAAAGCCTGCGCCTTGCCAGTATTTCCCAAGCCATCGTCCAGGTCGCCAGCCGCCTGGAGGAGCGCGTCCTCGAACGCCACCTCGATACGCAGCTGCAAAAGCTGCTGAAGACCGGCCACCAGGACAGCATCGACGCGTCGCTGAACATGCTCTTCAAAGACGAGCTCGCGGCGTACGACGTGCTGATGGATGGTGTCGAAGCGATCAGCGAATCGGCAACCATGGTCGAAATGCAGGATGGCGTCGAAGTCACGTGGCAGGCGCTGCTGGTGGCCGCGCCCATCCTGGCCTGGACCCGTTTCTCGATTGCGTCCGGCCCCATTCCCGGCGACATTTTATCGGTCCTGTCGGCCCACTTCGGCGCCCACTTGCTGGCCGAGGGCACGCGCCTGGCAATTGCGCCCACGTTGTACGCCATCGATCAGCTGCCGCGTACGCACGCCGAAGCGTATGCCATGACGCAGAAGCTGGCACAGTCTGCGCACAAGGGCACGGCCATCAAGGCCCCTGCCCGCGCCCCCGATACGGCGCCGTTTCTGGCCGATACGCGCTACCTGCTGGCGGTCGTCATCGCGCCGCAGGGCTCCCCGATTTTCCGCTGGCAGGAGCCGGCCCACCAGATCAATTTTCTTGCCGAACGCAACAACGCGCTGGAGCAGTGGCGCGCGCAGGCAACGCCCACGCTGTCGCGCCTGATGCCAGGTTGCGGTATCGAAGTATTGCTGCCGGAAGCGTATTACGTGGCCTGCCGCGAAGCCGACAAACTGGTGCGCCCGGTCTCGATCCGCGCCGCGGTGCATTACCTCACCAATGTGCTGGCAGTGGAACCTGCCGATCTGCGCGCGGTCATCGCGGCATTCGGCGAAGAAGTTGCCGATGGCCAGGTGGATGAATACCGCGTCAGTTTTACGCTGCGCCAGACCGCCGATGTGGTGTATGGCATCGTCTGGCCGCTGTACGGCCAGGAAGATGAAGACGGCACGCCGATGAACGGCCTGCAGCCGGGCGCACCTGGCAGCGAGCCGGTGCTGGTGACGCCGGTCGACGACATCATCGGGCACCTGAAGGAAGCGGGCGTCAACCACGTCAAGAAAATCGCCGAGCGTTACGTGGCGGAGTATTGCGACGATTGCGGCGCCCCGTTGTTCGCCGACCCAAGCGGCGAGCTGGTACACGCAGAAATGCCGGAAGATACGCCGCAGGGAACCGAGCACTTTCACTGATCGTGGGCTGCCAGCGCCAGCTTTCTCGACACATGTGAGACCGTCATCCCGACGAAAGTCGGGACCCATGCTGATGTGACAGCAAGGTACTGCTGATTCAGGATGGCCCCCGGCCTGCGCCGGGACGACGGAGGCAACACGTCAGTTTTCAGTCGTCAGCTGTTCTGATCCGCCCATAATGAAAACGGCGCTTTGATCAGCTGCGAGTTGTAGTACTTCTTCTGGCCCGTCACTTCCGCACCGATCCAGGCCGGCAGCAAAAACTGTTCGTCCTCGGCTGCCAGTTCAATCTCGGCCACAACCAAGCCCCGGTTCGCACCCAGAAATTCATCGACTTCCCAGACATGCCTGCCCACCGTGACACGCGTGCGGTATTTCTCCACCAGCGGCGCCGGGCACAAATTGTCGAGCAATTCGGCGGCTTCCTCGAGCGGAATCGGATACTCCCATTCGCCGCGCGTGGCGCCTGTACTTTTCCCCTTGATGGTCAGCACGCCCTCCCCGTCTTGGATGCGCACACGCACCGTACGTTCGGGGTCGGTTGACAGGTAGCCCTGGCGCAGCAGGACGCGCTCGCCCAGCTGGCGCCAGTCGTCGCTGACCACCAGGAACTTGCGTTCGATTTCGACGCCCATGGAGGGCTTAGTCGAGCGAATGCAAAATAGGCTGCAGGATTGCCGCGCCCAGCGCCACACTGCGCGAACCGTTCCAGCCGACATACGCATCGGGCAGGTCGGCATTGTCCTTGAACGGCATTTCCAGCGTCAGCGCCAGGCATTTGAACGTGTGGCCGATGTACTTCGAGGCCAGCGTCAGCATGTCTTCGCGATACTTGCTGGCAGCGTAGCCAACCACGTTCTGAAAGTCGGGGCTGGCCGACATGTACCGGTCGATGAAGGCGCTCTGGTGGACGGCGCGTTCCGGCGTGAAGTCGGTCAGCATTTCATTGCCGGCGACAAAGTTATACGGCAGCGCTTCATCGCCGTGGATGTCGAAAAACATGTCGCAGCCGACTTCATGGATTTTCTGCTTGACGCACAACACTTCCGGGCTGCGCTCGAGCGTCGGTGTCATCCACTCGCGGTTCAGGTTGGCGCCGGCGGCATTGGTGCGCAGGTTGCCGCGCACGGCGCCATCGGGATTCATGTTCGGAACGATATAAAACACTGCCTTGGTGAGCAGTTTGCGCGACACCGGATTGGCGTCATCGAGCAGCGCATCCATCAGGCCTTCGACAAACCATTCCGCCATCGTTTCGCCCGGGTGCTGGCGTGCGATGACCCAGATTTTTTTGGCGGCACCGGTGTTAACGAGATGCTGGTTGCCGATCACCACCAGGTTCATGTCGCGGCCGTCGATGGTCGTGCCGATATCTGTGACGCGGGCCAGTGGATTTTCAGCCACTTCACCCAGCAGGCGCAGGTGGCGTTCCCACGAGTACGGTTCGAAATAGGCGTAGTAGACGCTGTCGAGTTCCGGCGTGTGGCTGACCGTCATGACCTGGCCGTCGAACGTCGTCGGCACGCGGAACCAGTTTTCGGTGTCATAGCTTGCCACGACCTGGTAACCCTCGAAGCCCCTGGCGTAGGTAGCCTGGCCGGCGTTCAGAAACCGGATGGTGCACGCCTGGCTGCGCGCACCCTGCAGGCGGAAATGGAACCACTGGCGGATATCGGCGTGCGAATCGCTGCGCAGGTTCAGATCGATCTGGCGCGGGTCGTTTGCCTGCACCACCTCGATGCTGCCGGAGTCGAATTGCTGGCTGATTTTGATGGGCATGACGGGTCCTTCTGGTGACGGATGAGTTTGGGAAAGAACGCCGGCGCTTACGCGTCCAGGTCGATCAGGTCGTTACGGTAATGCATCATGATCTGGCGCATCAACTCGACATTCGAGCGGTTCAGCACCACAGTCAGGTCTTGTTTGGCGTTCAGGATAAACGTCAGGCGGATGGCCTCACGAAATTCTTTGGCATCGACGCGGTTCGCGATGGGGGTGGTGCGGCTTTCCCAGTCGGCCGGCGTAATCTGCGGTCCTGGCGATGGTGCCGCCAGTGCAGGATCCTGGTTGATCGGCAGGTGATTCAGCAGCCAGAATACAATGCTGGCCGGGATGTGAATCATGGTGTCCGAGGCGCCTTGCGAGGAAAACTTCGCCAGCAGGAGGTTGCCGATCTTGTCGCACGACATGGACAGGCTTTTGACTTGACGGATAACCACTTGTTTCACGGCGAATTCCTTGCGGTAAGTTAAAAAGGCGCAACGATTTTACCGCATTCCCATGGCACCGCGAAATGAAAAAAGACGGGGGCCAAAGTCCCCGTCCCGTCTGTTGGCATGGTGCAGTGGACGGTTTCAACCCGACTTGGCGCCACCACCCGCTGGGCCCGAGCGGCTGCCGCCCTGCTTATTGCCTGCAGGTGAAGCTGCCGCCGTGGATTTGGTGCTGGAGCGCGCGTCGGCCGATTGCCGGTTGCCGTGGCTCATGCTGCCGGCACGGCGCGCCTCTTCCGAGGTGAATTCATGGGCAGTGCCCTTCTGGTGTGCAGCTTTTCCGCCTTCGCTGGCGATTTCGCGCTGGCGCTGGGGATCCATCGAGGCAAAGCCGCGATTTTTAGTGCCGGAACTCTGTTTGTTGCCCTGGTTGTTCGAAGCCATGGTGCTCTCCTGGTATCTGCAACTGGTGACAGTTGCAAAAATTGCCGCTTGCGGCGGCGGGTGGGTCGGCTGGGGCACCTGCGTACCGTTGCCGGAAACCGCCTCAAGGGCGGCAGGGTCGATCGCTGACAATGTGGATGAGCGACCATTTCATCTTAGGCAGCAGTATCTGAAGAGGGTATAGGACAGATCCAGATCACCTTGTAGGACAACGTGCGATAGAAAATGCGTATGCGAAATGAAGATTTCCGTCACTGATATTGTGGGACAAATTCCTACAGTGAATCGGTCCGAGTTCCTATCCACGCGGCACGTAATCTGCTGCAAGATAATGCCATCGAGACCAGTACACTGTACGGAAAGGATCACCATGAACAAAGAAGAACTTGTCATCAACAACAACCAGCTCGACAACGTCAGCAATCGGAAGGGACAGCCGGGTTCGCTTGGCAATACCACCACTGGCCCGAACGATCACAGCCAGGCGGATCGTCCGCCGGCAGGTGCCGACGTCCGCCAGGGCGACACGGCTGTCCACGAATCGAACGATGCCGCCGGCGGCTATCCGCGCAGCCCGGGCGGTGCCAATCAACTGGCGGCCGACCAAAAAATGGATGAGGACACCGGTCTGTCGAATACCGTCAATGCAACGCCGCCTGTCGATGAAGGCGTGCGCCAGGCGCAGCAGAGCAATGTCGGTCGCCGGTCCGATATGACACCGGACTGACCGGGAAATTTCAAGCACAGACGGCCGGCATTTGCCGGCCTTTTTTTCGTCAACACGCAGGAACTTTGATCCAGATTTATCGGGCGTGTGGCGGCCGGAACCGGGGTGAACAAGGAACGTCAAACCAACCATACCGCCCTGTCCCATGTCATTTCCCGGAGGCCACCATGTCAGCAGCCGCAGCCGTCGTCAACGATGTCGCACTGAATGACTTGTCAGTGCGTGTGCCAGCGTGCGGACGGCGCGCGCAGCCGCGCCACCGGCTGACTATGCCCAGCATCCGTACGGTTCATTCAGCGCGGTGTGACAATCACGCCGCGGCAGCGCGCCACTGCTGCGGAGGCCGCGCGCGCCACACTATTGGCGCGCCTGCCGGCCAGTGCATCCCATGACAACACTCCGCGAGCTGGCCAGGATGACGCTGGCAAAGACAGAGACGCCGCCCGGCAAGGCGGCGCTCTTCATCGACATGGCTGGCGTCTTGCTCGATACCACGCCATCGCCGGGCCAGCCTGCGGGTCTGCGTGCCGGCGTGGGGCCGGCGTTGCGCCTGCTCGAACGGCTCGATTACAGCCTGATCGTGCTGGCGCCGTGCGCCCTCGACCGGCGCCAGATGACGCGTCCGCTGCCAGCCCGGATTGCCGATTTGCTGTCGCGCGAACGCGTCGTTCTGGCCGGCTTCCTCTGCTGCACCTGCACGAAAGCGCCCTGCCCCGATTGTCCGCCCTCTGCCGCGCTGCTGCAGCGTGCGGCGCGCGAACTGGGCGTGGTGCTGGCACGTTCCTGGCTGCTGGCGCATACCCGCCAGCAGCTTGCCGCCGGCCAGCGCGCCGGATGCCGCACCTTGTTGATTGGCGCAGACACCGACGGTGACCAGTTGCGGACGATGCAGTCGGGCGCTGGCCTGGTCGCCAACGGGCCGGCCGCGTACCTGGCGCGCGACATCGTCGATGCTGCACTGGCAATTGTCAGGCTCGACAGCGCCGGCTGAAGCTGCGGCACGGCGTCGGCTGGGACTGCGGCACGGCGTCGGCTGAGACTGCGGCGTGACGCTGGCTGAGGCAAACTTACGGCACCGGCTGGGACTGCGGCGTGACGCTGGCTGAGGCAAACTTACGGCACCGACTGGGACTGCGGCATGGCCCCAGCTGCGGCAGAGTTACGGCGTCGGCTCAGACTGCGGCGTGGCGCTGGCGGAGGCATAGGCAAGGCGCCAAGGCACAGCCACACCGCGGCTTCGCTGTCAGCTTTTGAATTTCAGCAGCACATCGTGAATTTTCTGCGCGTTGTAGGGTTTGACGATAAAGCCGCGCGCGCCGCCGTTCAGCGCCGCCAGTACGTTGTCGAGCCCGCTGTGCGAGCTGACGATGACAAAAAAACAGTCGGGCCGCGTATTTCTGGCAAGTGCCAGCACTTCCAGGCCGGTAAAGCCGGGCATGTCGATATCCAGAAAAGCAATCTGGATACCATCGTCATTGATCGCTTCCACCGCCTTCGGGCCATCTGACGCGTATGCAATGTTCTGGTAACCCATGCTGCGCAGTATCGATGCGAGCAGCTGGCGCATCAGCGGTTCGTCATCGGCAATCAGTACCGGTATATTGCCCATCGCCTCGCTCATGGTTGCCATCTTGTTTCTCCTGCTAATTGCATTGGTTTTAATTCCTCTAATGCTAACAATATTTCGAAGGCACGGCGCGCACCGGCGCTATCGCCGTGGCGCGCTGCGCGTTCCACCAGTCCCACTTCGCGCGTCACGCCCGGAAAGCCGAACGAGCCGGCCGAGCCTTTCAACGTGTGCGCCAGCGTCACCACGTCATTCCAGTTCTGACGCGCGATGCAGGCGGCCATTTCCTCCAGCCGTCCCGCCAGACTGGCCTGAAACGACGCCTGGATGTCACTGTAGCCCTCGAGTTCCTCGAACGACGTCACAGCGCCCTGCGCGGCGCTACCCAGCAGGCGCTCCAGCGTCTGCACGAGCCCAGCTACATCGATCGGCTTGGCGACTGTGCTGTCGCAGCCGGCACGGGCATAACGCTGTACGTCATCCTGCATGACATTCGCGGTGAGCGCGACGATGGGACGCGCGTAGCCGGCGCTGCGCAAGATTTCAGTGGCGCGCACGCCATCCATCACCGGCATGTGAATATCCATCAGTACCAGGTCGAAGTTTCCGGCCAGCGCGGCCTGCACTGCGGCGGCGCCATCGTCGACGACTTCATAGGTCAGCCCCATCCCTTGCAGGAACGCGCAGACCAGCGTCTGGTTGTCGCGACCGTCTTCGGCCAGCAACACGTGGCCGGTCAGATGCTGTCCGAACGGGTCGCGCGCCTGTGTGCGCGCGACCTGCGGCGCTGCCGGTGGCGCCTGCTGCAACCACACCGGTGGCGCCGTCAGGGGCGCGAAAATGGCGACTTCAAACGTCGAGCCGTGCCCCAGCGCGCTGTCGACCTCGACCGCGCCACCCATCCGTGCCGCCAGCTCGCGAACCAGGTACAAGCCGAGGCCGGTGCCGCCGTATTTGCGCGCAACGCTGCTGTCGGCCTGGGAAAACGGCTGGAACAGGTTGGCCAGATGTTCCGGTGCCAGGCCGATGCCGGTATCGGTCACGGTGGCGATCAGGCGACTACGGTCGGGGTCGTAGCGCACTGCCAGCTTGACGTTACCGCGCTCGGTAAATTTGATGGCGTTACTGGTCAGGTTGAACAGGATTTGCTTCCAGCGGGTAGGGTCGGCCACCAGTTGGGCCGGCAGCGGGTACGTCACCGCGAGCTCGAAATGCAAGCCCCTGGCCACCGCCTGGCTGGCCATCATCGCCTGCACGCCCTCGGCCAGCTCGTACGGTGAAAATGTCAGCTGCTCCAATGGCAGGCGGCCCGCCTCGATTTTCGAGATGTCGAGCATGTCGTTGATGATCGTCAGCAGATGCTGGCCGTTGCGCAGGATGATGGCGCCGGTATTGCCACCCGGCTGCCCCGGCTGAGTGCGCTCCAGGATCTCGGCAAAGCCGATGATGGAGGTCAGCGGCGTACGAATTTCGTGACTCATCATGGCAAGAAAATCGGTTTTTGCGAGGCTCGCCGCTTCGGCCACCAATTTCAGCTGACGCGTCTCTTCCATGTCGTGCTCGCGCCTTTTCAGCAACCTGATCAGTACCGAAAACACCAGGATCATGGCCAGCGCCGAGCAGCCGCCGACCAGTGACAGGACCAGCGAAAAATGGCGCCATTGGGCCAGAAAGCGTGCCTCCGTCACCGTGACATTGACAATCAGCGGGTACGCGTCCAGCGTCCGCGCCGCCCCCATGCGCAGGATACGGTGGCCACCGTCCGCAAACCGGGGCGTGTTCAGCAAAATGACGTCATGCGATTTTTTGCGCACGTCAACGATCTGGAAAGTCGCACCCGTACGGTTGACCTTGCCCATCAACGACTCCTGGTACGGCCAGCGGGCCAGCACGGTGAAGTCGCGCCGGTACAGGGTGACAGTGGCGTCATCCCCAAGATGGATTTTCTTGTAAAACTCGGCCAGGAACGTGCTGGAAAAGCCTACCAGCGCCAGCCCGAGAAACTCACCGTGGGGTCCGGTCAGACGACGGCTGAGATAGAAGGTCCAGTCGCCATTGCCCTTGTTGCGCACCGGCCGCGAGATAAAGATGCCCAGCGACGGGTCAGCCAGGTGGGCCTGGAAATAGTCGCGGTCGGCCAGGTTGATGGGCGGTGCGGGATACGCCCGCGTAAAGTTCACCACGTCGCCGTTCGCTGCCACAATCGTTGCCACATCGACTTGCGGCAAGCCGCGAATCTTGTCGCGCATGCTGTCGAAATGCCGTTTTGTCGCCATTCTGCCACGCAGCTCTTCAGTATTTTGCACCCCGTTGGCTGCGACAGTTTCGGCAATGCTGTCGAGAACCAGAAAAGCCGACTTGATCTCCTGTGCGCCCTGTTCGGCCAAAACAAGCGATAAATTGTCAAGCTGCGCGCGCCATTCCTCTATAGCCTGGTCGCGCGCGAACCAGATCGCCAGACCCAGCGTGGCGAGCATGGCCACCAAAAGAAAGGCTGCCAACGCAGTGGCAATCCGGCTCGAGCGTGTGTTTTTAGACATGGCTTCAACGAAAAAAGATGCTCGAAGATAACACATTGCCCAACCTTTACGCATACAATTGCTGGATTTTCCGGATTAACAAGCATGTTGATGCGTGAAAAACACTGCAGAAAGCCTAATATTACCGATAATTAAATATTATTAAATATTATTAAATATTATTAAATACTTAAGGTTTTAGTGATTCAAGAATTAGTCGACAGTCCAATTCAATGCGACTAGAGTAACAATATGGCATTATTTTCTACCAAAAATTTAGCCACCCGCCAACAGCTTGAATGGCTGTTTATGTCGGTAATGTTCGTCGCCGTCGGCAGCGCAGGCGTCGTATCGCATAACGTCGAAACCCGGCGCGCGATCGACACCGAACAGGCGCGCCTGGAAACACTGGTCGAAGTCGTCGGCAGCGACATGGCGCTCAATCTTGATGCGATGAACCGTGCGCTGATCGGCGTGATACGCGACAATCCGGAACCGTTTGGCGCCGACAACCAGTTATTGCTACGCCGGCGCCTGCGCGCTATTACCGACGCCATGCCGGGCATGCGCGGCGCCAGCTTCATCGACCGCAACGGCATCGTCACGTCGGGCTACCCGGAAGATCTGATCGGAACCGATTTTTCCACGCGTTACTTTTTCACCGAGCCAAAAGCCCGGCCGAACAGCGAGGTGCTGTACGTGTCGCCACCGTATATTTCGATGCGCAAGGACACGATCATCAACGCCAGCCGCATGGTTCCCGGCTCTTCCGGCGAATTTGCCGGCGCCGTCACCGGCATCCTCGATCCGCTCTACTTCGGCGAGCGCATGCGCAGCGTTCTGTATGCGCCCGACGTGACGGCTTGGGTGGGCCACAGCAGCGGCGGCGTCTTCCTCGATGTCGCCACGCCAGGTTATGACCCGGCAATTTACGCATCGCGCTTCGCGTCCTCGTTCCTGCTGCATCCGCTCCCCGACATCAGTGCGCGGCGCGCTGTATCGCCATTGACCTCGCACAGTAACAACAACCTCGTCATCGGCATCCGCCGCGACCCGCAGGCAGTGGTTGCACCATTGATGCATCAGGGCAAAATGTTCGCGCTGTTTTTTGCCGCGCTGGCCATCATGTGCAGCAGCTTGCTGGCAATAATGCAGTTGCGCCGGCGCCGCTGGTTGCACGAGCATGCCGTGCATGAAGAGGAGCAGGCGCAGTCGGACGCGCTGCGCCTGTCGGAATCGCGCTTCCGCACGCTGATCGAGGAGGCGCCGGTGGCCATCGCCATCTTGCGCCAGGGCCGTTTCGTCTACACCAACCGGCGCTACAACGTGCTGCACGGCTATACCGATGGCGATGAACTCGCGGGTTTGCCATGGAGCACGCTGATTGCTGCCGAGTCGCTGAATGGCCTGAAAATGCAGGCCAGCCTGATCAACGCCGATTCGCCTACTGAACTGCGCTTCGAAGCGCTGGGCATTGGCAATACCGGTAGCCTCATTCCAATGTTCAAGGCCACCACGCGCGTGGCATTGCGCGATGGCCCGGTGACGCTGATTTTTGCGCAGGATATTTCGGCACAGAAACGCGCCGAGGCGTTCTTGCTGGAAGCGCGCGACGCCGCGCAGGCGGCAAATCAGAGCAAAGCCGAATTCCTGGCGAACATGAGCCACGAAATCCGCACCCCGCTGAATGCCATTCTCGGCCTGGCTTACCTGCTTGAGCAATCCAGCCTGGGGAGCGATGCAGCGGCCATGCTGGTCAAGATCCGCACCTCGGGGCGCTCGCTGCTGGGCATCATCAACGATGTGCTCGATGTGTCGAAAATCGAAGCCGGCGCAATGGTTGTCGAGCATACCTGGCTGCGCCTGCAGGAGGTCATCGACAGCGTTGCCGCGACAATGGGCGTGGCGGTGGGTGACAAGCCGGTGCAGTTGCTGGTGCGCCCGCTGCCGGCTGGCCTGTCGAGCATCAAGGGCGACGCACTGCGCCTTGAACAACTCCTGGTCAACCTCACCAGCAACGCCATCAAGTTTACCATGCAGGGCCACGTGGAATTGTCGGTGCAGACCGAGCGCGCTGTCGACGGTGCACGCATGTTGCGTTTTTCCGTTACCGACACCGGCATCGGCATTGCGCAGTCGCTGCAGGACGCGGTCTTCACGCCATTTACGCAAGCTGACAGTTCGGCCACGCGCCGCTTCGGTGGTTCCGGCCTTGGGCTGACCATCTGCAAAAAAATGGTGGAACTGATGGGCGGCCAGATCGGTCTCACCAGTACCGTCGGCGCCGGCAGCACGTTCTGGTTTACGCTGCCACTGCAAAGCATCGCCGACGCCGATTTTTCCAGCGCCGAAATGGTGCAGCTCGATGCGGTTGTGGCCTGCAACCATCCCGGCGCGCTGGCCAACCTGGACGACACCGGGCGCGCGCTGGGCTGGAAGGTCTGCCCGGTCGACTCGCCCCAGGCGGCATTGATGGAACTGACGCGCCGCGCCAGTGCGGGCAGCCAGCCTGATGCTGCATTCCCGGCCGTGGTGATTCTCGAATGGGAACGCAATGGCAGCGACTGCGTGGCCGTGGCCCGGGCCATCCGCCAGATTGCGCCGGCGGACAAATGCCCGATCATCGTGGTTGCCTCCACATCTGCTGCCGCGGCACTGAAGCGTGAAAAAATCGATGGCGTCATCGATGCGCTGCTGACCAAGCCGGTTACCACGTCGACATTGAACAACGCCGCCACCGCCGCCCGGCGCAAGCGCGCCAATGCCGGCGTGGCGGAACCGCAAAAAGAACCGCCCGGCGCCGAACTGGCCGGTTTGCGCCTGCTGGTCGTCGACGACAGCGACATCAACCGCGACGTGGCCCAGCGCATCCTGCAGGACAAGGGCGCCAGCGTGGCCCTGGCAGAAGACGGCCAGCGCGCCATCGCCTGGCTGCTGGCCCATCCCGATACGGTCGACCTGGTGCTGATGGATGTGCAGATGCCAGTAATGGACGGTATCGAGGCCACGCGCCAGCTGCGCGCCATGCCGCGCTTTGCCAGCCTGCCCATCGTCGCGCTGACCGCCGGCGCGTTCAAATCGCACCATGACGCGGCGCGCGCAGCCGGCATGACGCACTTTGTCACCAAGCCGTTCGATGTGCCCCTGACAATCGACCTGATCCTGCAACTGACGGGCCGTTCCGGCAAGGACGCCACCGCCGAGGGCGTCAGCAAACTGACTACCCCGCTGGCCACGCCGACAGCGCGGCTGACGATCATCGATATGCAGCGTGGCATTGCCATCTGGGGCGACGCCGAAACGTATCAGCTGTACCTGCGCAAGTTTGCCGCCAGTTTTGCGGCCAGCGCGAGCGAGATCAAGCTGCGCGTGCACGAACAAGATTTCCGCGCAGCCGCTGCCATCGCCCACAAACTGGCCGGGGCGGCCGCCAACGTGGCCCTGGTCGACGTCGCCCATCTGGCCATGGAAGCCGAGCGCCAACTGGCCAACGACGGCGACGGCGATGGCGACAGCAACCATTGCGCCATTTGCAGCACCCTGGAAGAAGCGCTGCTGGCCGCGCTGTCCGACATTGCCCAGCTCGCGCCGCTGCCTCCACCGGAAGCGCCGGTACCGGTGCCGGCGCCGTCGGCGAATGTGTTGTCGGACCGGGTTGCGCCGCTGCTGCAAAGCCTGCTCGATGCGCTGCATCACGACAATCCGGGCCCGTCGGCGCCAGTGCTGCAGGCGCTTGGCAGCGAACTGCCGGCGCCGGATGTGGCGGCACTGGCGGCACTGGTGCAAGACTTCGATTTCCGCGGCGCCGAGCAAGCCACACTGGCGCTGGCCCAGCGCCTGCATGTCAGCCTGACGGCCTCCACCCATTAACCCGATGGTTGTGAAATAATTAAATGCGACCCTGGCAAAGCGAGCAATGAAAGCACCAACCATCCTCATCGTTGATGACGAACCGAGCAATCTTGCCATCATGCGCGATGCTCTGCAGGGCCTGTATAACCTGGTGTTTGCAAGAAACGGCGCCGAGACGCAGGCGGCCGTCATCAAGCATCGGCCGGCCATGGTGCTGCTCGACATCGGTTTGCCGGATACCGACGGCGTGGAACTGTGCCGGCGCATCAAGGCGCTCGACGATACCAACGCCGTGCAGGTCATTTTTGTGACCGGCTACCGCGACCAGGGCCGCGAGGCAGCCGGTTTCGATGCGGGCTGCAGCGATTATCTGATCAAGCCGGTGTCGCCCCCGCTGGTGCGCGCGCGCGTGGCGGCGCACCTGTCGCGCGTGCGCGCCACCGCGCTCGAAGAAAGCTACCGCGACGCCATCCTGATGCTTGGTCACGCCGGCCACTACAACGACAACGACACCGGCGCCCACATCTGGCGCATGGCCGCCTACGCGCGCGAACTGGCGCTGGCCTATGGCTGGGACGAGGAAGATGCGCGCCAGCTCGAACTGGCCGCACCAATGCACGACACCGGCAAGCTTGGCGTGCCACAAATGATTTTGCGCAAGGAGGGCCCCCTGTCGCCGCAGGAGTGGGACGTCATGCGCACGCACCCCGCCATCGGTCACGCCATCCTCAGCAAAAGCAATGCACCAGTGTTTCAGCTGGCCGGCGAAGTGTCGCTGCGCCACCATGAAAAGTGGGATGGCAGCGGTTACCCGGACGGTCTGGCCGGCACCGATATTCCCGAGTCGGCCCGCATTGTCGCGCTGGCCGACGTGTTCGACGCGCTGTCGATGAAACGCTCTTACAAAAGCGCCTGGTCGATCGAGCGCATCAGTGCACATATCACTGACAACCGCGGTACCCATTTCGAGCCGCGGCTGGTCGATTTGTTTCATGAAATTTTGCCGCGCCTGCTGGCGATCAGATCGCAGTGGGAAGAAGATGGCGACGACGACAACGACAAGGATGAGAAAGCATGACGACAGCCGGACCGCTGATATTGATTGTCGACGACGTCGAGCTGATGCGTGACCTGCTGGGCATGCAACTGGCCCGCGCCGGTTGCCGTGTCGACAGTGCCGAGGACGGTGCCGCCGCCCTCGCCGCCTTGCATGCGCGCCGCTATCACCTGGTATTGATGGACCGCGCAATGCCGAATATGGATGGCTGCGAGGCCACGCGTGCGTGGCGGGCCCACGAACAGATCCACGCGCTTCCCACCACCCCGATCGTCGGCGTCGGCGGCCAACCCGACGACCGCCTCGAATGCCTGGCTGCGGGCATGCAGGACTTCATGGTCAAACCGTTGACTATCGCGGCCGTGGACGTCCTGTTGAAACGGTTTTTGCCACCGTCACAGCAGCTGTAATTTCCCCGTCAATCACGCATCGAAAAACCGTCAGTCCGGCGCAGGCCGGGGCGGATACCACGCACGCACCGCCCATAAAAAAACGCGCTGATCGCGCGCTTTTCCCCATCCCCGCCAAACTGGCCTCAGCCCTGCAACGCCTTCTTCCGGCGCGCGATTCCCACCATCGCCAGCAGTCCAAGCCCAAGCAGCGGCAGCGTGCCGGGAATCGGCACCATCTTGACAACGCCTTCGATCACGTCGTTCTGGCAAGTCTCACCCCAGTGCATCGCAAACGATGAAAAGTTCATCAAATCGCTCGAAGCAACATTCATGGTGAACGAGATCGATTTATCGGCGGCCACGGTCCAGGAACCCAGCAAGCCGGTATTTTGCACCGTCGACGACTTGGTATCGACCGCGGTGGCCTGGCCGGTGCGATAGTCGCAGCCGGTGCACTTGATGAAGTCTTCCGAATTGTCGATATTCGCGGCGTTGGTGGCGCCATTCAATTTCATCAGCTTGAACGTGCCGCCGGTATTGCTGAAGCGATTGTCGAGCGCAAACCCGTACGTCCACTTGGTGCCGTTCGCGGCATTGTCGGTGGAGTAACCGGACGCGGCAGTGCCCGATGGGTTCCACAGTTGCGACAGGAACACGTCGCCGTAGCCGATGCCGCCCGGCGTGATGTTGGCGTCGGTGCCAGCGTGGCCAGCGAAGTTGGTGGCAATGGTAACGGTCAGCACGCTGCCGATGCGCGTGATGGTCGCGCCGGCAATATTGTAGACGCTGCCACCGATCACATCGCCCAACCCGTGGGAATCGCCACCGATATACGCATCGGCAATGCTCCCCGCAGTGGCAGATTGCAGCGGCAACAGACTGGTGGCGGCGAGGATCAGGGAAGCAATGATGGTTTTCATGAGGAGGATCAAGGTGTGGTTTATTGTCTTTATATCATATAAAATTCCTGAGATAAACAAATGTGGTGGAATTCCTTTGTTTCCCGCAGAGCGTTGTTGTCAGTACACGTCATTTCGTCATATGGACGCCAATTCTGTTTCCCCAGCGCGCAAAGATAGCCCAAAATTGTCATACGGAAATTTTTGCAGGAAATCTTTTGAATATCAAACGTCAACGCCTCTCGCCCGCTACCGTTGCCCGGATTGCATCGTCGGCTTTATGGCTCAGTTTTCTCGCGGGCTGCGGACCGCGGGACGGCACCGAACTGCGCGCCCAGGCGACCGAACTTCAGCGCGAGGGCAAATTGCCTGGGGCGGTGATCGCCTTGAAAGACGCAATCGCCATCTCGAACGACGACGCCGTCACGCGCTACCAGCTCGCCAGTGTCTACCTTGAAATAGGTGACGCACCCAGCGCCGAAAAAGAGATTCGCCTGGCCATGCAGCACGGCCTTCCCGTTGCCGTTACCAGCCCGGTGCTGGCGCGCGCCTTGTTGTTGCAGGGACAATTCCAGCAAGCTGTCGATGTCACCGGTACCAGCCGCGATGCGGCATTGGTCAAATTGCGCGGCGACGGCATGCTGGCACTGGGCAAGCCTGCGCAAGCGGTCGCCTTGTATCAGAGCGTGCTCGACACCAATCCACGCTACGCCCCGGCCCTCGTCGGCATGGGCCGCGCCGCATCGGTCAGCGGCGACCTGCTGACGGCGCGCCGGTTTGCCGACCGCGCCTTGACCGCTGCGCCGCGCGACATCGACAGCTGGCTGTTCGACGGCGACCTGATGCGCGCCCAAGGCAAGTTGCTGGAAGCGCAGGCGGCGTACAACAAGGTCATCGCGATCCAGCCATGGCACCGTTCGGCACACGTCGAAAAGGCATATCTGGAAATTTCGCAGGGCAACTACGCCATTGCCCAGGCCGACCTCGACGCTGCCCGCACCATCACGCCAAGCAGTGTGCTGGTGACCTACACGCAAGCCCTGCTCGACCTGTCGCAAGGCAAAAATGAAGCGGCGCGCGAGAACATCATGAAGGTGCTCCGCGTGGCCCCCGAGCACATGCCGAGCCTGTTGCTGGCCGGCGCCGTCAGCCTGAACCTGGGCACGCTGCACCAGGCGGAAAACTACCTGCGTCATTACCTCGAAGCCAACCCCGACAACCTGCGCGCACGCAAAATGCTGGCCTCGACCTTGCTGCGCAGCGGCCATGGCCCCGATGCACTGCTCGTGCTCGCGCCCGCGCTGAAAAACCCGCAGCAGGATGTGCAATTGCTGGCCCTGGCGGGCGAAACCTATCTGCAGTCGCACGACTTCAGCAATGCCGCGAACTACTTCGAAAAAGCCAGCGTGATCGACCCGACCGCGGCGAACCTGCGCACGTCGCTGGCCATGAGCAGACTGGGCAAAGGACAGCAAGCGCAAGCCGTCAGCGACCTGGTACGTGCGACCGAACTCGACGGCAAATCGCAGGACGCCGGCATGGCGCTGGTGCGCACCGAACTCGGTCTGCAGCACCTCGACAAAGCATGGGACGCGATGCGCCAGCTGGAAAAAGCCCAGCCCAGCAATGCAGCGGTGCAGGATTTGAAGGGCATCGTGCTGATGGCCAGGAACCAGGTCACGCCCGCCCGCGCGGCATTCCGCAAAGCGATGACGCTCGATCCCGCTTACTTCCCCGCCTGCGCCAACCTGGCGCAGCTGGAACTGGACGACAAGCATCCGGCCCAGGCGCGCGCCGAGCTGCTGTCATTCCTGGAAAAAAACCATCCCGGCATCGACGCGATGACCGCCCTGGCAACCTTGTCGAACAGTGAAGGCAAGGCCGCCGACGCCACCACCTGGCTGGAAAAAGCCAGCGCCGTCAATCCGGCCGCCATCGGACCGGCGGTCAACCTGATCGCCCAGTACCTGCTGGCCAACAAGACCGACAAGGCGCTGGCCCTCGCGCGCCAGTTGCAGGTGACGCACCCGGACAACCCCGACCTGCTCGATCTGCTTGGCAAAAGCCAGCTTTCGACCGGCGACATGCGCGGCGCGCTGGCAACCTACAGCACGCTGGCTGCCGCCCTGCCGCGCTCCGCGCAAGTGCAGATGCAGATCGCCGCACTGCAAATCCTGCTGAAAAATCCCGCCGCCGCCGAAGACACGCTGAAAACCGCGATTGCCATCCAGCCCGACTTCCCGGCCGCGCAACTGGCACTGGCCGAACTGTACGCGCGCAAGGGCTGGACCGACATTGCCCTCATCGAAGCCCAGCGCATCCAGCGCAAGCACCCGGACGCGTCGGCCGGCTACCAGCTCGAGGCCGACATTCTGATGGGCCAGAACAAGCCGCTGCTGGCGCTGCCGCTGTTCGAAAAAGCACTGGCAATCACCCCCACCGCCGAACTGGTCATCAAGACCGCCAACGCCCAGCGCAATGCCGGCCGGCGCGACGACGCCGCCCGGCGCGTGGATACATGGCTGGCCAAAAACTCTGACAATGTGCGCGTGCGCCGCTTCAAGGCGGACACCTTGATGACCGACGGCCAGCCAAAGCTCGCCGCGTTGCAGATCGAGGCCACGCTGGCGCAAGACCCGTCGAACCCGGCGGCACTGAACAATCTGGCGCTGGCGTACCAGATGGCGAAGGACCCACGCGCCCAGAAAACCGCCGAAGATGCGTCCCGTCTGGCGCCGGGCAATCCCATGATCCTCGATACGCTGGGCTGGATTCTGGTCGACAGCGGCGACGCGGCGCAGGGTGTCGTGGCGCTGAAGAAAGCCAGCGTGATCGCGCCTGCGGCAAGGGATATCCGCTATCACCTGGCGGCAGGTTTGAAGAAAACCGGCGATATCGAGGGTGCGCGCAAAGAACTGGATACTTTAATAAAAGGCGACATGAAGTTTGCGCAGGCCGACGACGCGCGGGCGTTGCTGGCGTCGTTGAAATGATGTCGACGGCGGATCATGCAGCAAAAATAGTCGCTGCAAAATCAGCAACGTTGCTTGGGCGCTCTGGTATAATTTTCGTCCAGTCGGGGCGTAGCGCAGCCTGGTAGCGTACTTGCATGGGGTGCAAGGGGTCGAGTGTTCGAATCACTCCGTCCCGACCAATAGAATCAAAGACTTAGGCCAGCTTTTACCTTGATCAGGTTGCTTCAGCCAATTTTAGTTATCTCTGCAGTTACCAGTTTTGGATCGCTGTCTACCATATGACATCTTGTCGGCTTCCGGCACATCGGCATTTACAACCTTGCTATTTGCAATCATCAGGTGGCCAGTTCGGAACCGATAGTCGGCACCCAATTCACCAGAAAAATTAAGACTTACAAGTTTCGGCTTGTCGGTCTTTTTTATTTATTGGCATGTCCTATAGAGTATGTAACCGACGTGTAACCCGATGCCATGAATGTAGCGCGGCGGCGGTTTTGGCACCGGTTTGCAAAGGTTTTGGCACCGATAAAGCCGCAAAACTGAACGCCTCTTGCGCTTGATTTGACACGCGGGCGGGGCTTTGCGTTAGATCGATTCCAGCGTTAACTCGGTGCCATTCCGGGATGAGCTCAGGCGCCGCATGGCGGGCGTGTCTGCCAAGGCGAAATAGCCTTGGAAGTCGCGCTCTCGCTTCGGACTCTGGTCGTTCGGGTACTGGCTATAGATGAAGCCATCCTCAGTCCCATTGGCAACCAGCAGGTCGACCAGGTTGCCTCGGTCAGCCTCATTCATATTGCTCAGCGGTACAGTCAACCGTTTAGATTTTGTTCCCCGGGTGGACCTTCGACCGCCGCCACGGGTACGGAACACCGTGCCGGTGCTTGGGAAGCTCAACGAGGAATCGTAGTCAACGTTCATCAATGGCGACCACGACTTGCCGACGAAGAGCTTAGACACCTCGATGTATCCCTGACGATTGCCGTCGTCGACCAAGTCGATGTCCAAGCGCCTGACCGCTACGTTGGATATCCAGGTGCTGGCGTGCGAACCACCACCATAAGCGTAAGCACTCGCAGCAGTCGCTGGAGTCCACAGGCCGCCCAGTTCTCGCTCCGGCCATGGGCAAGCGAGGATCGCGCCGGTGTCAATGATGTCGCCAGTTCGCACTGTTCCGGACGAGCCGACAATGCGATTGGTGGCCGTAGGCGACAGGTTGCACAAGGCATGGTGAACGGCTCCGATAACCTCAGGCGTGGGCCAGATCAGTGTGATCGTCATGCGAGTGCCTTGTGCCCTGCAGACGTCCGCGTAGGTATCGTTGAGCATTGCCGTGGGCAAGGTGCTGGCAACCACAGGTGTGGCCGAAATTGTCGCGCGGCGCGCAGCGTTGTCTCGGACGAACTTGCAAATTTGCATTAATTTAACTCCCGATGGCCGGTAAGCCCACCCGTGCAGTTGAACGAAATAGAGCCGATGCGATTCATGCTGGCCACTTGATCGCGTCGATTTCGGCACCGGTCGTGGCGGCAGCGATCTGGTCACGTAAGGAGCGCGCGGTTGCGTAGATTTCCGACACACGCTGTCCCAGGGCTATGCCCAAAGCGATGACCTGATCGGCGTCGAGGTCGCGCGTCGTATCATCGAATAGAGTCCAGGTTTCGCTGTACGGAGCACCGGCTGACTTTGCTAGGCTGGCCAACAGGACCGCACCAGTGACGTGCGTGTTGTCAACGTCGTAGATGCTGCCGTCATATTCAAATCCACCGACCTCGGCAGCAGCACGGGCTGCTTTCACAGCGCCCCATGCCCGCTCTTTCGCCGCGTCAAGCGTATCGCTCTGGTCGGCCGCAATGTGCCCGCCGTGGAATGGGCTTTCGGCGCTGGAAACGAGCCACTCTTCGACGCTTTCGAGCACGCTGCCGGCAATCTGGAGCTGCGGAATAGTCGCGCGCGATGCCCACATGTAGTTGCTCCCGGTCAGAAATGCATTCTCGGATACATAGCTGAAGGTCTCAACGGTCGTGTGGGAAAATGGATATAACGAACGGATCTCGTTCACTTTATGGAATGTGGCAAGCGCGCCATTCGGGAGCGAAAATGGGCAAAAAATCATGGTAGGTCCTGTCCTTCGATAACAATGAATGAAGCTGGTGAGAAATCCGAATCGTCTGTGTCGCCTTGACCCTCGTCGATACCGCCGGTCTCTTGCGCGAATACGCACTCCTCGCTCTGTCGAATTTGTCCGTTGCCGCCTGACCAGCAGTTGATGTACCGCTCAGTGTAGACGCGCTTAATGCCGAACCGAGTGACGTTCCGGTAGCCTGCAGGCGTTCCGAGTACCACGGTGTTCACTAGGCTTGGAATGGCGATAGTTGATTGAGCCGAGGGGACCGGCGCTGTGCCGAAGCCTTTTGGGAACAGCATGTTGCGGCGGGAGAAATCGTATGCGATGCCCCCGTCGGCTCGCCGAATTGAACCGATGCGGGGGTCGAGCAGCTCGTTGAACCAGCTGAAACCCCACACCCGCACCTCGACCTGATAGCGCACGCCGTAATAAAACTGCTGGCCGCCTACTGCGTACACCGTGACGTCCCATACCCCTGGTGAAGGGTTGGAGACGCTGGTGATCCTGCAAAACTGCTGGTAGATGTCAATGGCGAACAAAACTGGGTTGCTGTTCGAGTGCGTCAGGCGGTACACCTGATAGCCGCCAGTGACGGCATGCGCCTGGCCATTCACAGGGTTGCCAGTTACGGAGGGCTGCACCATGGATATCAGGGTGGCGCGGCCGACGCAGACCAGCCCCTGGGCCTGGTCGCTTAGAACCAGCTCGTTCGTGTTCGGATTGGTAATGCGGAGTAAATAGCTCATCTTGCAAACAGCGCCACGGTAAATCCTCCTGTCCCATATGGTAAAACGAACTGGAGCCAGCCGTTGTTCCGGTTCCAGCCATAAAAGCCCGTATTGCTTCCGCCCTGGGCATCGAGAACGAAGCCCTGCTGGGAGGTAAAGTCCGGGAAATTGTAAGTAGCACCCTCATAAGGAACAGCAAACAGCCCGAGGCACACTCCTGCAGTCGCCTGCTCCGAATGAAACGTCACTCGGCCGAGGTCGTCCTTGACGATGAGGACTTGGGTCATAAATTGGAGTCACCCAGGTGAACACGGCGCGTGTTCTGTGGGTCGTAGATAGCAATCAGGTTGTCCTTAATTTCCGTGCGTTGCCCACTGACCGCAGTGCGCAACGTACCAATCCGCGCCGTGACCGCATC
>JALYUM010000086.1 GCA_030853745.1 Pseudomonadota bacterium | reverse complement strand
AGACCGGCATTTCCCATGCGTTCGTCAATCTGCGTGCAGGCGTGCGCGTCGCCGAGCACCCGCGCGGCGCCATTCACGTGCAGAACGTGAACAGCTACCACAGCCGCTTTCATGGCTGGCTGCGCCAATTTAACGGTGTCGCTACGCGCTATCTGGCGAACTATCTGGGTTGGCGCTGGGCTATTGATCAGCAGCGAATTGATTCCCCGGAGACCTTGCTCCGAGCCGCAATCGGGGTCTTCAACAGCTAACGCATACAGCGCCTAAAAAAACAGCCACGCACTTTCGCACGCAGCTGTCTTTATCATTCAGTACCCCGCCAGTGCCGTTCTATGCCGGCATCCCGAACCAAACGGTTCAAGGTGGTCGCAGTTAGTACAGTTTCGGGTTCATCGAACGAGCGACGATCACTCCCACCACACATATCCCGCAACCGGTGCACATAAATGGTTCAAGGAATATATGGCAATCTCGAACACCGCAGGGTGAGACGAAGTTTACTCGCTTGAACGATCCTGTCAAACGAATTTGGCCTTTTAAAATAAATTTTCTTGCGGGGTCAGTGCGCTGTCCAACACGATGTGCATCGCTTCGATCTTCTGCTTGACTTCCAGAATCGACATGTCGGACAACGGTCCCTGCGGCGATTTGACGGACAAAAATTCCGCCGCCACACTGAGCGCCGCCATGACGGCGATGCGGTCGTTGCCCTTGACTTTGCCGGAGTCGCGCAGCGCCTTCATCTTGCTGTCGAGGTAGTGAACGGCTTCGCGCAACGTGCGTTCGCCGCCTTCCTGGCAGGACAGGCGATACGGCTGGTCCATGATGGTGACATCGAGATGAATCATTGGTGCGCCTCGGCAGGGTTGGTGACAGCGCTATTGGCCGATGTGTCTTCAGGCTCGGGCGACGCCAGTGGCGGCAACTGCTCCAGCAAGGCAATAAGACGGCGCTCGGCTTCCGCCAGACGGTTCTGGAAGGCAAGGTTTTCGGCGCCGAGGATGGTATTGGCCTGGCGCAGCAGATAATTTTCGGTGCGCAGGGACTGGGTCAACGCAGCAAGCTGGTCGATCTTGTCGGAGAGGTCGTGGAATTCAGAAATCATCCGTCACTATAGGGCGCGCACGGTTTGATCGTCAACCGAATCGCACCCTAATGGATGAGTTTTCATGGCACATCGCGGCATTGGCGCTTTGCGCTGGATCAACTGCCCTATGTTAAATAAAGCACGCTGCGCCTTGAAATACACTATAGTCGTCCTTATAATTAGCACTCGTTGGCAGAGAGTGCTAACAACCTCATCCCAGCCGCTGCGCTTCTGCGGCGGCCGTATCTGCTGTACAAACCACTGAATTTTAAGGAGTTTTGCATGAACCTTCGCCCATTGCACGATCGCGTCATCGTCAAGCGTCTCGACCAGGAAACCAAAACCGCCTCCGGCCTGATCATCCCTGATGCTGCCGCCGAAAAACCGGACCAGGGCGAGATCCTCGCCGTCGGTAACGGTAAAGTGCAAGACAACGGCACCGTCCGCGCTTTGGAAGTCAAAGTCGGCGACCGCGTCCTGTTCGGCAAATACTCGGGTCAGACCGTCAAGGTCGACGGCGAAGAGCTGCTGGTCATGCGCGAAGAAGACATCATGGCCGTTCTGGTCAAGTAATCTCCCTCCCCTAATAACCAAATCTAATACGGAGCTAAAAACATGGCATCGAAAGAAGTAATCTTCGGCGACGCAGCGCGCGCCAAAATGGTTGAAGGCGTCAACATCCTCGCCAACGCAGTCAAAGTCACCCTGGGCCCGAAAGGCCGTAACGTTGTGCTGGAGCGCTCGTTCGGTTCCCCAACCGTGACCAAGGACGGTGTCTCCGTCGCCAAAGAAATCGAACTCAAAGACAAGCTCATGAACATGGGCGCGCAAATGGTCAAGGAAGTTGCTTCCCGCACCAGCGATAACGCCGGCGACGGCACCACCACCGCTACCGTGCTGGCACAAGCCATCGTGCGCGAAGGCATGAAGTTCGTTGCTGCCGGCATGAACCCGATGGACCTGAAGCGCGGCATCGACAAGGCAGTTGCTGCCACCGTCGAAGAGCTGGCAAAAATGGCCAAGCCATGCACCACCACCAAAGAAATCGCGCAAGTCGGCGCCATTTCGGCCAACTCGGACTACTCGATCGGCGAGCGTATCGCTGAAGCGATGGAAAAAGTCGGCAAAGAAGGCGTCATCACCGTGGAAGACGGCAAGTCGCTGAACGACGAGCTGGACATCGTTGAAGGCATGCAGTTCGACCGCGGCTACCTGTCGCCATACTTCATCAACAACCCGGACAAGCAAGTTGCAATCCAGGACAATCCATTCGTCCTGCTGTGCGACAAGAAAATCTCGAACATCCGTGACCTGCTGCCTATCCTGGAGCAAGTTGCCAAAGCCGGCCGTCCACTGCTGATCATCGCAGAAGACATCGAAGGCGAAGCACTGGCGACCCTGGTGGTCAACAACATCCGCGGCATCCTGAAAACCTGCGCCGTCAAGGCACCAGGCTTTGGCGACCGTCGTAAAGCCATGCTGGAAGACATCGCTGTCCTGACCGGTGGTCAAGTGATTGCTGAAGAAGTCGGCCTGACGCTGGAAAAAGTCACGCTGGAAGAGCTGGGCCAGGCCAAGCGTATCGAAATCGGCAAGGAAAACACCATCATCATCGACGGTGCTGGCGAAGCTGCATCGATCGAAGCGCGCGTCAAGCAAGTGCGTATCCAGATCGAAGAAGCAACGTCGGACTACGACCGTGAAAAACTGCAAGAGCGCGTGGCCAAGCTGGCCGGCGGCGTGGCAGTGATCAAGGTTGGCGCTGCCACCGAAGTCGAAATGAAAGAGAAAAAAGCCCGCGTTGAAGATGCTCTGCATGCAACCCGCGCTGCTGTTGAAGAAGGCATCGTGCCAGGCGGCGGCGTTGCCCTGCTGCGCGCACGCGCTACCATCAACGTCAAGGGCGACAACCCTGATCAGGACGCTGGTATCAAAATCGTGCTGCGCGCGATGGAAGAGCCACTGCGCATGATCGTGCAAAACGCCGGCGAAGAAGCTTCGGTCGTCGTTGCTGCAGTGTTGGCTGGCACGGGTAACTACGGTTACAACGCTGCTAACGGCACCTACGGCGACATGGTCGAAATGGGCGTGCTCGATCCAGCCAAGGTCACCCGTTCGGCACTGCAAAATGCAGCGTCGATCGCCGGCCTGATGCTGACCACCGACTGCATGGTCTCGGAACTGTCCGAAGACAAAGCTGGCGGTATGGGCGGCGGCATGGGTGGTATGGGCGGCATGGGCGGTATGGACGGCATGATGTAATTGCTGTTTGCCTGATCCAAAAAGCCTGCAAGGTTCGCGCCTTGCAGGCTTTTTTACTATTTATTTCATGAAGTTAATTTCAATTTCTGTCGATAAACTTTACATATGGAATTTTAAGTTATTTTTTGGAAATATTAAGTTCTTGATTTTAATCATTATTTCCAAAAAGAATCATGCTGGCACGGTTCTCGCTATAGGTGGTGGTATCGCCCCTTCACTTACTCTGGAACTCACATGACCACTTTGCCATTCGCCAAATTCGCCGCCGTCGCCGCCACGCTGTGCATGTCCCTTTTGAGTTCCACTGCCCAGGCCACGCCGATCGTCTACACGAGCACCGGTACCATTTCAAGCGGCTCGGACAGCACTGGCGTTTTCGGTACCGTGGGCAGCCTGTTCGGCAAAGCGTACTCGATGTCGCTCACGCTCGATAGCGCGCTGTTTCAATACAATTATGTCAGCACAAGTAGTTCGGACCATTACGGCAAGGTCACAGGCAATGCGATGCAAACCGTGACGGTGAATGGTGTAACGAAGAGCTACACGTTCGACCTGTCGCAATATAACTGGGGCGAAATCTATGCCGCAGCCAGCGGCAACTTCAGCCAGATGTATTCCTACCTCAGCGGCACATCCACCAGCGCACAAAGCATCAGCCTCCAGCAATCGATTTATTCGTACAGCAGCAGTCTGCTCGCGAGCGTCGCATTGAGCTCGCCAATGAGCTATACGATTGCCGCAGGGGACTACAATTACGGCAGTTTCTCGACGTCCGGCAGTAACGGCATCGCAAGTTTCAGCGCCAACATCAGCACGTACGCCATCAAGTCCATCAACACCGATGTGCCTGAACCGGCGCCACTGGCACTGCTGGGACTGGGCCTCGCCGCACTCGGCCTGACGCGCCGCAAGACCCGCGCCTGATCTGTCGTCGGCTTCGTCGCTGGACAGCCTGCCCGGTTCGCGCCGCGCAGGCTTTTTTGTTGCAGTGCCTGCCATCACGGCATGATTGCCGACCTGCTCCGCTTCGATTAGCATGACATCCATCAACCTTGATGAGAGCGCCCATGTCCCCTTCCCTCGCCGTAATGATGACCGTGCTGCTGGCTTGCGGCGTTGCTGCCTGCAAGGATGAAAAAACCGTTATGCCGACAACTACCGTGGTGGCCGATGCCCCGCGCGACAAGGAACAGGCCAGGGCGGCACTGATGGCGCTGCCGGAGTTGAAAGCGTGGTCGGCGCAGATTGAAAAGGCGTCGAACGGTACGGCGCATCCCGCGCTGATGGAAGACGATCCGGGGCTGAAAACGGTGAACGGACAACAGTATTGGGAACTGACGTTTGCCGAGGACGGCGCGCAGACGGTCCAGCGCCGGGAGACATTTCTGGTGCCTGCGCGGGGGAACGATATCCTGGTGCGCGATTTCGAGAAAGATGCAACCTTGAGCCTGGCCCAGTGGCGGGCTGCACGCCTGGTGGCGCGATGACTGTATCTGCAGCCGGGCGCGACGCTCACTACGGTGCAGCATTGTCGACCAGGCCCGCATTCACCGCCTGAAAATCGGCGATGTCGAGGGTGCCGGTGGCGGCTTTCAGGCTCAGTTGGCCCAGCAGCATGTCGTAGCGCACCTGCGCCAGTTGCCACTCGGTGCTGGCGACCTGCTGTTCGGCATTGAGCACATCGCTGCTGACGCGCGTCCCCGCCGCGAACGCCAGTTTATTCGCAGACAACGTGGCATTGCCCGAACGCAGGGCAATTTGCAGGGCGGCGATCTGCGCCAGCCCGCTGACGATGTCGAGATAAGCCTGACGCGCCAGCATGGCCGCATTGCGTCTGGTATCGAGCAACTCCTGCCGGCTCTTTTCGAGCAATGCCGCCGTCTCGCCCATGCGGGCCTTGAGTGCGCCACCGGTGTAAATGGGCACACTCAGCTGCAAGCCCACCGACGTCTGGCGCACCGTATTGTCGGGCACGTTCAGACCAAAAATGATGCCGCCGTTCTGGCCGAACTGACCGCGCGCCACGATCAGGTCGAGCGCGGGCATGCCGCCGGCCTGTGCCTTGTCAGCCAGCCGGCTGGCCAGTTCCACGGCAATGCCCGCAGCCAGCACATCGAGATTGCCGGTTTCCGCCGCCTCGGCCCAGCGGTCGATATCGGCCGGCTGCGGCAACTGTGCCACCGCGTCCCGGCCCAGCCGCGCCAGCGGCGGCGGCACATCGCCCAGGAGGCGGCGCAGCGCCTCGCGCTTGCTTTCCACAACATTCTCGGCCACCAGCTGGCGCGCCTGACTGGCATCGCGGCGCGCTTCGGCCTCCTGGGTGTCGGTGCGGGTATTTGTCCCCTGCTGCAAAAAGCGTTCGGCGGTGTTCTGCTGCGCGACCGCCGCCAGGTACTGCACGCGGCTGCTGTGGACGCTGTCCTGTGCCAGCAAGACGTCGAAATACGCGCGCGCCACTTTCAGCATCAAGTCCTGACGCACCCTGGCGTGCCCGATCTGCGCCGCTGCTTCGCCGAGCTGGCCGCGCTGATAGTCGATTGCGTTCGGACGCGACCATAAAGATTGCTTAAGCACCAGCGCATAGCCGGCATTATGATGACTGGTGCCGAGGTTGTCGGGATGCGAGCGCCCGACGTCCCAGCTGGTGCCAGCCAACAAAGCAACCTGCGGCAGCATCGCAGCCCGGCTTTGGGCTCGCTGATAACCGGCTGCTTCCAGGCCGGCCCGCGCCGCCGCCAGCTTTGGCTCGCGCTCTTCGACGCGGCGATAAATGTCCAGCAAATCGGCAGCGTGCGCCGCCTGGCAGCCGAGCATCAGGCTGAAGAATAAAACTGGCAGCTTTGTCATAAACTTGTCCACGAATAAAACATCAACGGCGCCGCATCAGGACGACCATCGGCAGGCCGATCGCCATGACCGAGCCCAGCAACAAAAACAACATGTCGAACGACAGCATGTGGGCCTGCCGCATTGTTTCCAGATACGGCATGGCGACCGGCAGCGCCCCCCATCCGGTCAGCGCGAGGTTTTCCTCGGTGACGTGTTCGGCCAGCTGCAGGTAGCGCGACCATGAAAACCGCGCCAGCAGCGTCGCCGCCACCGCGATGCCGACGCTGCCGCCGAGCTGGCGCATCAGGTTCAGCACCCCGGATGCGCCGGAGATCATCGACGCCGGCAGCGGGCGCATCGCCAGGTTTGTCAGCGGCACGAAAATCATGCCGAGGCCAAAGCCGCGGATGACCAGCGGCCAGAAAAACGATTCGGTCGTGTTGTTCAGCGTGAAATGCCCGTGCAAGAACATCGCATAGCAATACAGGCCGATACCCACTGCGATGAACAGCCGTTCGTCGATCCGGTTTTCCTGCGACAGCTTGCCCACCACGAGCGTGCTGATGGCGCTGGCTACCGCGCCGGGAAAAATGATCAGGCCGCTCTGATAGGCACTGAACTGCATCAGCGTCTGCAGGTACAAGGGCACCATGAACAGCGTGCTGTACAAGCCGAAGCCGACGCAGAACGAACAGATCGACCCGAGCAAGAATTGCCGCTCCAGAAACAGGCGCACGTTGACAATCGGATAGTCGATGCGCAACTGGCGCCGGA
Source organism: Pseudomonadota bacterium (assembly GCA_030853745.1). Lineage (GTDB taxonomy): Bacteria > Pseudomonadota > Gammaproteobacteria > Burkholderiales > Burkholderiaceae_D > JALYUM01. Next base: position 11,446 of record JALYUM010000086.1, on the reverse strand, counting down.
CGAAGGTCACGATGCCGATGCCGCTCGCAGCGGCAAACAAATACGTCCAGCCGGATTCGAACCAGTCCCAGTGCTCGCCGCGTTCAAGCAATATCTGAAAGGCGCCGACGCCGACAGCCATCATCAAAAAGCCGGGGTAATCGACCCGCGCCGGCCGGGTTTCATTGGGCGAATCGTGAACATATGCAAACGCCAGCAGTATGGCCACGGCGCCAATCGGCACGTTGATCAGGAATATCCACGGCCACGCACTGTGATCGATCAGGTAGCCGCCGACGGTGGGCCCGAGCGTCGGCCCCATCATGACGCCGATGCCGTACACCGCCAGGCCGCTGCCCACGCTCTTCCGCGGAAACGCGTCGTAAATGGCGGCCTGCGAGATGCCCAGCAGGCCGCCGCCCGCGAGTCCCTGGACGATGCGGCAAAGCACCATCTGCCACAGCGTTCCGGAACAGGCGCAGCCGACCGAGGCCAGGATGAACAACAAAATCGAGCCGATGTAGTAGCGGCGCCGTCCGAACCAGGCCGACAGCCAGCCGCTCACCGGCAGGATCACGACGTTGGCGACGACATACCCGGTCGAGACCCACGCCACCTCATCGACCGAGGCGCCGAAACTGCCCATCAGGCTGGGGACGGCGACGTTGACGATGGTCACGTCGAGCAATTCCATCATCGACGCCAGCGTCACCGTCATGGCAAGCAGATAGGGGTTGGCGCCACGCATGGCGTCAATTCCCGGCAGTCTTGATTTCGACGAACGCGCTCATGCCGGGGCGCAGTAACAGCGCCTGTGTCGGCGCCTGGTCGAGCAATATCTTGACGGGAATGCGCTGGACGACTTTGGTAAAGTTGCCGCTGGCATTTTCCTGTGGCAGCAGCGAAAACTTGGCGCCGGTTGCCGCGCCCAGGCTGGCCACCTTGCCTTGCAGCTCGCGCTCCGGGTAGGCATCGACGACGACATTTACGCGCTGGCCGACTGCCACGCGGCCGACATCGGTTTCCTTCAGGCTGGCGATGATCCAGATATCGCTCGTGTCAGCAACGCTCATCAGTTGCTGGCCGGCGCTGACGAATTGCCCGGTCTCGACGCTCTTTTTCGACACCACCCCCTTGACGGGTGCATCGATGCGGGTGTCGCCGAGCTGGATTTCGGCGACCGCCAGCTGGGCCTGGGCGGCCGCGATCCGGTACACCTGGGTGCGCAGCCCGGCCTGTTGGGCGATCGTGTTTTGCTGCGCCGCCGTCGAACTGTCCATGGCTCCCTGCACACTGCCTTTCAACACGGCCACCCGGGCGCGGGCGGCGTCAAGCGCCTGCCTGCTCATCACGCCCTGGGCCGCGAGATTTTCAGCGCGTGTCAAATCGTCGTGGGCGTTCGCCAGTGTTGCCTGCAACTGCTGCACCGACGCGCGCGCGGCCTGGGAACTGGCGGTCGCGCCGCGGATCTGGCTATCGAATACCCCCGGCCCTCCGGCCTTGCCCGCGTTGGCCAGCAAGGCGGAATACTCGGCCCGCGCCTGCCTGGCGCGCTGGTCGAATTCATCGGGCCGGATCTGCACCAGCGGCGCCCCGCGGCCGACCGGCTCATTTTCGGCGACCATCACGCGCTCGACGACACCCGACACGCGCGCGCGTACCGCCACGATGGTCCCTTCCAGCTGGGCATTGTCAGTGGTGACATACGTGTGCACATAACGCCACTGGTACGCGGCGTAGACGCACAGGGCGAGCGCCACGCTGGCTGCACCGATTGGCAGCAGGCCGGCCTTCAAGCGCGCACCCGGTGGCAGCATGAGCAAGGGCTCATGCTGCCAACTGGACCGGCAGCGCGTGTTTCAGGCCGGCGAGAACGCCATCCCACAGGCGGATACGGGAACGGATTGCCAGGCTGGCGCTGCTGCCCAGGCGCATGCGCTGCTCTTCGGCGACCAGCAGTTCGGCGATGATGCGCCTGGCCGCCGGCCCATGTTCGTCACCATCGAGTTCGATATGCCGTTTCAGGTAATAGGTAAACATCGGCACGGCGGCTGCCGGTACGGTCCAGCCGTCGAGCAGGCGCTGGAACATGTCGGGGATGATGTCCTCGCGGCCATAAAAGAAATACACCAGCACATCCTCCAGCCGGCCATGCTGGGCTACGCGCATCGAATCGGTCACGAAGTGGGCCACATGGGCCGGCACCTGGCCTTGCCACAGCGCGCTGTCCACCGAGATCCCGCTCTGGATGTCGGTCAGAAAGTGCCGGAACGGGGCGGTGTTCGCGCCGACTTCTTCCATCGCTTCCAGATACAGTTCGAGATGGCTGGCATGACCGCCGCCGGGGCGCTCGTCCGATTCTTCGCCGGTGACGATTTCATTGATCAGACGGGCGGCATTACGGTGCTGCGGCGGCGTCCAGGGCAGATCGACGCACGTCAACTCGCGCTGGATGCGCTTGAGCAGCGACATGAAATCCCAGACGGCGAAAACATGCGCTTCCATCAGGTGCCGCACATCCTCGATCCCGCAGATTTTCTGGAATATACCGTGCTCGAGCAGCGCTTTTTTGTCGGCCGCAAGCGCGAGGTCAATATCATAGGTCATGGGCTTTTCCTTAGGTGATCGTGGTGAAAGATGTTCCGCCGTACGCATAGGTCGGCAGGCAGTACTTGAAAGTTCCCAGCGTGCCGGCGTCGAGCAGGTCGGCGCGTGCGTCGTACCAGCCGGCACTGCGCAGCGCCGCGTGGACGGTTCCCAGGCGCCAGCAGGGAATGCCGGGATACAGGTGGTGTTCGATATGAAAATTCGAACCGGCATGCAGCAGCGTCAGCAGCGGCGACGTCCTGCTGCGGGCAAACGGTGCGACGGGGCCGGCTGGAAACGCATGTTCCTGAAACGCATTCATACTGGCAATGAGCATGGTGCACAAAAACACCGGCAACAACACCGGCATGGCATCGGAAAAGCGCAGGAACAGCCAGGCATACCCGCTCAGGAACACTGCCTGGCACAGCAGGTTGAACCGCGCCAGGGCCTGCATCTGGCGGCGTTCCAGCGGCAGGCTCCAGGGCCCCGTGTCGGCGCCGGCAGCCAGCGATACGGTCTGCAGCGCATAGCGCGCGGTAATGACCAGCCGCGACAGCAAGACCTTGCCGATCAGCCCCTGGTAGGCGATGAAATGGCGGTAATCCGGGTCGCGCAGCGTGTTGTTGTGGCGATGGTGCTGCCAGTGATAGACAAAAAAACCGGTGGCGCAGAACAGTGGCAGGATCGCACTGACCAGGCACCCGAGCGCGCAACTGCGCATCTTGTTGTCGCTCAGGCAAAAGTGAAACCCTTCATGGGCGACGATGGCCATCAGGTACAGACCGTAGCCGGACAGCGCAACCAGTGGCAGCGCCAGCAGCCAGCGCAGCACGGAGGGCGCCGCCAGCAGCGCCGCGATACCCGCCAGCGGCACCAGGTACAGCATCAGTGCATAGCCGATGAAGGCGCCCGATTGCGCGGTCGAGCGGCGCCAGATGCGGCGCCAGATGCGGCGCTCGAGCAGTGCCTTCGGTTTCCTTGGCAGCGGCGCCTGGCTGGCGCTCACTGGATCAGCTCGGGTTTGAGGTGCAATTTACCGGCCCGCACCAGGCTGGCAATGCGCCAGGAGATGAAGCCGTCGACGACGCCGGGCAGGCAACGCGCCGTGATCATCGTCAGCGTGCCCAGCACCGTCAGGCCGCGATTGCGCCCACCGCTGCCGGCGCAGGTGGCGGCCAGGCCCCGGGCTGCCGCCGCCAGCTTTTCTTCCAGCGACAGCACGGTCGTGTTACCGAACTTGAAGCTGACCAGGCGCTGCACCGACAGGCCGACCGGGTCGGTGCCGCGATGGATGGCGGTATCGATGAAGCCGGGGAACACTGTCACGACCGCGAGCGCGCCACGGTGTTCCATGCGCAGCGCGTCCGAATAGGCAAACAGCGCACGCTTGCTGGCCGCGTAGGCCGCGACAAACGGCGCATTGACCAGCGCGAACAGCGACGACACATTGATCACCCTGCCGCGCTTGCGCAACAGGCCGGGCAGCATGACCGACGTCAGGTGCCACGGCGCGAACAGGTTGCAGTCGAACGACTGCCTGACACTGCTGGAAATGCCGAGTGCGCCGCTGTCGAGGGTCAGGATCGCGGCATTGTTGACGAGCACATCCACATCGCCGTAATCCCGGGCGATGCGCCTGGCCGTTTCGGTGACGGTGGCGTGATCGCACAGGTCGATGCAGTGGAATGCATCGAAATGGGCGGGCGCCTCGGCCGAGTCCAGGTCGAGACCGATCACGATGGCCCCGCTGGCCTTGAGGAGGCCGGCAGTGGCGCTGCCCAGGCCGCGCGCGGCGCCCGTGATGACGACTAGTTTGCCTTGCATATTCATGGTGATGTCCTGGTCAGGAGAGTGAAAACTGCGCTGCGCCCAGATACGGTCCAAGCGCGCTGTACATGCTGATCCTGGCGGGTGGGTGAAAGCACAGGCCGCGGCAGGCGGCCAGCCAGTTCGAGCTGTCGGCGGAGGCGATGAAACTGTTTCCGCCCAACATTTCGTGTGCGGCGACGGACACCCGCGCCAGCAGTTTTTCGAGGCCGTAGCGCAGCAACAGCACGCTGGCCAGCAGATCGTCGCGCGCCAGTTCTGACGCCAGCGCGTGGGCGGCGCCGTGCAGCGCGAACCAGGCCAGCTGCAGCTCGGCTGCGAGGTCGACCCGGTCGCTGTCGTTCCAGCGCTGGCGCACCACCACCTGCTCGACCAGCCCGGCGCACGCGCCCAGGTACGACGCGCTCATCAGCAACTCGAACCAGATAAACCCGATCACCTGCACCGGCTCGAGTTGCGCCTTGCAGCCGGCGGAAAAAATCATCTTGTCGGACACGAACACGTTCTCGAGAACGATTTCATCGCTTTCACCGCCAGCCAGCGCGTGGTTGTGCCAATAGGGCTTGCGCAACAGCCCCGGGCTTGCTGCCGGGATCAGGGCGATCATCAATTCCTCGCCGTTGGGCGACGGCCTGACATAACTGGCGGTCAGCAGGTCCATCGAATGAGCCAGGCTGCACGGCTTTTTGCTGCCGCTGATGTGAACGCCGCCCGGCGCCGCAGTGGCTGTCAGGCCGGAATCCAGAATGCCGCGGCCGGGCACGCCCTCGGCGAAACCGGACGCCAGCAACAGACCCTGCGTGGCAATTGCATTGATCAGCAGCACCTCGGCGCCGCCGCCAAGTTTAACCATGGCGACCAGGCTGGCCATCGAAAACTGGTGCATCGTGGTGGCGACTGCCAGCGATGGCGAACGCGATCCCAGCGCGTACTGCACCTGGATCGCCTGCAGCGCGGTCGCGCCGAGGCCGCCGCTTTCCGTGGGTGCCAGCAGGCCGCCCAGCCGGGTTTTCTTGAACAGGCCGATGACCGGGCTGTGCGCGGCTTCGCGCTGCCCATACGGCATCTCGCTCAGGATTGCATCGAACCCCGGGGCATACTGCTCCAGCAGTGCGCGGGCCGGTGCCAGCAGGCGGAAGCTCATCGCTTATGCCGCCAGCACATGAACCGCATTAGCGGCAAACAGACTGCCGATAATTTCCTGAATATTGTGCCGGATGGCGCTTTCCGCAATCGGATCGAGCATGTCGGCCAGCATCGGGATGCCCAGGTCGAAGCAGGCGTCGAAGTTGATGCGCACATGCCCCGGTGCGCCGCTGACGCGCCAGGTGCCGCTGAACTCGTCGATATCGCCGACGATCTGCGCGAAGCGGATTTCCAGTTTGTGGGGGAAGAACTCGTCACGCTCCTGCCAGCGCAGGATGCCCGACTGAAAATTCACCTCCCACGTCGAGATGGCCTGATGGACGCCTTCCGACTCCACCGTGACCGACCGCACCGCCGAGCAGACCCCGGCATAGGTCGAAAAATCGCACAGGGTGGCATAGATCTGTTCCGGCGTGAGGCCGGACACATGGGCTTCTACATTGACCGTTTTCATCATCTTACCTTGGTGAGTCACGCATGGCGATCGAGAGCGCGTCGGCGAGTTTGCACAGCAAAAAACTCGCGTCTTCGTAGGTCATCAGTGCTGCCGGTGTGAGCCGGACGACACGATGTTCGTTCAGGGAATGGCTGACGATCACGCCCGCCTCGAGCAACGCGGTGACCATCTGCGCTGCCTGATGGGCTTCCGGAAATGCCAGACCCAGCAGCAGACCGCTGGCCCGCACCTGGACCCGGTCCTGCAATGCCAGCGCAGCGAGCATCTGCGTAATACCGTCAAGTAACCAGCAGCCCAGCGCGTGGGTGCGCGCCAGCAGGTTTTCGTCGCGGATTGCCCCGATCGTCGCCAGCACGGCAGCCATCGCCAGTGGATTGCCGCCGTAAGTGGAGGTGTGCAGCAGCGGGTCCCGGTTGAATGGCGCATACACCGCGGCCGTGGCAATCATCGCGCCCACGGGTACGCAGCCACCGGACAAAATCTTCCCGGCCAACAGGATGTCCGGCGCCACCGCTGCATGGTCACAGGCCCACCATTTGCCGCTGCGGCCCATGCCGCACTGGATTTCGTCGAAGATCAGCACGGCCTGATAGCGGTCGCACAATGCGCGTACCTCGCGCAGGTAGCCGGGCGGCGGCACAATCACGCCAGCTTCGGCCTGGACCGGTTCGAGAATCACGCAGGCTTTGCCGGCACTGGCGCGCAAGGCCTGTTCAAGTGCCCCGGCATCGCCGAAGTCGACGAACTGGCTGGGGTTGAGCATGGTGCCGAACGGCGCGCGGTAGGTGTCGCGGCCGGTCACGCTGAGCGCGCCCAGCGTCTTGCCGTGGAAGCCGCCGTGGGTGGAAATGACCGTCTCACACCCGTTCAGGCGTGCCAGTTTCAGCGCCGCCTCGCATGCTTCCGCGCCCGAATTGCAAAAATAAACGTACTGCAAACCTGGCGGACAAATTGCCGCCAGCGCTGCCGCCGCGCGCGCCTGGTAGGGGTTCAGCAGCAGCCGGGTGGACATGGCATGGCGCTTTACCTGCTGCACCACGGCTGCCACCACGGCGGGATGGGCGTGGCCCAGCAGGAACACGCCATAGCCGCCCACATCCAGGTAGCGGCGCCCGTCCTGATCGACCACGTGGACGCCGGCCGAATGACACTCGAGCGGCAGATTCATCAGCGAACCCAGCCTGGCCATACCGGAATTGACATGCTGCCTGATCAGCGCCAGCACCTGTTCCCGTTCGCCCCCGGCATGTACCGGCGCGGCCGGCAGCACCGGTGCGCTGGCGCTCATGCCGACACCTCGTCGCGCGTCACCGGCTGAGCGGACGCGGTCCGGTTCAGCATGTGGGCAGGAATGCGCAACATGCGTGTAAAAGCCGCCAGGCGCGGTAGCAGAAACATGACCGAATGGCGCAATTCCTGCAAGGGATCGCGGTCGCGCAGCACGTCGGCCGGCAGCAATTGGGCCAGCGAACTGACCAATGGCGTGCGCAGCGTCGAGTAGCGGCACATCAGCGCGGCCCGCTCCAGAACCGGCTGAAAAGCTGGTGGAAAGGTCGGCAGAAACACGGGCTTGATCAGGCGTTCGAACACATCCGGATGCATGCATTTGGGGCGGTTGAACGGACGACCAGCTGCGGCGGCGACATCGGCCAGTAACTGCACCACCTGTTCTACCGTCGGCGCTGCGGCGCCGCTGCACAGATTGAAATGCTGTCCGACCAGCTCACGCTCCAGCGCCGACTTGATGCACATGGCAACGAGATCACGCGCAATCACGTCGACATGGGCGGCGGCCGGCGACGGCCAGACCGGCAGCACGCCCGACATCAACAGCGCAAGCGTCAGATGAAAGCCCTGGAACGCCGGCATGGCGCCGTCGTGGGCGTCGCCAATGATGATCGACGGCCGGAAAATCGCCGTGCGCACCGGGGCCTGCTCCACCAGCGTTTCGGCATGCCGTTTCGCGGCCTCGTAACTGGTTTGCGGGGCCACGCCATCGTAGTAATCGCATTCCTGCGCGAAGGCCGTACTGATGTGATACAGCGGCACGTTGCCCTGCTCTGCCAGCGCCAGCATGTTGACGGTGCCGACGACGTTGGTGCGGGCAATCTCGTCGCCATCGCCCTCGAGCCGGGTGATGGCGGCCGAATGGATGATCCAGTCGAGCGAACGGGCGAATGCGCCAAACCGCGCGGCCTCCCAGCCGAAGCACGGCGCCGTGATATCGCCCTGCACCACCTGCACCAGCGGATGCCTGATCGGGCTTTTGTGGGTCAGGCAGATCAGTTCGCAGGACTGCGCCAGGACGTCGATCAGGGCGGCACCGAGGACTCCGGCACCACCGGTGAGGAACACTTTTTTCTTTGTTGCGTTCGAAGTCATGTGGGCGCATTCGTGAAGGTTGTGACGACCAGTTCCCTGGGGCCGGACAGCGCCGCCCATCCCGCTGCGGCGCCCCTGGCAGCTTCGGATGGACCCGATAAAGGAAAACCGTTTTGCGAAAATGAAACATTGCGCGGAAGTCACTAATTCAGGCCATAATATCGGTATCAAAACGATCAGCTACCCGTATCGGCCATGCAGACCCCAATCGGCTCAAATGAAGGAAAACTGGTTCCCGCGAGCACCTTGCTGGCGTCGCACGCGGGGCGGCTGCTCACGCCCATTCCAGGTATTCATCTGTACCTGATGGATGGCAGCACCGCCATTCCGCAGCACATCAGGACGCACAACGACACCGGCCACATTCATTTCAATGCGTGGCTGGGTGGCGATGCAATGTTTCGTTTCGACCACGAGAAGGACGAGAGCATCAGTCAGTTGCACGGCAGCGTATGTTTCATGCCGGATGCGTCGCTCAACGTGAAAATGATCGGCAACGTGAGCAATGTGATGGCGATGATTGCGCCAGGCACGCTGGCAGGACTGATGGGGGACGATTACGACGGCGTCGGGAAGGATGTCGAGCAAGGCACGCTGCAACGCCCGGCGCAGCACAGCAAGCACTTGCTGGTGGCGGCGTCGCGGTTGCGCGCGGTGATGCAGAGCGACCCCGCCAAGCCGTATAACCTGCTGGCGTTGACGGCGGCGACGATGGAATTTTTACTGCATTGCATGCCAAGCGTGAAAACCGTGCGCACGCTGGGCAGCGATGACCGTACGCGCCTGCGCCGCGCCAGGGATTACCTGGTGCGCGACCTGGCCGCGCCACCGCTGCTGGTCGACGTGGCGCAAGTGGCCGGGATGAGCGTGTCGCGGCTGAAACGCCTGTTCCCCATCGAATTCGAGCGCAGCGTGTACGATTATTTTCAGGCCGCGCGCATGGGCGAGGCCAGGCGCCTGCTGGAGCAAGGCTGCGATGTCACGCATGCCGCGCTGACGCTCGGCTACAGCAATTTCAGCCATTTCTCCATGGCCTTTCGCAACCAGCACGGCGTCAACCCCAGCGAATTCAAACGGTAAACCAGTGTCAGACAACGGTGCCGAACCAGGCGCCGTACGCCGGCAGCGTGATGGTGCTGTCGTGCGCATCGCCCGGCAAACCATGCCCTTCGAGTACCGTGGCGCTCGTTGCAGCAGGCCAGTCGAACGTCACCGCCTGACCCGACAAATTGAAGCACGCCAGTACCGACGGGCTTCCCGCCAGATCGCGCTGCAGCGCCAGCACCGGCTCGGGTGCATCGTGGAACAGGATGTCGCCGCGTGTCAGCTGCGGCAGTGACTTGCGCCACGCAATCGCGCGCCGTGCAAAATTAAGCGCCGATGAAGGGTCCTGCTCTTCCACCGATACCGCATCCAGCAGATGCGGCTTTGCCACCGGCAGCCACGGCGTGCCGGTGGTGAAGCCGGCATTCGGCGCGTCGTCGGTCCACGGCATCGGGGTGCGGCAGCCATCGCGGCCCTTGAACTCGGGCCAGAACGTGATGCCGTACGGGTCCTGCAGCAGCTCGAACGGTACATCCGCTTCCACCAGCGCCAGCTCGTCGCCCTGGTACAGACATGGCGTGCCTTTCAACGCCAGCTGCATCGCCAGCACCATTTTTGCCAGTGCCGGTGTCGGCTTGTCGGTACCCCAGCGCGTCATCACGCGGATGCTGTCGTGATTTCCCACCGACCAGGAAGCCCACCCGCCTTTGACGCGCTCTTCGAAATCTTCGACCGACTTGCGAATATGTTTCGCGCTGAAATCCGGCGTCAAAAAAGTAAAACTGTAGGCCATGTGCAGCTTGTCGCCATCGGCCGTGTATTCGGCCATCACGGCCAGCGAATCGTCGGCGCCCACTTCGCCGATCGCGATGGCATCGTATTCATCGAGCAGCATGCGGATGCGGCGCAAAAAGGCGATATTTTCAGGACGCGTTTTGTCGTAGATATGCGCCTGCATGCCGTACGGGTTGACGTCGGTGACCGTGGTCGAATCGCGGTTGGTGGCCGGTGGATTGTTGCGCAGCTTCTGGTCGTGGAAGTGGTAATTGCACGCATCCATGCGCACGCCGTCGACGCCGCGTTCGAGCCAGAACCGCAGCGCATCCAGGTGTGCCTGCTGCACTTCCGGGTGGTGGAAATTCAGGTCCGGCTGGCTGGCCAAAAAATTATGCAGGTAGTACTGCCTGCGGCGGCTGTCCCACTGCCACGACGAACCACCGAACACCGACATCCAGTTGGTCGGCGGATTGCCGTCCGGGAGCGGGTCGGCCCAGACGAACCAGTCGGCCTTCGGATTATTGCGGCTCGCGCGGCTTTCGACAAACCACGGGTGGGCGTCGGCGCAGTGCGACATCACCTGGTCGATCATGATCTTCAAACCGAGGCTGTGCGCGCGGGCGATCAGCGCATCGAAGTCGGCCAGGTTGCCGAACAGCGGATCGACATCGCAGTAGTCCGACACGTCGTAGCCGAAATCCTTCATTGGCGATTTGAAGAATGGCGAGATCCAGACAATGTCCACGCCCAGGCTGGCAATGTAATCCAGCTTGGCGGTGATGCCGGCCAGGTCGCCGACGCCATCGCCATTGGTGTCGAGGAAGCTGCGTGGATAAACCTGGTAAATGATGGCTTCGCGCCACCAGGGCGTGGTATCGAGCGTCAGAGTAGTCATGGGTGCGTTGTGGTGTCTGGGGTGGGGGAAATTTGTAGGCAATATACATCAGCGCCGCAAAAATGGCATCGTGTTTGTAGTCAAACTACAGTGTGCGGAGTTTCGCACGCGCCGCCTGTATTTTTGCGGACTCTCGCCGCTGCATCCATTCAAGAATACGCTTCTTACTTTAAGAATCAAGTACTTAGCTTCCAGGCAATTGCTGGCACGCTTCATGCATTCCTTTTGCGTGCAATCAAACCATAATTGGAGACAACATGAACCGCATTCCTCACCTGGCGCTGGCCGGCGCCATCCTGTCCGCCGCCATCGTCACCCCGGCCTTCGCTGCCGACGACAAAGTCAACCGC
>JALYUM010000049.1 GCA_030853745.1 Pseudomonadota bacterium | reverse complement strand
CTGTAAGTCAATGCACAATTTTATGCCGTCTACCTCATCTTCACTGCCTTACCCTGGCACACATCGAAGCAGTGCAATGACCCCAGAAGGCCATTAAATGCGCAAAGCGTTTAGATCAAATCGGGGTATCAATTTTTCGATTCCGCTATAACACTATGGTCATTTCGTTCTGGCGCACTTGGGGCCCGATGCCGCAGATAACTATCGTTGCCGAAAGCGATCCGTAGTTTGAAGATTATAGACCGCCTCCAGCCGTTGCAATGAATACTAATGACTGCTTTACCTTTCGCAACCCGGCTCGCGCTTAGTTGTACACCATCGACTAATTGAAGATTATGGTAAAGGCCAGCAAGACGTATAGCATAAGTGGCATGCCACTGCTCCTTACTTTCGGCAAGGATAGCAAAATCTTCGATGTCTATTCGACTAATTAGTAGTGCAGTGGGCTTGTAATCTGTTCGCAGATTAGAATCCCGCACGGCCTACCACGAATTCTCAGGACAGAAAAAACCAGTGGCGAGTGCTCATCACTGCTTTTTTTCGTCTCCGTATGCTTTGTCGGTATGTTTTCACATTTTCCTAATTTTTACCGAAATCCTCTTTAAATCAGCCGCTTACTAAATATCCCTCAGAACTTTTCAACGCAGAAGATCGTCTCCGAGAGCCATTAAACTCGACATCCGGACTAAATTGGCTAAAATTAATTATCCAGTTTTCTATCAAAAATCTCGACCATGACACGCACCTCGTGCCTCCTGTTCAGCGGCCTCCTGTTCCTGTCCCTCAGCGCCCACGCCGCCGCGCCGGCAGCAGGCGATGTCCCGCCCGACTACCTCGGAAAAACCACGGACGGTATGGTCGTCAAGGTGTCCGATTACGCTGGCAAAGCCGTGGTCGTCTCGTTCTGGGCCACCTGGTGTCCCTACTGCCTCAAAGAATTGCCGGTGCTGAATGCAATCCAGGGTTCGAAGGTGAAAGACCACATCCAGGTGATTGCCGTGAATACCGAGGATCGCGCCACCTTTCGCGCGGCGGCGCGTGCGCTCGCCCCGTCGTTTACCATCGGTATGACCAATGACCAGGATAAAAAGGCCAGCGAGGCATACGGCGTGAGTGGCATTCCACACATGCTCATCATCGGCAAGGACGGCAAAATCGTCCGCGTCTATCGCGGCTACGATGAAAAATCGCTGCCGCAGATTGTCGCCGACATCAACGCAGCCACCGGCGCAACTGGCGCAACAGCCACCCCGTAACAAGCAGATAACCATCAACGCCCCGAATATCCGCCATCACCACTTCTGAGCAGACGATTCCGCAGGCACCCGTTATACTGATGCATTGATTCAACCGCGGCTGTCTGTCTGCCGCACTCACCTTTTCCCACACATGAAAAAAAGCCTGGCGCCGCTGGCCCTCGGCGGTTTTGGTATTGGCATGACGGAATTCGTCATGATGGGCATCTTGCCCGATGTCGCTACCAACCTGTCCATTACGATTCCGCAAGCGGGATACCTGATTTCGGCGTATGCCATCGGCGTCGTGATCGGTGCGCCGACCCTGGTGGCACTGATGGCGCGGCGCGGGCCGAAAGAAGTGCTGGTCTGGCTGATGATGCTGTTCGCCGTCACCAATGCGGTCTCGGCGCTGGCGCCAAATTTCCATGTGCTGATGTTTTGCCGCTTTCTGGCAGGCCTGCCGCATGGCGCGTTCTTTGGCGTGGGTGCGGTGGTGGCCAGCCGGCTGGCCGACAAGGGCAAAGTCGCGGCTGCGGTGGCCAGCATGTTTACCGGCCTGACGGTGGCCAATGTTATCGGCGTGCCGTTCGGTACCTGGCTGGGCCACAACGGCAGCTGGCGCATGGTGTTTCTGCTGGTGGGTGTGATCGGCGTAGCGACCGTGTTGCTGCTCAAGCGCTGGGTGCCGCATTTCGAACCGGCGCCAAGCGCAGGCTTCCGGCACGACCTGAAGATTTTCAAGCGGCCCGGCTTATGGCTGGCGATGGCGATTACCTCGATCGGCACCGGCGGTTTCTTTGCGTCGCTCAGCTATATCGCACCACTGCTGACCGACATGGCGCATTTTTCCGCTGCCACCATTCCGTTGATCATGACGCTCATTGGCGTCGGCATGACAGTTGGCGTGATCCTCGGCGGCAAGCTTGCCGACAAGGTGACACCGATCAAATCGATCGTGATTCTGCTGAGCCTGATGGTGACCGTCCTGGTGCTGAACGCCCTGCTGGCGCACTCGCAGCCGGCGATTTTGCTGCTGGCATTTATCGGTGGCGCAAATGCGCTGGCGCTCGGGCCGTCGATCCAGATGCTGCTGATGGACCATTCGCGCGATGCCGAAATGCTGGGCTCATCGCTGGGTCAGTCGGGCTTTAATATCGGCAACGCACTGGGCGCCTTCCTCGGCGGCATTCCCCTGACGCTGGGTTACAACTATGCATCACCGCAATGGGTGGCGGCGGGCCTGGCCCTCGCAGGTGTGGCACTGGCCGCGCTGATGCTGGGCAAACACCGCACCTTCGGCGCCATCGTGCTGGTGCCGGGGACGCAAACCAAGGTCATCCTGCACTAACCGTCAGACCAGCAATGCCGCGCTCATGGTGCGGTACGTCTCTTCCGCCTCAATCTGGATCGAGGCCAGCGTGCCATCGTCGAACACCAGGTCTGTCATGGTTTCGACGTCGCGCGGACGGTTGGCGTTACGGCTGTCCAACGGTGACGGGACCGGCGCGTATTGATTCGCCAGCAACAACGTGTCGAGCAGGCTGGACGGCGGCATGGCCAGCATGCTGGCGCGCAGGCCTGCAATGGCCTCGGCCACTTCATGCGGCACCGCCAGCTTGCGCATCACTTCACGGCTGACGACTTCCTCGCACAAGGTTGCCCAGTTTTCCGGATCGTCGTCAAGCAGACCCGGGAATTCGCCGGCACGCGACAGCAGATAAAACCCTCCTACTTCATGCACGATGGCGGCAAATACTGCCGTGTCGGGATCGACCCCGGTGATCCGGCGCGCCAGCACTTGTGCCAGCGCGGCGACGTGCGCCGTGTGCTGCCACAACTGTTCGGCTTTCATACGCAGCGCGGGGTCGCTGATATGCGCGCCGAACTGGCGCACCAGCAAGCTTGCCACGAGCATTTTCAAGTTGCGGTAGCCGATGCGATTCACGGCTGCGCGCACATTGGTGAGCGCAGGCCCGCCGCCACCGTTGAACGCGGCCGAGTTGGCCAGCGCGACAGTGCGGGCCGCCAGTTGCAGTTCGCCCAGCGCCAGCCGGATGGCGTCGTCGAGATGGCAATCGGACTGATCGAGGGCATTTTTAAGGCGCAACACCGCGTTGACGCTGGTGGGCAAGCTGATGTCGCCGCGCGCGGCCTGGGCGGCGATGTAGCCAAAGGCTTGTAGTCTGTTCACGAAAAAATTATACGCGGGGATACAGAGAATTACTGAAGAAAATGATTCTATGTTGCAAAAGAACGGTCGAATACGCCTGAGAATGAAAAAAGCCCTGCGACCGCAATGCAGGCGCAGGGCTCATTTAACGAAAAACGCTTACTTGACCTTGATGGCGGTTTTCACGTTCGATACGCCTTCAACTGTCTTGGCAGCAGCAACGGCTTTATCGGCCTCCGCTTTCGTATTAACGAAGCCGCTCAGCATGACGACGCCTTTTTCTGTTTCAACGTGAATACCCATCGATTTCAATTCAGGCTCGGCAAAAATACTGGCCTTGACCTTCGTGGTGATGACCGAATCGGATGCAGCTGCGGCGGTCTTGTCGACGCCACGGTCGGCAGCGGCAGCGGTTTTGCTACTGCCAGCACGATCAACCATGTTCTCGGTTTTCTGCGCGACAGCCGATGCGGCAGCCTTGGTTTTATCCACGGCGGTGCGTGCAACATCCTTGGTCTTCTCGGTCACGGTCGTACCATTCACGGTGGTGACCTTGCCATCGCGGCCGACAACGCAACCGGTCTTCGACGATCCGGAAGCCTGCGCACATTTATCCACCGCGTCCGACTTGACCGGATCGCGGGTGTCGGTGCTGGTCACCAGTGGCGAGCGCACCGTGGTGGTCGTGGTCGTGGTCGTCGACTGGGCAAAGGCGCTGCCAACTGCGGCGGCCAACAACGTGGCCAGCAAACCTGCATTGATCGTTTTCATGGTGAATTCCTCGTGCGTTGTTTTGATGCATTGATTACACCAGTAGCCAGCGTAAATATCTGTGCGTCATCGAACGCTTGTCGAATGAATCATGAACCGCCGCCGCAGCCGCGCTATTTGGACGCGATCGTCGCCAATGGTGCCTGCTCGGTCCAGCCAGCGCCCAGCGCGCGGGCGACAGCCACTGCTGCCAGCAGACGCTGGGTGCGGATTTGCGCGGCGGCGCGGTCGGCCGACAGCGAACTGCGCTGCGCATCGGTCACGTCGAGGTACGTCGATACGCCGTGGTCGAAGCGCGCCTGCGCCACCAGAAGCGCGCGTGCGGCCGCCTGTTGCGCCTGCGCCTGCACGGCGCCCTGCTGCGCGCGCTGCTGCACATCGGACAGCGCGTCTTCCACTTCACGCAACGCCGTCAGCAACCGGGTTTCGTGATTGGCCACCGCTTCGTCGTAACGCGCGCGCGCCAATGCCAGGTTGCCCTTGTTGCGGCCACCGTCGAAAATTGGCAGCGACAGCGCCAACGGTCCGACCGAAAAATTACGCGCACTGCCTTGCGTCAGTGTGCTCAGTTTTTCCGATGCAAAGCCGAAATTGCCGGTCAGGGAAAGCGATGGATAAAACGCACCTTCGGCCACGCCGATCTGCGCATTCGCCGCCTTCAATCCAGCCACGCTCGATGCCAAATCCGGACGCTGCCCCAGCAGACTGGCCGGCAGGCCAACCGGAATGGCCGGCGGCTGTGGCAGCGCGGCATCCGTCAGAGCCAGCAGCGGCGCACTTGGTGTTGCGCCCACCAGCGTGGCCAGCGCGTGTTCCAGGTTCTGGCGCTGGCGCTGAACCTCGTGCAGGTCCGCCTCGGCGTTGGCGCGTTCGATGCGGGTGCGCGACACATCGAGTTCGTTCGACAGGCCGGCGTTGAAACGCGCTTCCACCAGCTGATTCGATTCGAGGCGCGTGGCCAGCGCATTTTTCAAAATCGCCATTTCAGCGTCCATGCCGCGCAGCTGCCAGTAGGTCGATGCGACCTGGCTGGACAACATCAGCAGCACGCCATCGCGGTCGTCCTGCGCCTGCAGTGCCTGGGCGTCGGTCGCTTCCACGACGCGGCGCACGCGGCCCCACAGATCGAGTTCGTAAGACAGGCGCGCGCCGACCTGATAATCCATGCCGCTGATGGCGCGGCCGCCAAGTGCCTGACCCTGGGCCGATTCGGCCGAGCTGCGCGAGTAGCCGACCGAGGTACCGAGCGACACGTTCGGCGCCTGGTTGGCACGCACCACGCCAAGCTGCGCCTGCGCTTGCAACAAGCGCTGGGCAGCGGCACGCACACTTGGATTTTCACGTAGCGCGCGGCCTTCCAGTGTGTTCAGCGTGGTGTCGTTGAAGACGGTCCACCATTCGGCGGGCAGGCGGGCCGTGTCGGCGGCCTGGCCGTCGACGTGACGGTACGAGGGCGTGTCGATGGCGGCAGGCGCCGTGAAGTTCGGGCCGACGGTGGTGCAGCCTCCCAGGGCGGCAGCCATTGCCAGCGCCAGTGCGGCTTTATCAAATTTGGTCAACATAGTTTTCTCGTGTCTTTTGAATTAGTGTCCGCCGCCGCCGGGGCCGGACGGCGCCTTGACCTTGTCGGCGAACCAGATCGCGCCGATGCAGGCGATCAGCACGCTGCCAATGATGAAGAAGGCGTCGTTGTAGGCCATGACATACGATTCGCGCTGGACGATGCGGTTGAGCGCGCCGATGGCTTGCTGGCCCGCCTGCACAGGGTCGATACCGGCGCTGACAAAAGCTGCCGTCATCTGGTCCAGGCGCACCTGCGTCGCGGTCGAGTACATCGATACCGATTCGCCGAGGCGCGCCGAGTGGAAGTGCTCGCGGTTGGTCAGCGCGGTGGCCAGCAGGGCGATGCCGATCGAGCCGCCCAGGTTACGGGTCATGTTGAACAGGCTCGATGCCGACGGCATGTCTTTCGGCGCCACGCCTTGCAGCGCAAAGTTCGACAGCGTCAGGATGACGAAGGGCTGACCGATGGCCCGGATGATCTGGGGCCACAGCAGTTCGTTGAAACCGGTCGATGCGTCCATGTAGGCATTCATCAGGCAGGAGCCGCCGAACAGCAGCAGGCCGAAGGTACACAGAATGCGGTTGTCCACCTTGCCCGATAATTTCGCCGCGAATGGCATGACCAGCAGCTGCGGCAGGCCCGACCAGGCGATCACTTCGCCGATCTGCATCGGCGTGTAGTTGGCGATCTGGCCCAGGAACAGCGGCAGCAAAAAGGCCGAGCCGTACAGGCCCATGCCGGTACACGCCGCCAGCACGGTCGCCACCAGGAAGTTACGCTGGGCGTACAGGCGCAAGTTGACGAACGCGTCACGGCCCGAAAAGGACAGCGCCACCCAGCCCAGGATGCCGAAAATGGCCAGCGCGGCGAAGGTGATGATGAAGCTCGAATCGAACCAGTCCTTCGTGTTGCCCTCTTCCAGAAAAATCGTCAGGCTGCCCAGGCCCAGCGCCATCATGGCAATGCCGGCCCAGTCGGCGTTGTACAGCGCACTCAGCGCTTTCTTTTCCGGATCGAGCCCGTACCACATGCCACCGATGAGCAGCACGCCCGGTACCCAGTTGATGTAGAAGACCGACGGCCAGCCATACAGGTCGGTCAGGTAACCGCCCAGCGTCGGGCCCATGGAAGGCGCCAGCGTGGCGGTCAGGCCAAAAATCGCCATGCCGGTAGCGCGCCGCGACGCGGGAAGCTTGGTCAGTACCAGCGTAAAGGCCATCGGAATCAGTGCGCCGCCCGTAAAGCCTTGCAGCATGCGGAATACGATCATGCTCGGCAGGCTCCAGGCCGCGCCGCACAGCGTCGAAAACAGCAGGAACAGGGCAGTGGTGCCCATCATGTAGCCGCGTACGCCAAACGCGCGCGCGAACAGTCCCGTCATCGGAATGACGACAATTTCCGCGCACAGGTAGGCGGTCGAAATCCAGGAGCCCTCTTCCTGGGTCGCCGACAGCGTGCCCAGGATGTCTTTCAGCGACGAGTTGGTGATCTGGATGTCGAGCACCGCCATGAACGCGCCAAGCATGCCGGCGGCCACCGCAATCCAGGTGCGGCTGGTGATCTGCTCGCTGATCTGCGCGGGCGCAGCGCTGGCAGAATTCGCCGATTTCGTAGTGCTGGTCATGGCCAGTCCTTAGTGCGCAGCGACCGTAGCGGCGGGAGGTACGGGCTTGTCGCCCTTCTGATGCAGCTCGACTTCAACGTTCACCGACATGCCTGGCACCAGGCGGCCGGCCAGTTTTTTCAGGTCGCTCGGATCGAACGTCACCTTCACCGGCACGCGCTGCACCACCTTGGTGAAGTTACCGGTGGCGTTATCGGCTGGCAGCAGCGCAAACTGGTTGCCCGACGCCGGCGCGAAGCTGTCGATGCGGCCCGTCAGTTTGTAGTCGGGCAGCGCATCAATTTTCAGCTCCACCGCCTGGCCCGGCGCGAGGCCTGGCAACTGGGTTTCTTTAAAATTGGCCACGACCCAGACATCGTCCTGGACGAGCGCCGCCAGTTGCTGGCCCGGCTGCACGCGTGCACCCACTTCCACGCTACGCTTGCCGACCCGGCCCGATACTGGCGCGAGAATCCGGTTGTAGCCCTGCTGCTGCTCGGCGTCTTTCAACTGAGTCTGCAGCACTTTGACTTGCGCCTTCAGCACATCGCGCGCCGATTCGGCCGCGCTGATCTGCGCCTCTGCCGCCTTGACATTGTCACGGCGCGCATTCAGGTCGGCGGCAGCGCCGGTGCGGGTGGCGTTGGCAGCATCGACTTCGGCTTTCGACACGGCTTTCATGCTGTCGTTATACAGCTGGCCGAAACGGGTAGCGTCCTGGTTGGCGCGCACCACTTGCGACTGGGCCTGCGCAACCTGCGCAGTGGCGGCCGACGCCTGGGCGCGCGTCTGCATGATCTGGGCTCCGGCCTGCACCACCTGTTGCTGCGCGCTGGCGATCTGCGCGTGAATCTGCTCGATGCGCACGTTCTGGTCGGCAGGATCGAGTTCGGCGATCACGTCGCCGGCCTTGACGACCTGGTTATCGTCGATCAGCACTTTGGTGACGACGCCGGCGATGCGCGACGAGACCGGGTGCACGTGGCCGGTGACATACGCGTTTTCAGTGTCGACGAAATTCGCGCTGCGATACCACATGCGGCCACCGGCGCCGAGGGCGACCAGCGCCAGCACGGCGACGATGATCAGCACGCGCTTGTTCGGCGGTTTTTTACCCGCCGGCGCGGCTGGGGTGCCTTGATTACCTGGGGTGTCAGCTGGAGCACCCGCCGGCGCGCCAGCAGGGACGGCTGAATTATTCTTCTGTTCGACGGGCTGTGACATGGAACGACTCCGTAAATAATGGGGGTGATGATTGAAATTAATATCGAGCATTATTCGACAAAAAAATCGCCAAGTCAAGAAATGAAACGATTGCATTTCATTTTATTTCACGGTACAGTTCGGGCCATGAGCACACCTTCACACCCCGGGACTTCTGCGAGCAAATCTGCCGGCCGCCCCAAAACCGCGGACGCCGAAGCACGCATGCACGAACTGGTGCACACGGCTGGCACGATGTTTCTGAAAAATGGCTACACCAAGGTCAGTCTGGAAGCGATCGCACGCCAGGCCCATGTAGCGGTGCGCACGATCTATGTAAAATTTGGCGGCAAATCCGGCTTGCTGAGCGCCGCACTCGAACAGCGCCGTGACCGTTTTTTTGGTAGTGGCGAAATGCTGGCCGACCAGCGCCCGTTCAAGGAAATTGTCACCGACTTCGCCGTGCGCTTCCTCGACCTGATGGACAGCCCCGACGTGATTGCCATGCAGCGCGTGGTGATGGCGGAAGCAGCCGACAATCCGGAGCTGGCCGAGACGTTTTACGAGCATGGGCCGCGCCGTACCAACGATATGTTGACCGAATTTTTCGCGCGCGCGGACATCACCGCGCTGCTACGCGACGGCATCACGCCGGAGCGCGCTGCCAAGCACCTGATCAGCTGCGTCAAGGGCGATCAGCTGCGCTGCTTCCTGTTTGCGCGTGCTGCCGAGAGCCGTCCGGTCGCCATGGAAAAAATGCACCTGCGGCTCGACCTGTTTTATCACGGCGTGCTGCGCCAGCCCTGACGCGCACTTCGGTATGATGGCGTCATGATCTTCACTCACGCCATCGACTTCTCCATCCTGCGCGGCGCCGTGGAACTGGAACCAACCGCCCACGGTCTGCTGCCGCACCGCCTGCCAGCGTGGGCACGCCAGCAATGTCCGGACCCGCAACTGATGATGGTCGAGGCGCAGCCAGCCGGCGTACGGCTGGCATTCTCTACCGAGGCGACTGTCATCGCACTCGATACGCTGCGTACGTATCGCGTGTATGCCGGCATGCCGGCGCGGCCGGCTGGCGTCTACGATTTGTTGATCGACGGCGCGCTCGCGGCGCAGGCAAGCAGCGATGGCGGCAACGTCATGGCGATCAATCTCGCCACCGGCACGGTCGATACCACGCCTGGATTGGCGGGCACCGTGCGTTTTGCCGGCTTGCCGGCGCGCGCCAAACACATCGAACTGTGGCTGCCCTATAACGAAACCACGGAACTGATTGCGTTGCGTACCGACGCACCGATCGCGCCAGTGGCAAGTCGTTCCACCTGGCTGCACCACGGCAGCTCGATCAGCCACGGCTCCGACGCGGCCAGTCCTTCGACCACCTGGCCGGCGCTGGCCGCGTTGCAACGCGGCTGGGAACTGACGAACCTGGGTTTTGGCGGCAGCGCCCTGCTTGACCCGTTTGTTGCGCGCGTCATGCGCGATACGCCGGCCGACCGGATCAGCGTCAAGATCGGCACCAACCTGGTCAACCTCGATGTCATGCGCCTGCGTGCGTTCGGGCCGGCAGTCCACGGTTTTATCGACACCATTCGCGAAGGTCATCCGACCACGCCGCTTCTGATCGTCGCGCCGATCCTGTGCCCGATTCACGAAGACACCCCCGGCCCTACCCTGCCGGACGTGAGTGCACTGCGCGAAGGCATCCTGCGTTTCCGGGCGACCGGCAAGGCGGCGGAAAAAGCTGCCGGCAAGCTGACCTTGTCCACCATTCGCGCCGAATTGCAGCGCATCGTGGCGCAGCGGGCGCCCACCGACCCGCAACTGTTTTATCTCGATGGGCGAACGCTGTTCGGTGAGGCGGACGCCCAGGCGCTGCCACTGGCCGACAACCTGCATCCAGGCGCGGCCGCACATCGGGGCATCGGTGAACGCTTTGCGCAGCTGGCGTTCAGCGCCGCGCCGTCAGCGTAACCCAGGCGATCCCACCCAGCACCGTCAGCCCGCACAGGGCGCTGCGCAAGGTCAGCGTCTCGCCCAGCAGAAAAACACCCAGCACGGCGCTGATGACCGGCACCGACAGCTGCACCGCGCCGGCGCTGATGGCAGTGAGGCGCACGCGCACCCAGTACCAGATGGCGTACCCCAGCGCCGATGTCACGCAGCCGGACAGCAGCGCCCACAACGCGCCGGTGGCATCGAAATGTAATTGATTGGCCTGCACCAGCAGCAGGACAGCCGCAAATGGTACTGCGCAAACAAAGCTGGTTGCGGTAGTCGCCATCGGCACGCCGCCGGTTCGTCCGAGCAAGGAAAAAACACCCCATGCAAAGCCCGCCGCGGCCATCAACATGGCGGCAAACAAAGGCGGAGTGGATGCCGAGGGCGCGAGAAACATCGCCATGCCGACGCAGGCCACCAGCATGCCCCAGGCGCTGGCGCGCTCGCCTTTTATGAGGCCGTAAGAAATCATCGTCAACTGGGCCGCCGAGAACAGCACCAGCGCGCCGGCGCCGGTGCTGATGTCGCGGTAGGCGAACGAAAACGCCGCCGCGTAGATAAACAGCAGCGCGGCCGACAGCCAGCCGGTCCTGGTGAACGCCAGCGTGGCGCCCTGCACGCGCACGATGCAGAGCAGCGTCAGCGCACCGGCGACGAGGCGGATGGCAGTAAAAGTGGCGGCGTCGATCGGCGTAGTTTTGAACGCAAGGCGCGCCAGCAGCGAATTGACGGCGAAGGCCAGCATGGCTGTGGCGGTGAGCAAGGCCAGGGTCACGGGGACCCTGGTGGCTTGTTTAATGGCGTCGCTACTCATGGCACTGTCTCCGTAATGGCGTAGTGACGCGCGCTGCGCACCCGCTTTTTGTATGGTTGCCAGCGTACAGGAGAACGGTTTGCGCAGCGCGCTTTCATCCTGTAAGCTCAGCATTAGAGTGGCATTTAAAACAACTATTCAGGCATACGCCAACGGGAGCAGCATGAGCACGATTGCAAGACTGGAATGGAACGATCAGCAGGCGGCACTGGATCAGCGTCTGAAGGGCTTCATGGCCAAACCGGATGAAGCGAATATGGCCGCGGTGATGGCGCAAATGCGCGCGTATGCCGAAGCGGCACGCAGCGGTGCGATGGAGATTCCGAAGGCGTGGACAAGTTATAACTGACATATCCTTTTCCCCCCACCGCGGAGGCAGGGGCCCATACTCCGTTGACCGCATAAAGTAATGTCTGATCAGAAGTGCTATGGGCCCTCGCCTGCGCGAGGGTGACGTAAAAAAACCGGGTGTCCCCGGTTTTTTTACGTCATTTTTTACGTCTGCGGCTTTACACCGAGAGCTTACTTTTTCCGTGCCGGTGGCAAGTCCGTGCACGTACCTTCATACACTTCCGCCGCCATGCCGATCGACTCGCCCAGCGTTGGGTGCGGGTGGATCGTTTTGGCGATATCGATGCCATCGGCGCCCATCTCGATTGCCAGCGCGATCTCGCCGATCATGTCGCCTGCGTGCGTGCCGACGATGGCGCCGCCGATGATGCGGTGCGTTTCAGCGTCGAACAAAAGCTTGGTAAAACCTTCATCGCGGCCGTTGGCAACGGCACGGCCGGAAGCAGCCCACGGGAAGTGGCCCTTTTCTACCTTGATGCCCTGCGCTTTTGCTTCGTCTTCGGTAATGCCGGCCCACGCCACTTCCGGATCGGTGTACGCCACCGATGGAATCACCTTGACGTCGAAGAAGGCTTTTTCGCCATGCGCCGCTTCCGCTGCCACGTGCGCTTCGTGCACGGCTTTGTGCGCGAGCATCGGCTGGCCTACCAGGTCGCCGATGGCGAAGATGTGCGGCACGTTGGTGCGCATCTGCGCATCGACGTTGATGAAGCCGCGGTCGGTGACGATGACGCCGGCTTTGTCGGCGGCGATCTTCTTGCCGTTCGGGCTGCGGCCAACTGCCACCAGCACCATGTCGTAGGTTTGCGGTTCTGGCGCAGCGGTGCCAGCTTCGGCCGATTCGAACGTGACCTTGATGCCTTCAGGAAGCGCTTCCACGCCCACTGTTTTGGTCTTGGTCATGATCTTGTCGAAGCGCTTCTCGTTGAACTTCTGCCAGACCTTGACCATGTCGCGGTCCGCGCCCTGCATCAGGCCATCCATCATTTCAACCACATCGATGCGGGCGCCGAGGGTCGAGTAGACGGTGGCCATTTCCAGGCCGATGATGCCGCCGCCGATGACAAGCATCTTCTTTGGAATCTGGCGCAGTTCCAGGGCGCCGGTCGAATCGACGATGCGCGGATCTTCCGGCACAAAGGGTAACTTCACAACGGACGAACCGGCCGCGATGATCGCGTTCTTGAACTGGATGACCTTTTTGGTGCCGTCCGTTGCAGTGACTTCAATGTGGTTCGGCGACAGGAACTGGCCCACGCCCTGCACTGTTGTCACCTTGCGCGCTTTGGCCATGCCGGCCAGGCCGCCGGTCATTTTCTTGATGACGCCATCTTTGTAGGCGCGCAGTTCGTCAATGTTCACTTGCGGTGGCGCGAACGTCACGCCATGCTTGGCCATCGTCGCGGTTTCGTCGATGACGGCAGCCACGTGCAGCAGCGCTTTCGACGGAATGCAGCCGACGTTCAGGCACACGCCGCCAAGCGTCGCGTATTTCTCGACCAGGACCGTGTTCATGCCCAGGTCGGCGGCGCGGAACGCAGCAGAATAACCGCCGGGACCGGCGCCCAGCACCATCATGTCGCACTCGATGTCGGCTTTGCCGGTGAACGTGCCGAAGCCTGGCGCCGGGCCGGAGCCCACCGGGGACGGTGCCGCTGGTTTGGCCGGCGCCTGGGATTCCGTTGGCGTTGCAGTGGACGATGCCGTAGCTGCGGTAGCATCCGGTGCTGGCGCCGCAGCCGATGCCGCCCCCTCGCCTGCCTCGTCGATCATCAGCAACAGCGAGCCTTCGCCCACCTTGTCGCCGACTTTGACTTTGAGCTCCTTGACGACGCCCGCGTGCGTGGACGGAATCTCCATGCTGGCCTTGTCCGATTCGACGGTCACCAGCGACTGGTCGACCTTGATCGTGTCGCCCACCTTGATCATCAGTTCGATGATTTCAACTTCCTTGAAGTCGCCGATATTCGGGACCTTGACTTCTACTGTGCTCATATCAGGTCTCCAATCACAGCAAGGTTTTGCGCAGGTCGGCCATGACATCGGCCAGGTAGGCAGTGAAGCGCGCCGCCATGGCGCCGTCGATGACGCGGTGGTCGTACGACAGCGACAGCGGCAGCATCAGGCGTGGCTGGAAGGCGGCGCCGTCCCAGACTGGCTTCATGGCTGACTTGGACAGGCCGAGGATCGCCACTTCCGGTGCATTGATGATCGGCGTGAAGGCCGTGCCACCGATGCCACCGAGCGAGGAAATCGTGAAAGTCGCACCCTGCATGTTTGCCGGCGACAGTTTGCCGTCGCGCGCCTGGCCTGACAGTTCGCCCATCTCGGTAGCGATCTGCGAGATCGATTTGGTGTCGGCATTTTTGATCACCGGTACCATCAACCCGTTGGGCGTATCGGCCGCAAAACCGATGTTGTAGTACTGCTTCAAAATCAGGTTGGCGCCGGTTTCATCGATCGACGCATTGAATGCCGGGTACTTTTTCAGCGCGGCCACGCAGGCCTTGATGACGAATGCCAGCATGGTCAGCTTGACCGTCGACTTGGCTTTTGCCAGCGCGGCATTCGAATCGACGCGGAACTGTTCCAGGTCGGTGACGTCGGACTCGTCGAACTGCGTCACGTGCGGGATCATGACCCAGTTGCGGTGCAGGTTCGGGCCCGAGATTTTCTTGATGCGCGACAGCGGCAGCAGTTCGGTCGGACCGAATTTGCTGAAGTCGAGCGACGGCCATGGCAGCAGGTCGAGACCGACGCCCGAGCCGCCCGCTTTTGCAGCGCCGGCCGCCGCAGGTTGGCCACCATCTGCCATCACACCCTTGACGAAATCCTGCACGTCTTGCTGGGTAATGCGGCCCTTCGGACCCTTGCCCGTCACGCGCAGCAGGTCGACACCGAGTTCGCGGGCGAACTTGCGGATCGATGGCGAGGCGTGCGCTTTGGCGCTGGACGTTGCAGGACCAGCGGCAGCGGCAGGTGCAGGTGCAGCAGCCGGTGCTGGTGCTGCGGCTGGCGCAGGTGCAGCAGCAGGTGCCGGAGCAGCGGCAGGTGCTGGCGCGGCGGCAGGTGCTTCGGCAGCAGGCGCAGCCTCGCCGCCTTCACTCGCTTCCAGGATCAGCACCAGCGAACCTTCGGCGATCTTGTCGCCGACCTTGATTTTGAGTTCTTTTACGACGCCGGCGTGGCTGGACGGAATCTCCATGCTGGCCTTGTCCGATTCGACCGTGATCAGCGACTGGTCGACCTTGACGGTGTCGCCCGGCTTGACCATCAGTTCGATCACTTCCACTTCCTTGAAGTCGCCGATGTCGGGGACTTTGACTTCCACAATGCTCATGTTAGCTCCGTTATTTTTCTTCCCCGCACAGGCGGGGATCTATAGCACCCAAGCTTAGCGATAACACTAATCAGAGGTGGTATGGGTCCCCGCCTTCGCGGGGAGGACGTGGTAGTGGCTGGCTTATTGCGTGACCGGATTCGGCTTGTTCGGATCGATACCGTACTTGGCAATCGCCTGCTCCACCACCGACACGTCGATCTTGCCTTCGTCGGCCAGTGATTTCAACGCAGCAACCGTGATGTAGTACCGGTTCACTTCGAAGAATTCACGGAGCTTGGCGCGCGAGTCGGAGCGGCCGAAACCGTCGGTGCCCAGCACTTTGTACGTGCGGCCCTTCGGCATGAACGCACGGATCTGTTCGGCGAAAGCACGCATGTAGTCGGTCGTCGCGACGATCGGGCCATCGGTGTCCTGCAGCAGGCTGGTGACATACGGCACACGCTGCGGCTGGCTCGGGTTGACCATGTTCCAGCGCTCGGCATCCTGACCGTCTCTAGCCACGAGGGTCAGCGACGGCGCCGACCACACATCGGCAGCAACGCCCCAGTCGGCCGCCAGCAGTTCGGCAGCGAACATCGATTCGCGCAGGATGGTGCCGCAACCGATCAGCTGCACGCGCAGCTTCGCGCTGGCATCGCCTTGCGACAGGCGATACATGCCCTTCAAAATGCCCGCTTCCTGGCCGGCGACAATGCCTGGCTGTGGATAGTTCTCGTTCATGATGGTGATGTAATAGAACACATCTTCCTGCTCCGCCACCATGCGGCGCAGGCCATCCTGAATGATCACAGCCACTTCATGGCTGAAGGTCGGGTCGTACGGCATGCAGGTTGGAATGGTCGCCGCGACGATGTGGCTGTGGCCATCTTCGTGCTGCAGGCCTTCGCCGTTCAGCGTCGTGCGGCCGGCCGTGCCGCCCATCAGGAAGCCACGCGCGCGCATGTCGCCGGCAGCCCAGATCTGGTCGCCAATGCGCTGGAAACCGAACATCGAGTAGAACGTGTAGAACGGGATCATGATGCGGTCGTTGGTGGAATACGACGTCGCCGCCGCCATCCACGAACTCATGCCGCCCGCTTCGTTGATACCCTCTTGCAGAATCTGGCCGGCCTTGTCCTCGCGGTAGTACATCACCTGGTCTTTATCGACCGGCTCGTACAACTGGCCGCGCGGATTGTAAATACCGATCTGGCGGAACAGGCCTTCCATGCCGAACGTACGCGATTCATCGACCAGAATCGGGACGATGCGCTTGCCCAGCGATTCGTCACGCAGCAATGTGGAAATGACGCGCACGAACGCTTGCGTCGTCGAGATTTCGCGGCCTTCGGCGGTCGCCTCCAGCACGTTTTTAAACGCTTCCAGTGGCGGCACGGTCAGCACTTCGTCGGACGTCATGCGGCGCTGCGGCAGGTAACCGCCGAGGGCTTTGCGGCGCTCGTGCAAATACACCATTTCAGGCGCATCGTCGGCCGGCTTGAAGAACGGGATGTCGGCCAGCTGGTCGTCCGGAATCGGCAGCGAGAAACGGTCGCGCATTTCGCGGATCGCTTCGTCGTCGAGCTTCTTGGTCTGGTGGGCGGTGTTGCGCGCCTCGCCGGATTTGCCCATGCCGTAGCCCTTGACGGTTTTCACCAGCAGGACGGTCGGCTGGCCCTTGTGTTCCTGGGCGATCTTGAATGCCGCGTAAATTTTGTGCGGATCGTGACCGCCGCGGGTCAGGCGCCAGATATCGTCGTCGGTCATGTTGGCGACCATTTCCAGCAGCTTCGGATGCTTGCCGAAGAAGTGCTTGCGCACGAACGCGCCATCTTTGGCTTTGTAGTTCTGGTATTCGCCGTCGACGGTTTCCATCATCACTTTTTGCAGGATGCCTTCTTTATCCTGTGCCAGCAGTGCGTCCCAACCCGGACCCCAGATGACCTTGACGACGTTCCAGCCGGCGCCACGGAATTCGCCTTCGAGTTCCTGGATGATTTTCGTGTTGCCGCGCACCGGACCGTCGAGGCGCTGCAGGTTGCAGTTGACCACGATGACCAGGTTGTCGAGCATGTCGCGTGCGGCCAGGCCGATGGCGCCGAGCGATTCCGGCTCGTCCATTTCACCGTCGCCGCAGAACGCCCACACTTTACGGTTGTCGGTTTTCGCGATGCCACGTGCGTGCAGGTATTTGAGAAAACGCGCCTGGTAGATGGCCATGTGCGGGCCGAGGCCCATCGACACGGTCGGGAACTGCCAGAACGTCGGCATCAGTTTCGGGTGCGGATACGAGCTCAAACCCTTGCCATCGACTTCCTTGCGGAAGTTCAGCATCTGTTCTTCGGAGAGGCGGCCTTCCAGGAACGCGCGTGCGTACACGCCCGGCGACGAGTGGCCCTGGATGTACAGCAGATCGCCGCCATGGTCGGCGGTCGGCGCGTGCCAGAAGTGATTGAAGCCAATGCCCAGCATGTTCGCCAGCGAGGCAAACGAGGACAGGTGGCCACCGAGGTCGCCGTCGGCGCGGTTGGCTTTGACCACCATCGCCATCGCGTTCCAGCGCATCCACGAGCGCAGGCGCTCTTCGTATTCAAGGTTGCCGGGGCAGTGCGCCTCCTGGCTGAGGGGAATCGTATTGACGTAGGCGGTGGTGCTGGAGAACGGGATCGATGCACCACGGCGGCGGGCCAGGTCGACCAGGCGCTCCATCAGGTAGTGTGCGCGTTCCGGGCCTTCATTTTCCAGCACGGCCTCCAGCGCATCGAGCCATTCTTTTGTCTCGAGGGCGTCCGGATCATTGGCGGACTGGGCCGTCAACTGGTCGAGTTGATCTGACATATGGTGCGTCTCCTTTTGTAGTGTCCGCCCGATCTTGAAAATCGCCGCCGACAATTTGTGATGAATGTACGATATCAAATAACGTTAAGGATTCTACCAGTCGCACCCGGCTTTTTCAAACTATGACATGACATTTCATGATGTGGGATATGGACGCAAAAAAGCCGCAAGCTTGCGACGGCTTGCGGCTTGACCGGATGCAGCAATACTAGGTTTTCGTGTACGGCAATGACAGGTATAACTTGCCAAGCTCGGAGAGCACCCCATCACCTGCCAGCAGGCTGGTGAAATGCGGATCGGGCGACATGCGGCCGATGAACCAGGCATAGCGGAACACGTCGGCGCGGCCTTCGCACACCGCCACCATTTCGGTCATCTGCGTTTTTTGTCTGGCCAGCGTATCGATCTGGGCGCCGTCGTTACCGCCATGCCAGTTGGCCATCTCGGTCACCCAGAACGGCTTGCCATACTTGAGCAAACGATCGAGCTGACCGGCCAGGTCGTAGTCGTACCAGTGGAAGGCCAGGTAGTCGATCTGCGGCGATTTGCCTCCATTGGCGGCCTGGTAGGCAGCCAAAAACGCATCCATCCAGACCACCGGATCGGAAAAATTGGTCATCGTGCCCCAGGTAATGGCGGGCCCGACCAGCTTGACGCCAGTGGCTTGCGCGATCGCCTCGTACTTTGGCCACTGTGCTGCCGCCACTGCCGGTGTCATATTGGCCTGGTCGACCAGGTTCGGCTCGTTCATCAGCAGCAGGTATTTGATGCCCGGGTTGATCTGGTACGTCGCCTTCAACACATCGACCTTGACATCGATACCCGGTTTGGTGCCCCAGTTGTACCACCAGCTCACACCGGGCGACAGCACTTGCAGGTCCGCGGCGCTGGTCAGGTCGTAGGCAATGCCGCGCTTGGCGCTTTTGGCGAGGGCCGGCACGACCGGCACGACCGGCGCCGGAACGGCCACCGGGGTGGTTCCAGGCGCCATTGTCACGGGCGGGGCGGTTACCGGGGCCGGGATGCCCGGCGTGGTGGTCACAGGCGCAGTGGCAACGGGCGTCGCGCTGCTGTCGCTGCTGCCACCGCAAGCCGTCAATCCAGCCGATGTCGCAATCAGGCCCAGCAGATTACGTCGGCGTTTGAATGCGTCTGTCATGTCATCTCACTTATGTAAGGAATGTACGAAATCGACCAGTTTCTGACGGTCGGCGGTGCTTGTATCCGTGCGCGTTCTTGCTACAAATGGGGCAATGTCGCTACCGCCAATGTGACGCCATGATCGCCGATTTATTACTTCCTTCCAATACAAATTTCCTTGATATAATTTTACAGCTCAATCCATCACCATTTCGATTGTCTTTACTCTCGCCAGATCAAAATCACATGCATAGCACCAGCCACCACACAAAAATATCGGTACGGAGCAGAATTCAGCAGCTGATAAAAGCTATTTCTATGGACATGTATGAACGAGAAGAGATTGTCGCCGTTGCACTCCTCGGTGCGCTATGCGGACAAAGCACATTTCTGTATGGTCCGCCGGGAACAGCAAAGAGCCTGATTTCACGGCGCATTGCTTGCGCCTTTTACCAACCGATGTATTTTGAATACCTGATGAACCGTTTCAGTACACCGGAAGAAGTATTCGGCCCGGTGTCGATCAAGGCTTTGAAAGAGGATCGGTATCAGCGTAAAACGGCGAACTACCTGCCAACTGCCGATTTTGCGTTTCTCGATGAAATCTGGAAGGCGAGTCCTGCCATTCTGAATACGCTGCTCACCTTGATCAATGAACGCATTTTCAAGAATGGCGACATCACCGAGCAGGCACCTCTGAAAGCCTTGCTGGCCGCGTCAAACGAGACCCCTGCGGCCAACCAGGGGTTGGAGGCACTGTTCGACCGCTTCATCGTGCGGCTAATGGTGGCACCTATTGGCGAGGTGGCGCATTTTGACGCGCTACTCAACAGTAAGCCAAGCGCCGCAGAAACCAAGGTTCCTGACAATCTGCGCGTCACGCAGGACGAGTGGCGCGACTGGATGGAACAGGTTCATACGGTCTCGCTGTCAAGGGAGACGTTGACCATCATTCATCTGATTCGTGCGCAACTGGCCGAGCAGCATGACGTACTCAACATCTATGTGTCGGACAGGCGCTGGCAGCGCGCCGCGCTATTGATGAAAGCGGCGGCGTTTTTCAATGGTCGGAAGCAAACGAATCATAGCGATGCTCTGTTGCTGCAACATTGCATCTGGACCCACAAGGACAATCACACAGCGGCGACGGAGATTGTTGCTGAAGCGGTCAGATCGACAGGCTTCGACAGCGGAGCAAATCTGGCCGAGCTTGATCGAAAAAAGGAAACACTTGAGCAGGAAATCAAGGACGAGTTGTTCTACTCCTCGGATGTCTACAACACAGAAAAAAATGCGGCGGGCGAAGACGTGTTCAAGATGACACCATCGTCAGCCTTCCGTTATTGGAACCAGTACCACGGGACGAGATCGATTTACTTACCGAGCAAGCATCTCAAATCGACCAAGGAATTTCAGCCATTGGATGCCTACGGAAATGTCGTCACCGAATTTCGTTGCGTCTTCGAAGGTCAGGGAAGCTGCAAAATTACAGAAGTGCGCTCCAATCAGACAATGAATTTCACGCCGGATATTTTGTTTCATCGCGGTGACAAGAAAAGTAACATCAACCTGCGGCTGGTGCACTCGCTGGCGACCGCCATCTCAGAAATCAACACTGAACTCCAGACGACACTTAAAAAGTGTCGGCTCCGGTCGACACAATTGGAATCCCAGCTTGCGTCCCTGTTTGTGCCAGCCGAAAAAACCAATATCGCGATTGCCGGCATGACAGAACAAATCGACAGCCTGAACTTGCGCATCAAGGATTGCGAACGGCTCGAAGGTTTATGCCGCTAAGCCCCCTGCAGACGGCAGCGGCGAGTATCAATGCCGACCTCGCTGTGCAATTTCCTGCGCTGATGGCGTCGTCAGAAGTGATCCAGGACCACGTCGTCGAACAGGCTGGCGCCTGGCAGGCTGCTACGCGCACTGCACTGGCATCAGCGTTTCCGCTCCAGTCCCACGAGCAGAGATTGCTGCACTGGCAAGCTGCCGATCTTTCACAAGATGCATTTGACAAGGCGGTGGTCGATTACACCGCCTTCTGCAAAGCAATCAGGCAGCCCGCTACCGAGGTATTCTGGAGAAGCCAGGCGGGAAAAGACGACCGGGCCATCAGTACGCGCCTGTTGAGGGAACAATGGCAGAAACAGCTGGACCTGGCACGTGCGGATTGGGAACTTCACGAAATTGCGGCGCGCCGCGCTGCGCTGCTGGAAGAACTTGTAGCGCGGCTGAAAATGTTCGCTGCACTGGACGAAAAACTTTCGGCAATGGGAATCGACACTGGCTTTTTATTCGATCTGTCGGCAGGAAATCTGACGCCGCAAAATATCGCCCAACTCCAACGCTGGGTTAAATACCTCGCTGAAGATAAAGGCATGCAAGCTCTGTGTGAGTTGCTGGGAAAAATGCGACAGGCCGCGTTGACGGACAGAATTGAGCGAGTGCTGACGATGGCGCCAGTCAAGACCACGCTGCCGGATATCGACTCGCGTGAAGAGATCATCGGCATCCGGCTGGGCCGCGACATCGAACATTTGCTGCCATCTGAACTCGCGCTGCTGGCCGACCCTGATACCGCGCTGCTATTCGACCTTAAATACGTGGAATCCAGCCTGATGTGCTTCGACATGCGCGGCCTGCAAGATAGTGTGACGCATGTTGTGATAGAAGAAGAGCGCAGCGTAACAGAAGCCGACAAGCTCGGGCCGATGGTGATTTGTATCGATACCAGCGGATCGATGAACGGCATGCCGGAAACGATTGCCAAAGCAGTCGCGCTCCGCTTCGCTGCGCAGGCACGAGAACAGCAACGTAGATGCTATCTCATTAACTTTTCCACAAGCATCGAGACACTTGACCTCAGCGACAAGGTCGGCCCGGCAGCGCTGATGGGCTTTCTGCACATGTCGTTCCACGGCGGTACTGACATCGCTCCAGCGTTGAACCACGCGCTCGACACGATGGAACAGGACACATACAAAAACGCCGACTTGCTGATCATCTCTGATTTCATTATGGCAGCGCTGCCTGATACGATGCAGGCGCGTATCGACCGACGCCGCCAAGATGGCAACAAATTCCATTCGCTGGTGGTTGATCACTGTTATATGACTCATCCACTTAAAAGCCTTTTTGACAACGAATGGATCATCGATCCCGGCAAAGGGAGAATTCATGAGCTCATGGGTTTCGAGCGAAAGGTGCGCCACACTGCGGCTAATCCGCCATAGTGCGCCAGCGCACACGGAGCCCCGGCTTTATAATCGCGGTTTCCACATCCAACTCATCCCACCTATGCAAGCTCAACTGATTGACGGCGTCCAGCTGTCCCAGAAACTCCGTGGCGAGATCGCCGAACGCACCCGCGCCCTGGCCGCGCAGGGCAAACAGCCGGGTCTGGCCGTCATCCTGGTGGGTGAAGATCCAGCCAGCCAGGTGTACGTCCGCAACAAGGTGAAAGCCTGCGCAGACGTCGGCTTTCATTCACTGCTGGAAAAATACGATGCCGACTTGTCCGAGGAAGCCCTGCTCGCGCGCATCGCCGCCCTGAATATCGATCCGGCCATCCACGGCATCCTGGTGCAGATGCCATTGCCGCGCCATATCAATCCACACAAGGTCATCGAGGCGATTTCGACGACAAAAGACGTGGATGGCTACTCGGTGCTGTCGGCCGGCGAACTGATGACCGGGCTGGAAGGCTTCCGTCCGTGCACGCCGTATGGCTGCATGAAACTGATCGAGTCCACCGGTATCGACCTGCGCGGCAAGCATGCGGTGGTCATCGGCCGCAGCAACACGGTCGGAAAACCAATGGGCCTGCTGCTCTTGCAAGCGAATGCCACCGTCACCATCTGCCATAGCGCAACGCCGGACCTGGCGTACCACACGCGCCAGGCCGATGTCGTTGTCGCCGCCGTCGGGCGCCGCAATACGCTGACCGCCGACATGGTGAAACCCGGCGCCATCGTCATCGATGTCGGTATGAACCGCGATGACAATGGCAAGCTGTGCGGCGATGTCGACTTTGCGGGTGTCCGCGACGTGGCTGCCCACATCACGCCAGTACCAGGCGGCGTGGGCCCGATGACGATTACGATGCTGCTGATGAATACAGTGGAAGCCGCCGAACGCACTTAACGAGGATTAATATGACCACCACGACCACGACCAACCCCCTGCTCGAATTTGCCAGCCTGACCCGTTTCGACGCGGTCCGCCCGGAACACGTGACACCCGCGATCGATGAACTGATTGCCCACGCGGCAGCCGTCGTGAAGCAGCTGGAAGGCCCGGGCGACCAGGTCACCTGGGACAATTTCGTCGTCCCGCTGGAAGAAGCCAGCGAACGCCTGGGCCGTGCCTGGGGCGTGGTCAATCACCTCAACGGCGTGATGGATACGCCCGAACTGCGCGCCGTCTACAACGAAACGCAGCCGAAAATCACCGAATTCTGGACCGCGCTGGGCCAGAACGAAGCGCTGTTCGACAAATACAAAGCACTACGCGCGTCACCCGATTTCGCCAGTTTCACGCCGGCCCGTAAAAAGATCGTGGAAGACGCGCTGCGCGATTTCCGCCTCGGCGGCGCCGAACTGCCAGCTGCGAAAAAAGAACGCTTTGCCGACATCCAGGAGCAGCACGCGGCTGTCTCGACGCGCTTTTCCGAAAACGTGCTCGATGCGACCAACGACTATCAATTAGTTGTGGCGACCGTCGAAGAACTGGCCAGCGTGCCGGAAGATGCGGTGGCCGCTGCCCGCGCCGCCGCCGAAAAGGATGGCAAGGAAGGCTACCTGTTCACGCTGCACTTCCCGTCCTACTTCCCGCTGCTGCAGTTTGGCGACAACCGCGCGCTGCGCGAAACCATCTACCGCGCCAGCGCCACCAAGGCGTCGGAAATGGGTGTGGTATTCAGCGAGCTGGAAAAGTGGGACAACACCGGTAACATCGCCACGCTGTTGAAACTGCGCGACGAAGAAGCCAAGCTGCTCGACTATCGCAATTTCGCCGAAGTGTCGCTGGTGCCGAAGATGGCGCAAAGCCCCGAACACGTGATCGAATTTCTGGAAGACCTGGCGCGCCGCGCGCGTCCGTACGCCGAAAAAGACCTGGCCGAACTGCGCGCATTTGCCGCCACGCTGGGCATCGACGATCTGCAGGCCTGGGACGTCACGTACGTCTCGGAAAAACTGCGCGAACAGCGTTACGCATTCTCCGCCCAGGAAGTCAAAGAGTACTTTCCCGAGCCGAAAGTCGTGAATGGACTTTTTAAACTGGTGCAAAAACTGTTTGGCGTAACGATTGCACCGGACGACGCGCCGGTATGGCATCCGGATGTGCGCTTCTTCCGCATTGAACGCGATGGCCAGTTGGTCGGCCAGTTCTATCTCGATCTGTACGCGCGCGCCGGCAAGGGCCAGGGCGCGTGGATGGACGATGCGCGCGGGCGCCGCCTGACGACGGGCGGCATCATCCAGACGCCGATTGCTTACCTGACGTGTAATTTCACGCCGCCGGCAATGGTGAACGGCGTGCTGCAGCCGTCGCTGTTCACGCACGATGAAGTGACCACGCTGTTCCACGAATTCGGCCACGGTTTGCATCACATGCTCACCGAAGTCGAAGAGCTGTCGGTGTCGGGCATTTCCGGCGTCGAATGGGATGCAGTCGAATTGCCATCGCAATTCATGGAAAACTTTTGCTGGGAGTGGGACGTGCTGCAGGATTTAACGGGCCACGTGAAAACCGGCGAACCGCTGCCGCGCGCGCTGTACGACAAAATGCTGGCCGCGAAAAATTTCCAGTCCGGCATGCAGACGCTGCGCCAGGTGGAATTCTCGCTGGTCGACATGCACCTGCACTACGACTTCAACCCGGACAGCGTGCAAACCGTGCAGCAGTTGATCGACGATGTCCGCCGCCAGTTCTCGGTGATGATGCCGCCGTCCTTCAACCGTTTTCAGCATTCGTTCGGCCATATCTTTGCCGGCGGTTACGCGGCCGGTTACTACAGCTATAAATGGGCCGAGGTGCTGTCGGCCGATGCGTATGCCGCATTCGAAGAAGCGGTGATTGCCGGCGGTGGTTCGCTCGACGAAACCGGCAAGCGCTTCCAGCAGGAGATCCTCGCGATGGGCGGCGCCCGCCCGGCGCTGGAATCCTTTAAAGCGTTCCGGGGCCGCGAGCCGTCAATCGACGCCCTGCTGCGCCACAGCGGCATGGAGGCATAAATCATGACGACGCGCGCCGCAGCAGTGGTGGTCGGAGTTGCACTGATGGCGGCCAGCGGCATGACGCTGGCGCAGCAGATGTACAAGTGGAAGGACGATCAGGGTGTTGTGCATTACAGCGACACCCCGCCGCCACCGCACGAAAAGCGCGTCGAAATGAAGGATTTCAGCAGCGCCACGGCGCCCATGACACCGGCCGTGCCCTTGCCATACGCATTGGCGCAGGCAGTGAAAAACAATCCGGTGACGCTGTACACGTCGTCGGACTGCGTGCCGTGCGACCAGGCCAGAGCGGCGCTGCGCGACCGCGGTGTGCCGTTCTCGGAAAAGACCGTCAGCAACGATGCCGACCGCGCAAAACTGGCGGATGCCGGCGGCGGTTCGGCGGTGCCGTTCATCACGGTGGGCAGCAAGAAGCTGGTCGGTTACGGGGCCGACGAATTGCAGGGCGCATTGACGGCAGCGACGTATCCGCTGACGAAACGCCTGCCACCCGGCTACCAGAATCCACCCATCCGCAGCGCGGCGCCGGCTGGCATTCCAGTGGCCGCTGCGAAAAAATTACCGGTGCCAGACGACGACCAACCGGTGCTGCAGGAAAGCCCGCCACCCTCGCCGACCGGCATCCGTTTTTGA
Organism: Pseudomonadota bacterium; assembly: GCA_030853745.1. Taxonomy (GTDB): domain Bacteria; phylum Pseudomonadota; class Gammaproteobacteria; order Burkholderiales; family Burkholderiaceae_D; genus JALYUM01. The sequence continues at coordinate 12,144 of JALYUM010000049.1, read as the reverse complement.
GGCCATCCCTGTCATGACCCGCATCGATTTTCATACCAATATTCCCGACAAGGTCAGCTACGTCTGCCGGCTCGCGCGCAAGGCTTACGCGGCCAACGCCAAACTGGTGCTGCTGGCCGAAGACGACGCCCAGGCGGCCGCACTCGACGCGGCGCTGTGGACCTTGTCGGACACCGATTTTTTGCCGCACGTTCTGGCCGGCGATGCGCTTGCTGCGCAGACGCCGATCATCATCACCGTCAGCGACACCGACCCCACGCCGCACGCCGACATGCTGGTCAACCTGACGCGCCGCACGCCGGCCACGTTTGCCAGTTACGCGCGCGTGTTCGAAATCATCTCGACCGATGAAGACGATGCTGCCGAAGGGCGCAAACGTTACGTCGCCTATAAAAAGCTGGACCACCCATTGACCCACTTCGTTGCAGGAAAATCCTGATGCAGCCGTTCGACCCGAGTATCCCCGTACTGACCGAAGTGTTTGCCGAGGTAGCTGCACGCAAGGCCGCGCCGGAGCCGGAGCCGGAGCCGGAGCCGGAGCCTGCGCCTGAGCGGGAGCATGCGCCTGCGCATCTGGAGATTGTCCCCGATATGATCCAGGACCCCGATCCGGAGGTCATCGGCGCAGAACTGCAGGCGCTGGCCACCGAGACCTGGACCGAGCCGGAATGGAAGCTGCTGGAACAGCGCATCGCCGGGCGCATTTTGCAGCAGCTCGATGCGCGCGTCGATGCCACACTTGACATGCATCTGCGCGACAGCCTGGCCGACGTGCTGCAACAAGCGATGGCAACGTTGACCACCGAACTGCGCGCCGGCCTGCAGCACGCCATCGACACCACGGTGCGCCGCGCGGTGGCACAAGAGCTGGAACACGTGAAAAATCCGCACCGAAAATAAGCACTTTTCCCTGCGCGCGCACCACCGCCGCGCAGGGAAGTTTATTACTTTGAGAACCCGCCAATCTGTTGTACCTTTTGCCTACGCAAAACCGTCTCAACTATTGGAGGATGTCCATGCAGTTCACCACGAAGCTCATTCCGTTTGCCATCGCCATGGCATGTGCAGGCAGTGCTTCCGCGCAGGAAGTGGTCAAAATTGGCCACGTCGCGCCCATTTCGGGCCCGAGCGCCCACCTCGGCAAGGACAACGAAAACGCCGCGCGCATGGCCATCGAAGAACTCAATGCCAGGCCCTTCATGATCAACGGCAAAAAGGTCACGCTGCAGCTGCTCTCCGAAGACGACGGCGCCGATCCGAAGCAAGGTACGGCAGTGGCACAAAAACTGGTCGACGCCAAAGTACAAGGCATCATCGGCCACCTCAATTCCGGCACCACGGTGCCGGCGTCGCGCATCTATAACAATGCCGGCATCCCGGAAATTTCGCCGTCGACGACGACGCCGGTGTACACCAACCAGGGCTTTCCGGGCGCGTTCCGCGTCGTTGCCAGCGACAAGAAACTGGGCAGCACGCTGGCCACCTACGCATCGGCCACGCTGAAGGCAAAAAACATCGCCATCATCGACGACCGCTCGGCGTACGGCCAGGGCGTCGCCGATGAATTCGTCAAGGGTGCCAAGGCGGCCAAACTGAACATTGTCGGCAAGGAATTCACCACGCCGACGGCCACCGACTTCACCGCCATCCTCACCTCCATCAAGGCCAAGAAGCCCGACCTGATTTTCTTCGGCGGCATGGATTCAGTGGGCGGCCCGATGCTCAAACAAATGAAGGCGCTTGGCATCGAGGCCAGATTCATGGGCGGCGATGGCATCTGCACCGAAGCACTGTCGCGCCTCGCGGGCGACGGCATCGGCGACGGCAAGGTCACCTGCGCCGAAGCGGGCGGCGTGACAGGCGACCAGGAAAAAGTGCTGGCAGATTTCAACGCGCGCTTCAGGAAAAAGTTCGGCGTTGACACGCAGTTGTACGCGCCATACGTGTACGACGCCGTGATGACGATGGCCACCGCCATGCAGAACGCAAAATCGGCCGATCCAAAAGTCTATTTGCCGGCACTGAAAAAGATCAAATACCAGGGCGTGACGGGGTTGATCCAGTTCGATGCCAAGGGCGATATCAAGGATGGTGCGCTGACCTTGTTCACGTACAAGGGCGCGAACAAGACCAAGCTGGAAGTGCTGCGGTAAAGCCATCTCCGCAAAGGCGGCGACCCATGGCCCCAGGTTGAATCGACGGTGATATGGGCTTCCGCCCTGCGCACGAAAGTCGGTGAAAGCCTGGTGGTGAAAGCGCACCAGCGCTACTCATGTCGGGCACCACGATGAATAAACAGCCTGGTATCGGTGACGAAGGCTGTGCCTGGCCAATTTCGACATCCAGCTTCCCCTCGACAGGCTGAACCTACCCACAGCAGTCATCCAAGTATGTGCACGAGCGCAGCTTGGCACGTGACGCGCTGTACTTTTTATTGGCCATCTCGACGCGGCCTTGGGTTCGCCTGACGTAAAAGCGGCGCACGAAAATGCGAAGTTATATAAAAGTCATGCGATCCTGTCCACGTCGCTGTCTGTAAATCACAACAATACGCAACTTACGGCACAACCGCTTGCAAACTGATACTATGTTTCACCACAATAACTAAAATTGCTAGAAAGCCACTTTCGCGCAGTTTGTCTTTTTCATGACCGATTTAGCCAATATTGCGCAGTGGCGCATGCGCATTTTTACTTCCCTGATGCTTACCTTGCGCGTGCTCGCCCTGGTAGGCGTGCTGCCCAGCGCAGCGCTGGCGATCTACCGTGGCCTGCCGGTAGTGGGATTGATGGACGCAGTGGCCCTGGCTTGGATCCTGGCAATTTGCCGCATGGACAAGCTGCCCTACAACGTGCGCGCTTTCAATTATCTGGCCTTGCTCTTCGGTGCAGCGATCTGCACGATGATGACGGTTGGAACGCTAGGCTTGATGTACCTGTTGGCAGCGCCGGTGATGTCGGTCATTCTGGTGGGACTGCGCGCCGGACTCGGCATGCTGGCACTCAGTGCCTGCTCCATCATTGTGCTCGGGCTGACAGGCTATAGTCATTTTCCAATAGAAAACGGCGACCCTAATTCGTTCGCGACGGTCTTCATTTTCACCCTTAACTATGCCGGCATAGGCGCATTTATTACGCTAACCTGCGGCAAGTTGCTGAAAGGCCTGTCTGCATCCCTGGACGAACAGCGCCTGGTAGCGGAAACCCTGGCCGAACGACAGTCTTCACTGCACGCCTTGAACGACAACTTACGCCTGACGTCGGCAGCACTTGCCGGGCTGAACGACATGGTTTTGATTGCCAAGGTCAAAGAAGAAGCGGGCGCCCAGTACCCTGTCATTTTTGCCAACAAAGCCTTTGAGCGCCGTAGTGGTTACCATGCCGATGAAATCGTCGGACGCAGCTTGCGCATGCTCCATGGGCCAGATACCGACGCGGCGATTGTGCGCAGGATGGCGGAGGCAATGGCGCGGCGTGAGCCGGTCGCGGTTGAACTGGTGCAATATACAAAGTTCGGCGAGCCATGCTGGATCGAAGTGGAAATGGTGCCGTTTGCCAATGAAAGCCGGGACGTTACCCATTGGGTTGCGGTGGGACGTGACATTACCGAAAGACGTCGCTCAGCCGATGCCATCCATCAGTTGGCCTTTTTTGATGTGCTGACCGGTTTGCCGAATCGAAGGCTTCTCATGGAACGGCTGGACCAGATGGTGGTCCGCACGCATGCAGGCGACGGGTGTGGCGCGGTGCTCTACATCGACCTGGACAATTTCAAACACATTAACGACGCGCGGGGCCATGCGACCGGCGACGCCGTTCTGCGGCATATTGCAGGATGCCTGTCGCGTGCCGTGCACCGGAAAGATACCGTGGCGCGGCTTGGCGGCGATGAGTTCGTCGTGCTCGCCGAACATCTCGACTGTGGCACTGGTAGCGCCACCGATGCCGCCCTGGCGCTGGGCAAAATAGTATGCAAGGCAATGACCGAAGAGGTCCTCATCGATGGCCAGTTGTATCGGCTCTCGGGCAGTATTGGCATCGCCCTGCCAACCAGGCCAGGTCATACGGTGCCCGACCTGCTGCGCGAAGCGGACACTGCGATGTATCACGCCAAAGGCGCGGGACGCAACGGCGTAGCGCTGTTCGAGCCGACCATGCTGGCCGAAGCCGAGAACATATTGATCCTCGAGCGCGACCTTGCCAATGCCATCCTGAACGATGAACTTGCGTTGCACTTACAGCTGCAGGTAGATCACGACGGCATCGCCATTGGCGCTGAAGCATTGCTGCGCTGGCGGCGCGCAGACGGGGTGCTGGTACCGCCCGACGTGTTCATCCCTGTGGCAGAAGCATCGGGACACATCGTGACGCTCGGCGCCTGGGTACTGCGCGAGGCGTGCCACGCCTGGTGCGAGCTCGACAAGGTTGGACACGCGCTGCCGCTGTCGATCAATATCAGTCCGCGTCAGTTCCGCGAGCCAAATTTCGTGTCAGAAGTAAAGACGATTATCAGCGCAGCTGGCGTGCCGCCGCAGCAATTGATCTTTGAAGTAACGGAAGGCTTGCTCGTCGACGACCTGGACCTGACGATTGCGCGTATGGGCGAGCTGGCGCATTTCGGCATCCGCTTTTCAATCGATGATTTCGGGACCGGTTACTCCAATCTGGCATATCTGCAGCGAATGCCGCTGTATGAGCTCAAAATCGACAAGAGTTTTATGCGCGATATGCCGCACGATATCAATGGGACTGCGATCGTCCAGTCGATCCTGGCAATGGCTGGCCACCTCAACCTGCGGGTGGTCGCTGAAGGCATCGAGACGACCGAACAAGCGCGCTTCCTGACTGAGCATGGGAGCCCGTATATGCAAGGCTACCTTTTTTGCCGGCCAATGGCGCTGTCAGACCTGATCGAGCGCATGACGGCGAGCTCGCACGCCGACGCAAAGCTGGAAGTCTTGTTTGTTGACGCAGAAGCGAAGTTGACCGGCCGCTAACGCCCCAGGCTGGGTAAAACGCAACAACCAGAAATTTTCATGGGTACCGTTGCCCCTGCAGCACACACAAAAAAACCCGCCAGGCTCCTGCCCGCGGGTTTTTGTTTGCCATGGTCCCCGCCTGCGCGGGAACGGTCATTTCTGCGCCAGCACCCACTTCACCAGCGAATGCGCTTCGGCTTCCGACACTTGCGGATTGGCCGGCATCGGCACCGGGCCCCAGACGCCTGAACCACCCTTCATGACTTTTGCCACCAGCTTGGCTTCGGCGTCTTTCTGGCCGGCGTACTTGGCTGCGACATCCTTGTAAGCAGGCCCCACCAGTTTGCTGCCGATGGCGTGGCATGCCATACAATTTTTTGCCTTGGCCAGGTCGGCCTGGGCAAACGCGCTGGTAGAGGCGCTCAGTGCCAGCACCGACAACAATATCAGGGACCGCTTCATTGACTTCTCCGTGGTGAAATTTCTATGCATTCTAACGTGTCCAACAACACTTTCGCGTTTCAGACACACCTGGTAACGGCTTTGTGTTGGCTCCGGTTGACGCTATGCGAGAAAAATACATATTTTGCTCCACGGCATTAATTTTGTTTGTAAGATGTGTTCTCACCCAGGAGTCCGTCATGCCCTTGATACTGTTAATCGCTGCCCTCATCGGGCTGCGCTATTTCGAAGTGTGGAAATTTGCCGGACTGTCCTGGTGGTGGATCGTCGCGCTGATGGTGTTTGCCTTCGTCTGGTTCGAATTCATCGAAAAAATGCTGGGCCTCGACAAGCGCAAGGAACACAATGTTGACGAACAGCGGCGCCGCGACCGCATCGCAAAAACCTTCGAAAAACGTAAGTAAGCGCTTTCCTCCTCCCCATTCCGCGTATCGACGCTATCATCCCGTTCCAGTGAGTTGATAAATATATCGAACTCACTCAATTGAATGGGAATGCATATCGCATGAACGTCGAACTACGCCAGCTCCGCTACTTTGTCATGGTTGCCGAAGAACTCCACTTCGGCCGTGCCGCGACGCGCCTGCACATGACGCAACCACCATTGTCACAAGCGATCCAGGCGCTGGAAGCGCTGCTGGGCGCCGCGCTGTTTCTGCGCAATCGCCGCGGCGTGGCAGTGACGCCGGCCGGCGCTGCCCTGCTGCCGGAGGCGCGCCGTATTCTGGCCGAAGCGTCGGGTTTGCCCGACCTGGTCCAGCGCGCTGCTTCCGGCGCCAGTGGCCGCCTCGCGCTGGCGTTCGTCACGTCGGCCGACTACAGTGTGCTGCCGCCGTTTTTACGCACGTACCGCGCTGCTTTCCCCGCCGTCGAGATTGTGCTGCAGGAAGCCACGTCGGACGTCCAGCTGGAGCATTTACTGCACGCGCGCATCGATTGCGGTTTCCTGATCCCGCCGCTGCCCGAGAAAGCGCGCACCGCACTCGACTACATGAAGGTGCTTGAGGAGCCGCTGATTCTCGCAGCACCAAGTGGCCTGGCCGCGCTCGACGGCGGCGGTCCGGTACGGCTGCAGGACCTGCCCGCCCTACCCCTCATCATTTTCCCGCGCCAGATTTCGCCGGCGCTGCACGACGCCATCCTGTCGTGCTTTTCCGCAGCCGGTGTCACGCCTGTCATCGGCCAGGAAGCGATCCAGATGCAAACCATCGTCGGGCTGGTCTCGGCCGGGATGGGTCTTGCGCTGGTGCCGCAATCGGTGTCGAACCTGATGCGTCCCGGCGTAGAATACCGGGCGCTGGCCACCCCGACACCGCTGGTGGAAACCGGCCTGGCCTGGCGCCGCGATAACGCTTCTCCCGTGCTGCACGGCTTTTTGGATTTGCTCAGGAACCATTGATATGCCATTGATCCACCCGCACCCCGACCCGGTCGCGTTTTCCCTCGGGCCCGTGGCCATCCACTGGTACGGTCTGATGTACCTATTGGCTTTTGCGTTATTTCTGGCGCTGGGCCGGATACGCATCAAACAGCCGCATATTGCTGCGCAGGGCTGGAAGAAGGAGCATCTCGACGACATGCTGTTTTACGGCATGCTGGGCGTGATCATCGGCGGGCGCCTGGGTGAAGTGCTGTTTTACGAACCGGCCAAATATTTTGCCCATCCGCTTGAAATTTTCATGATCTGGCAAGGCGGCATGTCGTTCCATGGCGGCTTCCTCGGCGTCGTGGTTGGCATGCTGCTGTGGTCGCGCAAGGTGGGCAAGCGCGTCGGCGACGTCTACGATTTCATGGTGCCGCTGGTGCCGCTCGGATATGCCTGCGGACGCATCGGCAATTTCATCAACGCGGAACTGCCGGGCCGCCTGGCCGACCCGAGCCTGCCGTGGGCAATGATCTGGCCGGGCGTGGCCGGCCCGCGTCACCCGTCGCCGCTGTACCAGGCACTGGTCGACGGCCTGCTGGTGTTTGTGCTGCTGTGGGCATTCGCCGCGCGTCAGCGTCCGCGCTGGGCGGTCGGCGCCATGTTCATGATCCTGTACGGCTGCGCGCGCTTTTTTACCGAGTATTTCCGCGTGCCGGACTGGCAGACCGACAAGCTCGGCTTCGTGCTCACGTCGGGCCAGGTGCTGTCGCTGCCGATGATTATCGTCGGCGCGGCGCTGATGGTGTGGGCCTACCAGCGCCAGCCTCAGTCACCACACCAGCCGCTACGCTGAAAAATACCCGGCCGTTCCGAGGTCGTCGATCAGGCCGGTTTCCCGCGGCGTCCAGCCCAGCACGCGCTGCGTTTCCGCGCTCGATGCCGGCATGTCGCAGCCGGCAAACATCGCGAACCAGCCGAAATGGGCGGCGGCATCGGCATCGGCAACGCTCTGCACCGGCAAGCCGACGCTGTCGCCGATCGCGCTGGCAATGGCGCGAAACGCCACGCCCTCTTCGCCAATCGCGTGATACCGCGCGCCGATCGCACCGCGCTCCAGCGCCAGCCGGTACAGGCGCGCCGCGTCCAGCCGGTGCACCGCCGGCCACCGATTTTCGCCGTCACCGATGTACGCCGATAGTCCCTGCTTGCGCGCCACGTCCGCTAGCATCGGCACAAAACCATGCTCGCCCATGCCATGCGTCGATGGCGCCAGGCGCACCAGTGATGCATGCACACCGCGTTCGACCAGCGTTGCCGTCGCCGCCTCCGACGCGCGTGGAAACGTCGCCGACACCGGCTTGAAGCCATCCGTCTCAAGCGCCATCCGGTTCGGCGCCAGCAGCGCCACGCCACCGGTCGTCAGCAGCGGCCGCGTCGAGCCTTCGAGTGCCGCACCGATGGTTTCGATGGCACGCCGGTCGAGTTCGCAGTTCTCGGCAAAGCGCGAAAAATCGTGATTGAAACCAAGGTGGATCACGCCATCCGACGCGGCCACACCGCGGCGCAGGCTGTCGTAGTCTTCCAGCGACCCGTGCACAACCTCGGCACCCGCTGCCGCAATGCTGGCCGCCGCCGCCGGCGAGCGCGCCAGACCGACCACGGTATGCCCATTTCCCAACAATTCCTGTACGACCGCCGAGCCCACAAAACCGCTCGCGCCAGTGACGAATACCCGCATGATTGACTCCTTTTAAATAGAAGCCCAGTATGTGTCGCGCCAACTATCCGGGTAAAGTAGTGACTTTATACTGGTATAGGGAGTACCACGATGGATATCGGTGCGAATAACGCGCTGGGCAAATATCTGCGGGACCGGCGCGCCAGCCTGGTGCCCGCCACTCTCGGCTTTACCGCGGCGCGGCGCCGTACGCCGGGTTTGCGGCGCGAAGAAGTTGCCCAGCGCGCCAATATCAGCCCCACCTGGTACACGTGGCTGGAACAGGGGCGCGGTGGTGCGGCGTCGGAACCGGTGCTGGAACGGATCGCACAGGCACTGGTGCTGACCACCGGCGAGCGCGAACACCTGTTTTTGCTGGCGCTGGGCCGGCCACCCGCTGTGCGCATACAAACCCAGGATGCCATTTCGCCGCGGTTGCAGCGGGTACTTGATGCGCTCGGCACCAGCCCTGCGTTCATCAAGTCGCTGACGTGGGAACTGATGGCGTGGAACCGGGCTGCTGCCGTCGTTTTCGGGTACGACGCGCTGGGACCGGACGAACGCAATATCCTGCGGCGCATTTTTTGCAGCCCGGCCAGCCGCGCCGCCAATCCGCATTGGGAACCGGTCGCACGGTTTGCAGTGGCGGCGTTTCGTGCCGATGTCGCGCGCGCGGGTCCGTCGGCGGAGGTCGACCTGGTGGTGGAAGCGCTGTGTGCCGACAGCCCCGAATTTGCCGCCATGTGGCTCGACCGCGATGTGCGCAGCTTCGGCGACGGCGTCAAGAATTTGCGCCATCCGGAAGCCGGCATCATCGCCATGGAATTTTCATCGTTCGCCGTCGATGGCCGGCCCGACCTGGGCCTGGTGATTTACAACCCGGTCACCGACGCCGATACAGACAAGGTGCGCGCACTGCTTTGATCAGAAGGTTTCCCATTCATCGGCCCGCGCCGTTGCCTTTGCCACCGGGGCTGCCCTTGCCACCGGCGCTGCCTGCACCGACGTGGTCACACGCTTCGGCGCCGGCCGTTTCAGTACCGGTGCCGACGCAACAACGCTGACAGCAGCGCCATGCACCGTGAACCGGCTGACCAGCTGGGCCAGTACGGCCGACTGCTCTTCCAGACTACCGGCTGCCGCTGCCGCCTCTTCGACCAGCGCGGCATTTTGCTGCGTGACGGCATCCATCTCGCTGATTGCCGTGTTGATCTGCTCGATGCCCAGTTCCTGCTCGCGGCTGGCGCTGGAAATTTCCGTCATGATGTCGGTCACACGCTGTACGCTGCCCACCACTTCTTCCATCGTCTTGCCCGCATCGTCCACCAGTGTGGAACCGCGCTCGACCTGTGCCACCGAATCGTCGATCAGCGTTTTGATTTCTTTCGCGGCGCTGGCCGAACGCTGGGCCAGGTTACGCACCTCGCTGGCCACGACGGCAAAGCCCCGGCCCTGCTCTCCGGCACGCGCCGCTTCCACGGCCGCATTCAGCGCCAGAATATTGGTCTGAAATGCGATGCCATCGATGACCGAAATGATGTCGACAATCTTGCGCGATGCATTGTTGATCGCGCCCATCGTCTCCACCACCTGCGACACCACCATGCCACCTTTGCGGGCCACGTCGGAAGCGGTCGCGGCCAGGCCATTTGCCTGGCGGGCGTTGTCGGCGTTCTGTTTGACGGTGGATGTCATTTCTTCCATCGACGACGCGGTCTCTTCCAGCGAGCTGGCTTGCTGCTCGGTACGCGACGACAGTTCCATGTTACCGCTGGCAATTTCCGCCGAGGCCGTGGCAATGGCGTGGCTGCCTTGCCGCACTTCGCCCACCATCGTCTGCAGCGACGTGTTCATGTCTTTCAGGGCCTGCATCAACTGCCCGGTTTCATCGTTCGATGTGACGTGAATGGTGCTGGTCAGATCGCCGGCTGCGACAGTGCGCGCCACGTTCACGGCGGCGTGGAGCGGGCGCACGATCGACCGGGTAATGATGATGGCGGCAGCGATGGCCAGTAAGACCGCCAGCACAGCCGCGCCAACGATCAGGTTGCGGCTTTGGTCGAACGTTACCTGTGCTTCGGCGCTGCCAGTGGCGAAAAGCTCTGCCTGAAATACCGTCTGGTCGCGCAAGCCCAGCGAAAGTTTTTGCATGGCGCTGTAGGCATCGCTGAATGCCAGCGTGCTGGCTTCCTCGTATTTGCCCTCGTTGCCAAGGCTGACGACACGCGCCAGCACAGCCATATAAGCATCGCGGTCACGCTTTGCCTGCGCATTGAGCGCCTGGCCTTTGGGGCGCACCAGCAGCTTGTCGAGATCCGCAATCGATTTGTTGAACGCGTCCGTATGCTCGGTCAGCTTGCCCAACGCCACTGTACGCATGGCAGGATCTTTGATGACGGCCAGCTGCGCGAGGCGACCAAAGCTGCTACGTGCACTGACCAGGGCGGCATTGGCGAGCTTCGCGCGAGGCCACGCTTTGTCCGCCAGGTTTTTAGTCGAAGCATTCAGGTCGTGCAGGCCGGACAAGGCGATCGCGACGGTAGCAAGCAGGACAATGATGACGAGCGCAAACGCAAGCTGGAGGCGGCGCGCAATTTTAAGATTGGAAAAATTCATGGCAAATAGGCAGACTCGAAGAAGACACACAGAGCGCAATAATTGCAACAAATATTGCGGAAGGGAAACGATGGTACAGCAAACGTGCCACTCATGTTGATCACAGCATATAAACATGCGTGATACTGTGAGTTTGTGGGAGGATTGCATCGCTTAATTGCCGCTGTGTGAAATTCTTTCACATAAACGTGAGATTTGACGGCATGCATAGCGCGGGTGACAATTCGGGTTTTCTTTACAAATGGACGGTGCATGCGCTACTGGCTGATGAAATCCGAACCACACGACGTGTCGATCGACGACCTGGCTGCCCGGCCCACGCATCCTGTCGCATGGACCGGTGTACGCAATTACCAGGCCCGCAATTTCATGCGTGACCAGATGACAATCGGCGACCTGGCACTGTTTTATCATTCCGGCTGCAAGGAAATTGGTGTGGTCGGCGTGGCGGAAATCGTCAGTAACGCTTATCCCGATCCGACCCAGTTTGTCCCCGACACCTATTACTACGATCCAAAGGCGACACAGGAAACACCGCGCTGGGTGTCGGTCGATATCCGCTTCGTCAGCAAGGGAACGTACGTACCGCTGTCTGCCCTGCGCGCCGAGCCGGACCTGGCCGAGCTGCGCATTCTTGCCAAAGGCAGCCGGTTGTCGATCACGCCCGTGGAGCGCGCCGATTTTCGCCTGATTGAAACAATGCTGAAGACATAAAAAAGGCGCTGTACGCGTTAGCTGGTGAAAACTGAACGAATTCCCGCAGCTGAGGTCCAACCTGGACGACTCACCGCCGGGGAATGCCATGGACGGTTGCACCTTCGATTCGCTGCTGGCCGGGATCGGCGCGTTGTCCGGTCTCCAGTGCACCCGCTTGCTGACCGCACTGTCTGCCCTGACTGCCCTGACTGCGCCCGTCGCGCAAGCGAGCGCTGCCGACATTATTCAGACAGCCATGGCAAGCAAGCTGGCGTGCCCGCGCTGCCAGGGCCAGCGCTTGTACCGGCA
>JALYUM010000152.1 GCA_030853745.1 Pseudomonadota bacterium | reverse complement strand
CTTCGGCGGCGCGCACGTCGGGGCGCTGGCGCAAGGTGGCGGCCGGTATCGCCGGCACCGGCATCGGTATTGCCGGTCGGTCGCAGGACGCGCCGGCGCCGGCCAGGCGGGGACGCAGCACGCCGGGCGCCTGTCCGGTCAATACCGACAGGCTCGATTCGGTCTGCGCCAGGGTGCTCTGGAAAGCGGGAATTTGCGCGCGCGTCTGTTCGACGGCGGTGCGCGCCTGGTCCAGTTCGAGCACCGTGATCTGGCCCGACTGGACGCGCCAGCTAGTTAGCTGCAGCGTGTCTTGCTGGCTCGATAAGCCGGCCCGGGCGATCGCCAGCCGCGTTTGCAGGCAGCGCAGGCTCAGATAATCGAGCGCCACCTCGGCTGCCACCGACACCTGGACATCGGCCAGGCTGGCGCCGGCGGCGACGATGTTCGCGTCGGCCGCGCGCACTGCGGCGCGCTGGCCGCCGAACACGTCGAGCTCCCAGCTGGCGTCGAAGCCGGCGACGAAATTGTTCGTGCTGTCCGCGTGGGTGCGCGTGCGTTGCGCCGAGGCGTTTGCGCCAAGCACCGGCCAGCGGTCTGCAGCCTGCACGTCGGCCAGCGCGCGCGCCTGCGCCAGCGCGGCGCGGGCGCCGGCAATGGAACGGTTGTGCGCCAGTGCCTCATCGACCAGCGCGCTGAGCAGGGGATCGTCGAAGCGCCGCCACCACAGTGCCAGCGGGGTGACCGGCGCGGTTGCTGCCGTGACGCTCCATTTTGCGGGGACGGCCACGTCCGCCGCACCCGCCGGCCAGCAGACCAAGGGCGCCGGCGCACAGGGCGCCAGTGCGGCGCCATCGCTTGTTCAGGGTGTTGCGCATCGTGTGCAGTTTCTCGGTCAGGCCCAGGGGCAAGCCATGGACTATCTGCGCGTACGCGGCAGCCGTCTGTGTGTTTCACCGCACAGGGGTGCGCCGCCGCCGTTCCTTAAGTGCGCTCCCACGCACAGGCACAGTGGACGTGTCCCTACACTGGGTTGTTTTGAATACCGGAAGAACGCCATGAAGACCGACGAGCAGCTGCAGCTGGATGTCACGCGTGAACTGGCGTGGGTGCCGTTACGATCGACCTGCCGGTCAGCCTGCCCGGACACAGGCAGCGCAGCGACGTCGAACTGGCGCAGCACGCGGCGCTGGAATGCACCGGGCGTCGCCACCGTCATCGACCGGCTGACCATGCTGGCCTGACGCCATTGCAACATCCACTCACCTATTGAGGAACGATCCATGACACTTACCATGCAAGCAGCGTTTGTAGAACAATTCGGGCAGCCGCTCGTCCTCCGGGAAGTACCGGTTCCCACGCCCGGTCCGGGCCAGGTGCTGGTGAAAACCGAGGCGTGCGGCGTCTGCCACACCGACCTTCACGCGGCCGGCGGCGACTGGCCGCTGAAACCGGCACTTCCTTTCATTCCGGGCCATGAAGGCATCGGCATCGTGACCGCGCTGGGCGCCGGCGTCACGGCCGTCAGGGAGGGCGACCGCGTCGGCGTGCCATGGCTGTATTCCGCCTGCGGGCATTGCGAATATTGCCTGTCGGGCCATGAACCCGTGTGCCCCGACGCGCAGTTCGGCGGTTTTACGAAGAATGGCGGCTTTGCCGACTACATCGTGGCCGATCCGAACTATGTCGCCCATGTTCCGGCACAACTGGCGGCGCGCGATGCCGCGCCCCTCATTTGTGCGGGCATTACGTCCTACAAAGGCATCAAGGAAACGCAGGCGCGGCCGGGCGAATGGATCGTCATTTCCGGCATCGGCGGCCTGGGCCACCTGGCGGTGCAGTACGCGAAGGCGATGGGGCTGCACGTTTGCGCGGTCGATATCGACGACGGCAAGCTGGCGCACGCCACGCGCCTCGGCGCCGACGCCACGGTCGACGCCAGGATGGACAACGCCGTCGACATGGTGAAAAAAGTCACGGGGGGCGGCGCGCACGGGGTGCTGATCACGGCGCCGTCGCTGGGCGCTTTCCGGCAGGGCGTGCGCATGACGCGCAAGTTCGGCACCTGCGTGCTGGTCGGCCTGCCGGCGGGGGAGTTCCCGACGCCGCTGTTCGATGTCGTCGCCAATTGCATCACGATCCGCGGCTCGTTCGTGGGCGGGCGGCGCGACATGGCCGAAGCGCTGGCGTTCGCCGTCGACGGCAAGGTCAAGGCCGACATCGAACTGCAGCGCCTGTCCGACATCAACAGCGTGTTCGCGCGCCTCAAAAGCGGCGACGTGCCGTCGCGGGTGGTGCTCGACTTCAGTCCTGCCTGATCCTTGCGCTTTCGTCGATCTGGTCGTAGCGCGCCGTAAGCGCGCATCCACACACAGTGCAGCGCATGGTGCATCCATCATGTATATCAACCCCAGCGGCGCCGCTTCATTGACGTGGCGCGCTGACCCAATACCAGGCATGCCGGACAGCGCCCTGCTGTCCGGCGTCGATCAAGGATACCCATGATTGTTACGACATCTCACCCGGCCGGCGTGCTCGCGCCCACCCGGACCAGCTGGTTTACCCGGCGCGACGCCAAGGCGGCGCGCGTCACGGCCGTTGCGTCGTTCTGCACTGGCAAGGTCATCCGGCCGTCCAGCATCACCGACGCCCTGCAAGCGATCCTGCAACCGGGCGACCGCGTCGCGCTCGAAGGCGACAACCAGAAGCAGGCCGATTTCCTGTCGCGTGCCCTGGCACGCGTCGACCCCGCCGTCATCCACGACCTGCACCTGCTCATCTCCACCATCAGCCGTCCCGAACACCTGGACATTTTCGAAACGGGCATTGCCAAAAAACTCGATTTCTCGTTCGCCGGGCCGCAAAGCCTGCGCGTGGCCCAGCTTTTAGAGGACGGCAAGCTGGAAATTGGCGCCATCTACACGTACATCGAACTGTATGCGCGCATGTTTGTCGACCTGACGCCGGACGTTGCACTCGTGTGCGCCCTGATGGCCGACCGTGAAGGCAACCTGTACACGGGCCCGAACACGGAAGACACCCCGACCATCGTCGAAGCGGCAGCGTTTCGCCACGGCGTCGTCATCGCCCAGGTCAATCAGATCGTCGATATCCTGCCGCGGGTCGACATTCCCGCGTCGTGGGTCGACTTCGTCGTCGAGGCCGACCGGCCGTTTGCCATCGAGCCCCTGTTCACGCGCGATCCGCGCCACATCACCGAGCTGCAGATTCTCACAGCCATGATGGTCATTCGCGGCGTCTACGAAAAGCATGCAGTCACGTCCCTCAATCACGGCATCGGCTTCGACACGGCGGCCATCGAACTGCTGCTGCCGACCTACGGCGAGCGCCTCGGCCTGAAAGGCAAAATCTGCCGCAACTGGGCGCTGAACCCAAATCCGACAATGATCCCCGCCATCGAAAGCGGCTGGGTCGAGAGCCTGCACTGCTTCGGCAGCGAAGTCGGCATGGAGGATTACATCGGCGCCCGGTCCGACATCTATTTTGTCGGCGCCGACGGCAGCATGCGTTCGAACCGCGTGCTGTGCCAGCTGGCCGGCTTGTATGGCGTCGACCTGTTCATCGGTTCGACGCTGCAGATGGACGCCGACGCCAATTCGTCGACCGTCACGCTGGGCCGCTTGGCCGGTTTCGGCGGCGCGCCCAACATGGGCAACGACCCGCACGGCCGGCGCCATGCCAGCAAACCGTGGCTCGACATGATGACATCGCAAGACCCCATCGCCCGCGGCAAAAAACTGGTGGTTCAAACCGTCGAAACGTTCCACAAGGGTGGCGTGCCGTCATTTGTTGACCGGCTCGATGCCATTGCGGTGGGCGAGCAGGCGAAGATGGCCGTGGCGCCGGTGATGATCTACGGCGACGACGTGACCCACGTGGTGACGGAAGAGGGCATCGCCTACGTCTACCAGGTGCAGGGCGAAGAGCGGCGCGCCGCGATTGCCGCTGTGGCCGGCGTGACCGAAATCGGCCGTCGCGCCGATCCGAAGCGCAGTGCCGAACTGCGCGCGCGCGGCGTGGTGGCGTATCCGGAAGACCTGGGCGTCAAGCGCGGCGAAGCGAAGCGCTCGCTGCTGGCCGCGCGCAGCATCGAAGACCTGGTGGCCTGGTCCGGCGGCCTGTATGCGCCGCCGGCTAGGTTCCGCTCATGGTGACGTGTGCGGGGCAAGTCGCCAGCACTGCTGCGCTGCCGCGGCTGGCCGTTCAACTAGCCTCGTTTGCCGTCGACGCCCTGATCGACGAGGCCGAATTGACGCCCAAGCCAGCGCTGGTCGATGCCCGCGGCAGCGGTGCGCACCTGGACCTGGATCTGGCGCTGATGCGGCGCTCTGCCTACGCGCTGCACACCGGCTTTGCCGCCATGGTGGTGGCGTCGTACCAGGCCGAAGTCGGCCAGGCCCTGCGCGAGCGCCTGGCGCATCTCGGGCGCGATAGCGAGCGCGCGATGCTGGCAGTGACCAACGGCAGCAATGCCCACCGCGGCGCCATCTGGCTGCTTGGATTGCTCGTGTCGGCCGCTGCGGTCCAGGGCGCGCGGCCGCATCGCGCGATCGCAACCTGTGCAGCGGCCATCGCCCGCCACACCGACCGCAACCTGGCGCCGGCGGCGCAGTCGCACGGCGCGCTGGTATTGCAGCGGCATGGTGCCCGCGGCGCCCGCGGGGAGGCCGAAGACGGCTTTCCCCACGTCGTCGATATCGCTCTGCCGGCACTGCGCCATGCGCGCGCCCTGGGGCATGGTGAAACGGTCGCCCGCCTTGATGCACTGATGGCCATCGTGGCCGTGCTGGACGATACCTGTTTGCTGCACCGGGGCGGCACCGCCGCCTTGCGGCTGGCCCAGTGCGGCGCCGCCGCGGTAATCGATGCCGGCGGCACCGGCGTGCTGGCCGGTCGGCGCCGGTTGCTGCAACTGGACGCCGAGCTGCTCGCCGTCAATGCATCGCCCGGCGGCGCTGCCGATGTGCTGGCAGCCACGCTGCTGCTCGACCGTATCGAGCGGGACGACACCTTGTCGCTTCCGCGTTTTGCATTCAAGGAACCATCATGGAAACACTGAACTACACTTTTCCGGCCACGCGCGCCGTGCAGCAAAAAATTCACGTCGGCGTGGTCGGCTCGGGCGACCTCGAAGTGCTGATGGAACCCAGCGCGACTGCGACGGCGACAGTCGTCGTCACCACCAGCGTCGATGGTTTCGGCGTCGTCTGGCAAGCCGTCCTGGCGCGGTTTTTCAGCCGCTTCGACGCGCTCGTCGCCATCGAGATCAACGATTTTGGCGCCAGCCCCGGCGTCGTTGCCCTGCGCCTGGAACAAGCGGCCGAGGAGCTGGCCCATGGATAAGATCACCGACTGGCAGCATTTCCTGGACCGCCAGAGTTTCATCGAACTCGACGCCCGCGCCCGCGCGCGCGCCTTGCTCGACCCCGGCACCTGGCGCGAACTGCTCGGCCCCTTTGATCGCCTGAAGTCGCCCTGGCTGCCGCTGCAGGGCATCGTGGCGCAGGCCGACGACGGCGTGATCGTCGCACGCGGCGCCATCGCGGGGGCGCCGGCCGTGGTGCTGGCCATCGACAGCGCCTACCAGGGCGGCAGCATGGGCGAAGTGTCCGGCGCGAAGATTGCCGGCGCCCTCGAATGCGCGCTGCGCGACAACGAACACGGCATCCCGACGCGCGCCTTGCTGCTGCTCGAAACGGGCGGCGTGCGCCTGCAGGAAGCCAACCTGGGCCTGGCAGCCATTGCCGAAATCCACGCCGCCATCGTGGCGCTGCGGCGCCATACGCCGGTGGTCGCGGTCGTGGCCGGCAACGTCGGCTGCTTCGGTGGCATGTCGCTGGCGTCCGCCTTGTGCAGTCGCCTGATCGTGACGCGCCAGGCCCGGGTCGGCATGAACGGCCCTGAAGTCATTGAACAGGAAGCGGGGATCGCCGAACTCGATTCGGGTGACAAGGCCATGATCTGGAGCCTGATCGGCGGGGCCCAGCGCCACGCCGTCGGCATGGCCGATCTGCTGGTCGAGGACGACGCGGTGGCCATGGCGCTGGCCGTGCGCCAGGCTTACGCGATGGGCATCCCGGCCGTGCATCGCAGCGAAAACATTGCATTGAACCGGCCACGCCTGGCCGCAATCGACACCGCACAACAACTCACGGGGCCAGAACTGGTGGCGCTGTGGGGACCAGGAGAAGCAGCATGAATACGATCGTTGAACCGAGCCGCGGCCAGGTCTGGCTGGCGGCATTGGCCGGACCGGCCCAAAGCGCCGGTGGTAGCAAATCGGTCCTGTCGGCCGACGCCGAACTGGCCGGCGACATGGTGCGCTTCATCGCGGTCGTGCCGGATCCGGACAACCACTTTCCCCGCGCGCGCCACGGCGAGGTCGGACTCGAACAGGGCTGGGCGCTGGCCCAGCTGGTGCGGGACAGCATCGGCCTGACGACGGTCAGCGGCAAGCCGCGCCCCATCGTGGCGCTGGTCGACGTCATCGGCCAGGCCTATGGCCGGCGCGAGGAACTGATGGGCATCCACATCGCCTGCGCGGCGGCGGCCAACGCCTATGCCGACGCGCGCATGGCCGGCCACCCCGTCATCGCCCTGATCGTCGGGCAGGCCATGTCGGGTGCGTTTCTGGCACACGGCTACCAGGCCAACCGGCTGCTGGCGCTGGACGCGCCCGGCGTGTTAATCCACGCCATGGGCCAGGCTGCAGCCGCGCGCATCACGCGCCGCACGGTCGCCGAGCTGGCCGAACTGGGCAAGCGCATTGCGCCGATGTCGTATGCGGTGGAAGACTACGCCAAACTGGGTTTGCTCGAAACGCTGATCAAGGAGGTCGATGCGGATGCGCCGCAGGATGCGGACGTCGACAAGGTGCGCCTGGCGCTCATCGACGCGCTGATGACGATTGCGGCACGGGGCGTGCGCGACCTGTCGCCGCGGTGGACGTCGCAGCAGGCCGTGACCACGCGTACGGCGTCCATTGAAGTGCGGCGGCGCCTGCAGGAGCAATGGACATGCTGAAGTTGATTGTCACGGCGCTGCTGCCCGTGTTCCTGGTGATGGCCCTCGGTTATCTGGCCGGCCGGCGCAAGCTGATCGACAACCAGAACGTCGCCAGCCTGAATGTGCTGCTGATGCAGTTTGCGTTGCCGGTGACACTGTTCATTTCGATCGCCAAAACGCCGCGCGCGGTCATCCTCGATAACGGGCCGCTGGCGCTGGTGCTGGCGCTCGGCCTGTGCATTACTTTCGGCATCGTCGCACTGGTACAAAGCCGCGTGTTCAAGCTCGACCTGGGCGACACGGCGGTCGAAACGCTGACGATTTCGTTTCCGAACTTCGCGTCGATCGGCTTGCCGTTGCTGCTGCCGATTTTCGGGCCGTCGGCGGCACTGACGGTGGCGATTGCGATTGCAGTCGGTTCGGTGACGATTTCGCCGCTAACGCTCGCCATGCTGGAACTGGCCAAAGCGCGCAAGGCGGACGCTGGCCACGCCATCTCGCCGGTGCACCAGTTTTTCGTGGCACTGGGCCACTCGGTGCGCAAACCCATTTTCGTCGGTCCGGCGCTGGGCTTGTTGTGCGTGCTGGCTGGCGTGCAACTGCCGGCGCTCGTCATCACGGGCTTCGGACCGCTGACGGCGGCCACGGCCGGCATTGGCCTGTTCCTGACCGGCTTGATGCTGTCGGCGCAGGCGATCCGCATCAGCGCTGACGTCGTGTTCGGCGTGGCGGTCAAGAACGTGATCCAGCCGCTGCTGGTGTACGGCCTGGCCGTGGGCATCGGCATGTCGGCGATGTCGTCGATCCAGGTGGCCCTCCTGATGGCCATCCCCGGCGGCTTCTTCGGCCTCGTGTTCGGCGCCAGCAACGGCGTGCGCACCCCGGTGGCAGGGGCCACGCTGCTGGCGTCCTCCGTGGCCGGCATCGTCACGCTTGCCGTGGCCATCTGGCTGCTGACGCCGACATGACGATCGCGTTTCTGTTTCCCGGCCAGGGTGCGCAGACAACCGGCTTCCTGCATCGCCTGCCGGCGCATCCGGCGGTGCAGGCCACGCTGGCCGAAGCGGGTGCAGTCCTGGGCCGCGATGTGCTGGAACTCGACACCGAAGACGCTTTGCGTTCGACGGTCGCAGTGCAGCTGGCCAGCCTGGTGGCCGGCGTGGCCGTGGCGCGCGCGCTGGTTGCCGATGGTGTCGCACCGGATGCAGTCGCCGGTTTGTCCAGCGGCGCCTACACGGCCGCCGTGGCGTGCGGCGCGCTGACGCTGGCGCAGGCGCTGCCGCTGCTGCAATTGCGCGGCCAGCTGATGGAGCGCGCCTATCCGCGCGGGTATGGTTTGCTGGCGCTTGTCGGCCTGACCGAGGGCAGGGTGCGCACGCTGGTCGCTGCGCTGCACACACCGGCGCAGCCCCTGTATCTCGCCAACCTGAACGCGCCGACGCAAATCGTCCTGGCCGGCAGTGACCAGGCGCTGGCCGCGGCGCAGGTAGCCGCGCGCGCAGCTGGCGCCCGCACTGCGCACCGCATGGCAGTGAGCGTACCGTCGCATTGCGTCCTGATGGACAGCGTGGCGACTGCCTTGACGGCGGCGCTGGCCGCCATTCCCATACAGGATGCGCGCATCCCGTACATCGGCAACGTACGGGGCCGGGCGCTGCGCGCGGGCGCGGACATCGGCGCCGACCTGGCCAACAACGTCGCCCACGCCGTGCGCTGGCAGGATGCGACGACGGTGCTCTACGAAATGGGCATGCGCGCGTATTTTGAAATGCCGCCCGGGACGGTGCTGACCGGACTGGCGCAGGACAGCCTGCCCGACGTCGTCGCGCGCAGCCTGGACAATACGCCGCTCGCCACCATCGTCTACCTGGCGCAGCGTGCCTGACCCGGCGCCGCACGATCTGCTCCGGCTCACAGGCGCGGTGGACAGCTGGCTGCCGGCCGATGCGCCGGACTGGGTCGGTGCGGCGCTGCGCCTGGCGCCGTGGGTAGTGGTCAGGCGCGCACCATGCC
>JALYUM010000125.1 GCA_030853745.1 Pseudomonadota bacterium | reverse complement strand
ACGATCTCATCGGCAAGCGGTCTCGTTTCCAATGCAGGTGGGACTCTGTATTCGGCATCCAAATTTGCCATCGAAGGATGGATCGAAGGGCTGGCGGAAGAACTGGCGCCATTCGGCATCCGCTCGCTCGTCGTCGATCCGGGCATGATGCGCACGGATTTTCTCGATCCTCGTTCCGCTCGCCACGGCGATATTCCTGTCGCCGATTACGCAGAGACCGCAGCCGGGTTCGAGGCGTATATTGCCGGCGTCAACCACCAGCAAGTGAACGACCCAGCCGTCCTGGCGGCCCATATCGTCGCGCTGGCCGGTAGTTCGGGCGTCCCTTCGCGCTTCGTCTTCGGACCGGATGCACTGGAATGGGTAGCGCACAAACTCGCGCGCTTGCGGGGGGAGATGGAACAATCGGCGGCGATTGCAGCATCGGCAGACTGACGCGCGCGGCTGGTCGGCAGCAGCAAAGCTGCCGGGCGTCTTGCTCATGCCACGTATTGAATAGGCGTTATTGCGAGCACAGCCGGTTCGAGATGCGATTTGTTGTCCCTCGCCGGCTGGATTCGGCCAAAAGCCACCATTCAACGATTCGAGTTTGATGTTTTTTGTGCAGCGGACCCAAGGCGATTGCTTGCCGCGACCAGCAACATCAAGCATCCCAGGCCGCCAAATGCCATGTTTAAACTCGATGCATGGGCGACGAAACCGATCAATGCAGGCCCGCTAAGAATTCCGGCGTAGCCTATCGTAGTGATCGCAGCAATTGCCCGACTGGCTGGCATCGCATTCTGGTTGCCGGCGGCTGTAAAAAGAATTGGTACGATGTTTGAAGCGCCCAAACCCACAAGCAAAAATCCCGTAAGCGCGGCGCCTGCCGACTGCATCGACACGGCGACAAGAAAACCGGTGGCTGCGCAGATTCCCCCTGCCAACATCACACGTTTGCCGCCAAAGCGCCCAACCACGCGATCCCCGGTAAGTCGGCCCACAGTCATTGCAATGGAAAAGATGGCATAAGCCAGCCCACCGCGATTTTCTGCCAGACCGCGCTGCTCGGTCAGGAAGAGCGCACTCCAGTCAAGCATTGCGCCCTCAGCCATGAAAACGACAAAACATATACCGCCAATAACGATGACTGCTCCGTGAGGCACGACCAACAGCGGGACATTGCTTTCGGTCGCGTCAGGCTCACGCAACAGATCAGGACCGGCAAGCGCCAGGGCAAAGGCAACGACGATGGATAGAACCAGGCACGAATACAATGGACTTGCGCCAGTCCACAGTAAGAAAGCCATGCTACCGGCACCGACTACTCCGCCGACACTGAACAAGCCGTGGAAGCCGGACATCAGTGCTCCGCCGGCGCTTTTTTCCACAATGACTGCTTGAATATTCATGGCAACGTCAAGGGTGCCAAGCGCTGCACCGAACACGAACAATGTCAGGGCCAGCAAAGGTGGGCTATCAGCCAGCGCCAAAGCTGGCAACATCAGACAGCACAAGTAGCCAGATAGCAGTACAACAGCACGACATCCGAATCGTGCTGCGAGCCCGCCAGTAAAGGGCATGGCCAGCATTGAGCCGCCGCCGAAACACAACAGCAATAAACCGAGTTCTGCTTCGCCAAGGCCTGTCCGGGCCTTGGCGTATGGCACCAACGGCGCCCATGTGGCCATAGCCAGCCCCGCAGTAAAAAAAGCGAGGCGTGTTGAACGGCGTTGCTCTGGTCCGATGACATTCATGCGAAGCCCTTCCGGACATGGGAAAATTTTGATGTAGGTTTCATTCGGCTACCGAAATATTTGCATAACCGGGCATAATATTTCTAATTACAATCGGAAGTAAAATGAAAACACCTAATAAAATTCAAGAAACGAACCCTGTAAAGCAGGTGAGGTATGGTCCCGCCCGACTCGATGAAGTAGACCGAACACTATTAGGCTTACTCGCGGAAGACAGTACGAAAAGCTATGCGGAACTGGGCGATATCGTTCACCTTTCAGCGCCGGCAGTTCACGATCGTGTGAAGCGCCTGAAGCGTGACGGTGTAATCAAGGCTACGGTCGCAAGAATTGATGGATGCTCGGTCGGACGCACACTGCTTACTTTCGTGCTCGTCACTACCAGGAATGCGGTCAGCACAAAGCGGCTTTTAGCGCTCGGCAGCATGCCAGAAATAGAGGAGATTCATACGACGGCAGGTGACAGCAGTGTAATACTCAAAGTTCGGCCGAAAGACACGGAAAGCCTTGAAGAACTGCTCGCTAAAATACAGGAAGTTGATGGCGTTGAAAATACACGCAGCTATGTTGTGCTTTCAACTTACATCGAGCGCGGCCCTGATCCGAGACTTTGATCCACATTCCGGGGAACAAGTCGGATCGATGCGAACGGCTGCTTTGGGTCCAGGCTGTGTAAAAACGAATATTTTACCGGCGGGCTTTTCAGCGAAGCTGCTGCCTGATTTGGAAGACCCAGGACGCGCGTAGAGGAGCTATATTTTTCTTCAGACTTCTCGTCACTATTGACTCGAAGATCGCCTGCATCGCCGTTTTAACGCGCCGCAAACGCATAAAAGCCCTGATGGCTTTCATCATATCCGCAATGCCGAGGATGGCTATCAGTCGTTTGAAGTTGTAGGCGAGAACATGCAGGCTCATCTTGTCAGCAGCGGTTGTAAACTGATACACAGCAGCGATTGAAAACTGATACACCGATTTGAGAAGATGGCTGCTTTGCGGAGCAGCCTTGAAACCCAACGAGGTGTGTGTGGAAATTCAGTTATTGAG
>JALYUM010000121.1 GCA_030853745.1 Pseudomonadota bacterium | reverse complement strand
AAACGACTTTGCGCCGATGATAGTGCTGCAACCAGTGTGAAAGTAGGTTATCGTCAGGCTAGTTATTTGGGTGCCGCAAGGCACCCTGAAAGAAACCCCATGCAGAAATGTGTGGGGTTTTTTTTCGTCCAATTATTTCTGTGACTACAACCTAGCTTTGGATGGTATGGGCTCCCGCCTGCGCGAGAGTGACGGACTCGACGGGTATGCTGTGTGTTTTTCACTCTCCTGGCTCGTCCGTCATTTATCGTCAGGCTAGTGTGTGGGTTCCGCAAGGAGCCCTGAGAGAAACCCCATGCAGAAATGCGTGGGGTTTTTTTCGTCTGGCGGTTTTAAGTTTCAAACTGTCTTGAGCAAAGCAAAAAATAATGTGGGTTCCCGCCCGCGTAAGCGTCCTAATAGCACAGTCGTATCTAAGCGATTCACTCTGCGAAAGTAGTTCCCTTTACTTTTTTACGGGAAATTACTGTGGACACTATTGGCAGCTCAAATAATCGTAAAGGACGCCCAATTATCCGGTCGATTTCAAGGTGCTTCTGGCGAAGGAAGCGTGCGAGCCGGGCATGTCGGTTTCGAAGCAGGCCCGGCAACATGGGATCAACGCGAACATGTTGTTCGAATGGCAGCGGGACCTGCGCGGGGGCCTGTTTAGCGCGTCGGGATCCCAGGCGACACATCTGCTGCCTATCGAGCTGTATCTGATCCAGGCCGAGATCCGCGGCAAACCACCAGACGAACGCCGTTCGGTGCGACAGGCGCGCGCCCGTTGCCCGACAACCTGGGGCAGTGGCTGCGCACCTCGCTCGAAAAGCTCGCGTAAATTCGACACGTCGGGTGCGCATCCTGTGCTGACACGCCCTGAACCCGTGGCCCTCACTGCTGCGCTACTGTGACAACGGCGTCATCGAGATCGGTAACTCGGCAGTCGAGCGGGCGCTGCGTGGCATCGCCATCGGCAGGCGTAATACTTGTGTGCTGCGCCGAAAGCGCGGCGAACGTGCGGCCGCCATCTACTTGCTGATCGAAAAGGCTAAGCTGAACGGGGTCGCCCCCGAAGCCTGGTTGCGCCATGTGCCGACGCAGATCGCAGACTACCCCGTCAACCGCGTTGACGGGCTACATCGTTGGAATTGTTCCCGGCAGATCACGCCTGCTTGAACAACACTCCGCTTCCCAGCGGTGTGATGCCATCATTAATTAAATCGGTACGCTGTTCAAGACGGTGGTGGGACGACGCTTACCCGCCAGCGCGGGGATGACGAGCTCAAATACTTTGCTTTAATTGCCGGCAACTAGGCTCGCTCATCAGTTATCTTCCGGCTAGTGTGTGGGGTCCGCAAGCAGCGCTGAGAACAACCCCATTCAGAAATGTGCGGGGTTTTTTTCGTCTGGTGGTTTTGATGTTTAAAATCTAAAGCTGAGGTGTTATGGATCCGCCTGCGACGGAAACCATGCGAAACATTGCTGGGGACGACGATTTTGGCACCACACCATGGATTCCTCTGACAGTTAAACAAATGCCAAGTCCCGCCGTATTCCAACGAGCGGGAAGCGGAGGATTGTTGAGGAGGAACGCTTGCCTGCTGTTGACAGAACGCAGTGAGGTAAAGTAATTTGTTATTTCTCGCAGAAGTAATGGCGACGATCAACTGACTTGAGGGAACAGCCGGCCAGAGTCGATCTCTTATTTATCAGGAGATTATCATCGAAGCTGGAAATGAATCGCATGCACTAAACAGCAAGTTGTTTGCACCATTGGCATAAATCGTTGAACAGCACAGGGACAAAAATCAGCGCGCTGCTTGTCAGTGGCAGCACGTCGACCGTCGGGCAGGCATTGGCGAAGATGAGAACGTGCGCAAGGTGCCAGCTTTTACTATCCCCTGCGGCCAGGCCTGCTACGACTGGTCGTCAAAGAACATATTTTCGTCAACTTCGTCATGCGGAACCGCGAAAGATTGCTGGCACAGTTGTTACCGCCGCCAGGTGAACAGGCGGTTCGAACAATTTACGGCGCCGTCGGTTCCGGCGCAGCAACAGCGACGGCAGTCTTGCCCTTGCTGATACTCTCGCCGTCTTCCCGGCGCAGACGCGCGAACAGGATCGCCGAAATCATCGTGACGACTGACAGCGTCAGGAAGGCGTGGTGGATGGCATTCGTCACCATTACCTGGTTGGTCTGCGGTACGCGGCCGAGGAACCAGGCGGTGACGATCGAGCCGCACGCCAGGCCAAAGCTCATCGACAATTGCTGGAATGAGCTTGACAGCGTGCTGGCCATGCTCGAATCCTTCTGCTCGATGTCGGCATACGCAAGGGTGTTCATGCTGGAAAACTGCATGGAATTGCAGAAGCCCTGCATCAGGCCAATGCCGACGATGGCAATTAACGGCGTGCCTGCGCTGACCAGAGAAAACAAGCCAATCGTCAGGCCGATGAACAAGGTATTCACGACCAGCACCTGGCGATAGCCGAAGCGGGCCAGGATTTTTGGGGCGACCAGCTTCATGCACATGGCGGCAGCGGCAGCCGGCATCATCAGCAAGCCCGACTTCCACGCAGGCAAGCCTAGCCCAAGCTGGTACAGCAGCGGCAGCAGGAAGGGCAGGCCGCCGACGCCGAGGCGTGTGATGAAGCCGCCAACGACAGCAATGCGAAAGGTCCGTACCTTGAACAGCACCAGTCGCAGCAATGGAAATTCGAAGTCGCTGGCGTGCCAGATATAGGCCCCGATCAGGCTTACCGACAGCACGAACATTAATAACACCGTGGTGGGATCGAGTGAATGTTCGCCGAAAATTTCGAGGAGCCAGGACAAAATCGCTGTGCCCGAGCTGAACAGGATCAGGCCGACCACATCGAGCGGGCGTGGATTATCGCCGCGGTAATCCGGCATATGGCGATACACCATATATAAGGCAATCAGGCCCACCGGCACGTTGACAAAGAAAATTGCCCGCCAGGACACCCAGTGCACCATCAGTCCGCCCACTGTCGGCCCCAGCAAGGGACCGATCAGGGCGGGAATGATGACAAAATTCATTGCAGCGAGCAGCTCGCTTTTGGGAAAAGTGCGGATGATTGCCAGCCGTCCAACCGGCATCATCATGGCGCCGCCGAGACCCTGCAGCATGCGCGCGGCCACCATCATCGGGACGTTTTGCGCCAGGCCACACAGGACCGACGCGAGGGTAAATACTGCAATGGCAATGCCGAAGACTTTGCGCGTGCCGAACCGGTCGGCCATCCAGCCACTGACCGGAATGCCGACCGCCAGGCTGATGATGTAGCTGGTGACCACCGATTTCAAACTCAGCGGCGTAACTTGCAGCGTAGCGGCAATGCTGGGAATTGCCGTGTTGACGATGGTTGCATCGAGCTGTTCCATGAACAACGCGGTGGCAACCACCCACGGCAAATACCTTTTTACGACGGCGGCGTCAGTCATCGGTAAAGCATCAAAAGTGGCGGGCGACTTTCAAAGCAAACAAATTCACGCCGCCGTTTGGATGCTTGATGCCGCCATTCGAATAATGCTGCAGCTTGAAGCCGGCTTCCCATTTGTCGTTGAAGACATAGCCAGCGCCGATATGGTCGCCAAACTGGAATGCCGTCGCGAGACGTTTTTCGTTGTTGTCATACAGGTGCGAAAACAACGATACGCCGATGCCGCCTTCAACATAAGGGCCCAGCTTGTCGTCGCGTTCAATACGGAAAACCGGCGTCAGATTGACGACAGTAATATTCTGGTGGTGGCCGCGATTGCTGTTGGAATCGTTGCCGCGCCATTGGGCCACGTTGGCGTCCCAGTAGCCGGATAAGTGATAGCCCTTCGTGGAAAACCAGCGTGCTGACCAGTCGGACTGCACCGCGCCGCGAATGAACTGGATTTTGGCGCCGGTGCCGACTTCCAGCGAAGCGGAGTCGATGATCTTGTCATCGGCATGGGCCATTTGTGCCCCAGCCATCAGGGCCAGCACGGCCAATGTTTTTCCAACGCGCGAATTAGGGAACATAATCACTTTCAATGTTAAAAAGACTTCGATTGGCGATATTGTACCGGGCCTGTCAATTCGGCGTAGTCCAAGCTGCATACCGCCGATGACGCATTTATTTAAGGGAAATTTGTATGTACCAAACTTCTATTGCCGTCCTCGGCATCGGCCTGATGGGCAAGCCAATGGCAGAACGCCTGTTGCACGCTGGCTTTACCGTCCACGCGTGGAACCGGACTACCGAAAAAGCGCGTGAACTTGCGGTGTCAGGCGCAATCGTGCATGCCGATCTTGACACCGCGGTCGCTGGCGCCGACATCATCGTTTCCATGCTCGCCGATGGCAGCGCAGTCAGCACCACGGTGGCGTCAGCGGCTCCCGCCCTGCGCGCAAACGCGCTGTGGATCGACATGAGCTCGATCAGGCAGGATGAAGCGCTGAGTAACCATGCGACATTGCTGCGCCACGGTGTGCGACATCTCGATGCGCCCGTGTCCGGCGGCGTAGCTGGCGCAGAAGCCGGCACACTGGCCATCATGGTGGGCGGACACGGAAACGATTTTGACGAGGCCGCGGAAATCTTCAACGCACTCGGCACTGCCGTATTGGTGGGGCCCGCCGGCAGTGGCCAGGTTGCCAAGTTATGCAATCAATTGATCGTTGGCGGCACCCTGAACATCGTTGCCGAAGCCTTGTTGCTGGCCCAGGCGGCTGGCGCCGATCCGGCCGCAGTGCGCGAAGCCATCCGCGGCGGCTTTGCCGGCAGCAAAATTTTGGAAATGCACGGACAGCGCATGCTTGAGCGAAATTTCATTCCCGGCGGCCAGGTCAAAACGCAGTTAAAAGATATGCGCAATATCCTTGCGGCAGCAGCAGATGCCGGCGTTGCCTTGCCGGTCACAAAGCTGGTGACGGAGCAGTATCAGTCGATTGTTGCCGACCTCCCGCAAGCGGATCACTCGGCGGCCCTGATCGCGCTCGAGCGCATCAACCCCGGCCTGCGCCTGGGCGACGCGCCAGACCAATTGCCGTAGAAATTACTGCGGCGCCAAGTTCATTTCCACCAGCCTGATCCAGTAGCTGGCCCCAATCGGCAGCAAGTTGTCGTTGAAATCGTAACTGCCATTGTGCAACTGGCACGGGCCCAGACCATGGCCGGCCGCGCGGTGGTCGCCTTCGCCATTGCCGAGAAAAACGTAGCAGCCGGGCCTGGCCTGCAGCATGAACGCAAAATCTTCGGCGCCCATGGTCGGCTCGACATCCGCGTTGACCTTGTCCGCGCCCACCACCGCGCGCATCGCTTCCACGGCAATGCCGGTCTCCGCAGCGTGATTCACCAGTGGCGGGTAATTGCGCTTGAAGCCAAAGTCGACCGTGGCGTTGTAGCCGGCGGCAATGTGGGTGGCCATATCCTGCATGCGCTGCTCGATCAGGTCGAGTACCGGTGTCGTGAAAGTGCGCACGGTCCCGATCATGACCGCGTCATCGGGAATGATATTGGTCGCGCTGCCGGCGTGAATCTGCGTGATCGACAACACCGCCGTATCGAGCGGACTTTTTTCGCGTGAAATAATGGTCTGCCAACTTTGCGCGATCTGCACGGCCACCATGATGGGGTCGACGCCCCGGTGCGGCTGGGCAGCATGCGCGCCCTTGCCCTTGATGACGACGCGGAACTCGTTACTCGACGCCATCATCGGCCCGGCAACGACGCCAAACGTGCCGGCCGCCATGCCCGGCCAGTTGTGCATCCCGTAAATGGCATCCATCGGAAATTGCTCGAACAGTCCATCGTCGATCATTCGGCGCGCGCCTGCACCACCTTCCTCTGCCGGTTGAAACACCAGGTACACCGTGCCGTCGAAATGGCGGTTTTTGGACAAATAATGCGCCGCGCCCAGCAGCATCGCCGTGTGGCCGTCGTGGCCGCACGCATGCATCTTGCCGGCATGTTGCGACGTGTGCGCGAACGTGTTCAATTCCTGCAGTGGCAGGGCGTCCATATCGGCACGCAGGCCGATCGCGCGCGGGGAAGAACCATTCTTGATGATGCCGACCACGCCGGTAACGCCCAGGCCGCGTACCACCGGGATGCCCCATTCGGTCAGGCGCGCCGCGACCACGTCAGAGGTGCGTTGCTCTTCATAACAAAGTTCAGGATGGGCGTGCAGGTCGCGCCGGATTTGTTGCAACTCGCTGTG
This sequence comes from Pseudomonadota bacterium, assembly GCA_030853745.1. Taxonomy (GTDB): domain Bacteria; phylum Pseudomonadota; class Gammaproteobacteria; order Burkholderiales; family Burkholderiaceae_D; genus JALYUM01. The sequence goes on along the minus strand of JALYUM010000121.1, from coordinate 32,983 downwards.
AAACGCCAGGACTGGTTCAACAAGTTTCATGGGATTCTCCTCGGGATGCCACTCGTGCAATGACTGATTTGAACTATTGTAGCGCCTCGGAAGAGAAGTCAGCCAGCCCATCCCGCATGCCGGTGGAATCGTTTAAAGTAACGCTTTGCAGCGCACTACTTCTCCTGGATTTTTGATGACGATCACCCAAGTACGGGCCACCTGCCCGCACGACTGCCCCGATACCTGCGCCCTTCTGGTCACTGTCAAGGATGGCGTTGCCACCGAGGTCAAGGGCGATCCCGATCATCCCACCACGGCCGGCGTGCTGTGCACCAAGGTTGCGCGCTACACCGAGCGTACCTATCATCCCGACCGCGTGTTGCACCCGCTGCGCCGCGTGGGCAAAAAAGGCGAGGGCAAGTTCGAGCGCATCAGCTGGGATGATGCATTGACCGAGATCGCCACGCGCCTCTCCGGCATCGCGGCGCGCGCGCCGGAAGCGATCCTCCCGTACAGTTATTGCGGCACCATGGGCCTGATCCAGGGCGAGTCGATGTCCGCGCGTTTTTTCAATCAGCTGGGTGCTTCGCACCTCGACCGCACCATCTGCGCGATGGCTGGTTTCGTCGGCTACAAATACACCATCGGCGCCACTATCGGCACCGATGTCGAGCATTTTCAGGACAGTAAACTCATCCTGATCTGGGGCGGTAACCCGATCGCCTCGAGCCTGCATTTCTGGATGCGGGTGCAGGAAGCCAAGCGCCGCGGCGCGAAGATCATCGCCATTGATCCGTACCGCTCGCTGACAGCGGAGAAATGCCATCAACATATCGCTCTGCTGCCGGGGACCGATTCGGCGCTGGCCCTCGGCATGATGCACGTGCTGATTGCCGAGGATTTGCTGGACCACGACTACATCGCCCGGCACACGCTCGGCTTCGACCAGCTGAAAGAACGCGCGGCCGAATGGACGCCCGAAAAAACTGCGGCCACCTGCGGCATCACGGTGGAAGAAGTAGTCAACTTGGGGCGCGATTACGGGTTGGCAGCCAGGCACGGCGAACCTGTCGCGATCCGCGTCAACTATGGCGTACAGCGCGTACGTGGCGGGGGTATGGCCGTGCGCAATATCGCCTGTCTGCCAGCGCTGATCGGCGCCTGGAAACACGCGGCCGGCGGCATTTTGCTGTCGACCTCGGGCTCGTTCCCGGCCAACCGTCACGCGTTGCAGCGGCCCGATCTACTGGCCGGCCGGCGTCCACGCACCATCAATATGACCACCATCGGCGACGATCTGTTGAAGCCATCGTCGCCGGAATTCGGCCCCCAAATAGAAGCCGTCATCGTCTACAACGCCAATCCGCTGGCGATTGCGCCCGATTCGGCGCGCGTGCAGCAGGGGTTCGAACGCGAAGATCTGTTCACCGTGGTGCTCGAACACTTCCACACCGACAGCGCCGATTATGCCGACATCGTGCTGCCAGCCACCACCCAGCTCGAACACGTCGATGCCCATTTGACGTACGGCCACTTGTACATGATGGCCAATAACGCGGCGATTGCGCCAATGGGCGAGGCCAAGCCGAACACCGAAATTTTCCGGCTGCTGGCCGCGCGCATGGGCATGCTTGACCCCGCCTTCCAGGAAAGTGACGAGCAACTGGCCGCGCAGGCATTCAACAAGGACCATCCGCGCGCGGCGCATTTCGACTGGGAGACGTTGAAGCGCGACGGCTGGCAAAAATTGACGATGCCGGATGCGCCGTTTGCTGAAGGCGGCTTTCCGACGCCGTCCGGCAAATGCGAATTCTATTCCGCGACCATGCTGAAGGATGGCCTCGACCCGCTGCCAGCGTACATCGCGAACTACGAATCGGCTGTCAGTACGCCCGATCTGGCAAAAAAATATCCTCTGGCGATGATCTCGCCGCCGGCGCGCAATTTCTTGAATTCGACGTTCGTGAATGTGCAAAGCCTGCGCGCGACCGAGGGCGAGCCGCACCTCGACATCCACCCGCTCGACGCAGCCGCGCGCGGCATTGTGCACGGATCGATGGCCCGCATTTTCAATGACCGCGGCTCGTTCGTCTGCAAGGCGCGGGTGACCGACAAGGCGCGGCCCGGCCTGGTGGTAGGCCTGTCGGTGTGGTGGAAAAAGCTCGCGAAGGATGGCAAGAATGCGAATGAAGTGACCAGCCAGCGCCTGACCGACATGGGCCGCGCGCCGACCTTTTACGACACCCTGGTCCAGGTGGAGCGGAGCGGGAGCTGACATGCGATGAAGCCGTTCAATCGAACCCGCCGGCGCTGGATCGGCGCCACGATGGCCATCGCCGCCACTGCGCTGATGGCCAGCTGTTCAAGCCTGAATTACTACGGCCAGGCCGCGCACGGCCAGCTTTCCCTGCTGTCCGATGCGCGCCCCATCGACGCGTGGATGGCCGACCCGCACACCAATCCGCGCCTGCGTGTGCGGCTTGAAACGGCGCGCCAGATCCGCCGCTACGCCGTGCAGGAACTGGGCCTGCCCGACAACGACAGCTACAAGAATTACGCTGCGCTGGCGCGTCCTTATGTGCTGTGGAACGTTGTCGCCACGCCCGAACTGTCGTTGAAACCGATCGAATGGTGCTTCCCGGTGGCCGGCTGCGTGAACTACCGTGGCTACTACAACCGCGAAGACGCCCAGGCCTATGCAAAGGAACTGCGCGCCGCCGGCAACGACGTGGAAATCGGTGGCGTCACCGCTTATTCCACGCTGGGTTGGTTCAACGACCCGCTCATTTCCACCTTCATCAACTATCCCGACGCCGAACTGGCGCGCCTGATTTTCCACGAACTGGCGCACCAGGTGGTCTACGTGGCCGGCGATTCGCAGTTCAATGAATCGTTCGCCAGCGCGGTTGAAGAGGCGGGCGTGGAGCGCTGGATGGCCACGTACGGCAACGACGCCATGCGCGCGGGATATGCGCGCTACCTCGACCGCAAGCGCGACTTTCTGGCGTTGCTGCTGAAAATTCGCAGCGGTCTCGAGGCAAATTACACGTCAAACAAGCCAGTCGCGGAGCAGCGCGCCGTCAAAGCGCGCCTGTTCCAGCAGCTGAAGGACGAATATCAGGTGCTGAAAGCCCGCTGGGGCGGATATGCGGGGTACGATAAATTTTTTGCCGAGCCACTGTCGAATGCGCACCTGGCATCGGTCGCCACTTACAACGATTTCGTGCCGGCGTTTCGCGCGCTGCTGAAAAAGGATGCCGGTCTGCCGCGCTTTTACGCCGATGTGCGCGCCATCGCCGCGCAGGACAAGGACGCGCGCCATGCCACGTTGAAGCGGCTGGCCGCAGCCGGGGCTGGCCTGGCCCGGCCCTAGAAGGAAAATTCGAATCACGGCAAAAGCGCTTGCCACACGGCGTTCTGACCGATAGCATCACGAGAGGCACTGAACACGGCACAACGCATGCCGCCACGCCGGCGCTGGTTGCATCCAGGCGCGCCCACCCACAACGATAACATTCGAGACAGAGGCAAACGATGGACAAGATTTGGCTGGAGTCGTACCCACAAGGCGTTCCCACCGAGATCGACCCTGACCAGTACGGGTCCCTGGTTCAGCTGCTCGAAGAAAGCTTTGTCAAGTACGCCGACCGCAATGCGTTTGCCTGCATGGACAAGTTCATCACCTACGCCGAGCTCGATCTGTACTCGAAACGCCTGGCCGCCTGGCTGCAAAGCCGCGGCCTGCAAAAGGGCGCGCGCGTGGCGCTGATGATGCCGAATGTTCTGCAATACCCGATTGCCATTGCTGCCGTTCTGCGCGCCGGCTATACCGTCGTCAACGTTAATCCGCTGTACACACCGCGCGAACTGGAACACCAGCTGACCGATTCCGGCAGCGAAGCGATCATCGTGCTGGAAAACTTTGCGCACACGCTCGAACAGGTGCTGGCGAAGACGCCGGTACGCCACATCCTGGTGGCGAGCATGGGCGAAATGCTTGGTGCGAAAGGCCTGGTGGTCAATTTCGTCGTGCGTAGCGTGAAAAAAATGGTACCCGAATTTACGCTGCCAAATGCCGTCCGCTTCAAGGACGCGCTGACGCAAGGCGCGCGCATGTCGTTTACGCCGGCGAGCGTCGCATCGTCCGATGTCGCCTTTTTACAGTACACCGGCGGCACCACGGGTGTCTCGAAAGGCGCCACGCTCACGCACCGCAACGTCATCGCCAACGTGCTGCAAAGCGAAGCCTGGTCGCAACCGGCACTGGTGCTTCCGCCAGTCGTCGAACAGATCACCATCGTCTGCGCGCTGCCGCTGTATCACATCTTCGCGCTCACTTGCTGCGCCATGTGGGGCATGCGCGTCGGCGCCATGAATCTGTTGATCCCGAACCCGCGCGACATCCCGGGCTTCATCAAGGAGCTGGCCAAGTACCCGTTCAACATGCTGCCGGCCGTAAACACGCTGTACAACGCGCTGGCCAGTCATCCCGATTTCGCCACGCTCGATTTCAGCGGCCTGAAAATTGCCAATGGCGGCGGCATGGCGGTCCAGCAGGCTGTCAACGACCGCTGGAAAGCCATCACCGGCACCAGCATTATCGAAGGTTACGGCCTGTCTGAAACCGCGCCGGTGGCCACCTGCAACCGCGCCGACCAGAAAGATTTTACAGGCACCATCGGCTTGCCGGTGCCATCGACCGATATTGCCATCCTCGACGACGACGGCGTGCCGGTGGCACTGGGCGAACGCGGTGAAATTGGCATCCGTGGCCCGCAGGTGATGGCCGGTTACTGGAACCGCCCCGACGAAACTGCCAAGGTCATGACGGCCGACGGCTTTTTCAAATCGGGCGACATCGGCGTGATGGATGCGCAGGGTTCCGTGACAATCGTCGACCGCAAGAAGGATATGATTCTTGTGTCGGGCTTCAATGTTTATCCGAACGAGCTGGAGGCGGTCATATCGAAGCATCCGGGCGTGCTTGAATGCGCCGTCATCGGCGTGCCGGACGAGCATTCCGGTGAAGCCGTCAAGGTTTTCATTGTGCGGCGCGACCCGGCCCTGACCGCCGACATGGTGATGGCCTTTTGCAAGGAGCAGTTCACCGGCTACAAAAAACCGAAGCACATCGAGTTCCGCGATGAGCTGCCGAAGACAAATGTCGGCAAGATTTTACGGCGCGTACTGCGCGACGAAAAGCAAGTTGCATAGACCGCACACCTGGTGGTCTGGCATCGACCGCCCGCATTACGGGCGGTTTTGCATCAGGGTTTTGCATCAGGGTTTTGCATGAATAAGAACGAATTAAAAGATGAGGCATTGATGGACAAGTTTTGGCTGAAGTCGTACCAGGAAGGCGTACCCGCGGAGATCGACTGGACGCAATACCGCTCGTTGAATCACCTGCTGGAAGAAGCGTTTCGCAAGTATGCAGATCGCAAGGCCTATGCGTGCATGGGCAAGTCGATTACCTACGCTGAACTCGATCGCCTATCGCAGCAAATGGGCGCGTGGCTGCAAAGCCGCGGCATGGAAAAGGGCGCACGCGTTGCCATCATGCTGCCGAACGTGCTGCAGTATCCGGTCGCGATGGCTGCAGTACTGCGTGCCGGTTACGTCATCGTCAACGTCAACCCGCTGTACACGCCGCGCGAACTGCAGCACCAGCTGGTTGACTCCGGCGCGCAGGCCATCATCGTGCTGGAAAATTTCGCCAACACGGTGCAGGAAGTCGTGGCCAATACCGGCGTCAAGCACGTCATCGTGGCCACCATGGGCGACATGCTCGGCACGTTGAAAGGCGCGGTCGTCAACCTGGTGGTGCGGCGCGTGAAAAAGCTGGTGCCGGCGTTTTCCCTGCCTGGTTCGATCAGTTACAAACGCATGCTGTCGGAAGGCGCGCGCATGACGCTGACACCGGTGAAACTAGGTCACGATGACATCGCCTTTTTGCAGTACACCGGCGGCACCACGGGCGTCTCGAAAGGCGCCATCCTGCTGCACCGGAACGTGATTGCCAACGTGCTGCAAAACGAAGCCTGGCTGATGCCGACCCTGTCGAAGCAGCCAGCGGGCGAGCAGCTGCAATTCGTCTGCGCGTTGCCGCTGTATCACATCTACGCGCTGACGGTTGGCGCCTTGCTGGGCACGCGCCTGGGCGGCATGAACCTCTTGATTCCCAACCCGCGCGACATGCCTGGCTTCGTCAAGGAGTTGAGCAAATACCGCATCAATATTTTCCCGGCCGTGAACACGCTGTACAACGGCTTGCTGAACAACGCCGAATTTTTAAAGCTCGATTTTTCCAGTTTCCTGGTGTGTAACGGCGGCGGCATGGCGGTGCAAAAAACCGTCGCCGACAAGTGGCTGAAACTGACCGGCACCCCAATCGTCGAAGGTTACGGTTTGTCCGAGACGTCACCGGTGGCCACCGCCAACCGCTGCGATATCACCGAGTTCACCGGCACCATCGGCTTGCCGCTGCCGTCCACCGACATCGGTATTTTCGACGACGACGGCATCGCGCTGCCGCTGGGAAGCACCGGCGAAATTGGCATACGCGGCCCGCAGGTCATGGCCGGCTACTGGCTGCGCGACGATGAAACCGCGCAATCCATGACCGAGGATGGTTTCTTCAAAACCGGCGACATCGGCATCATGGATGAACGCGGCTACACCCGCATTGTCGACCGCAAAAAGGACATGATCATTGTCTCCGGCTTCAATGTGTATCCGAACGAAGTCGAAGGCGTGGTGGCGGCGCACCCGGGCGTGCTGGAATGCGCCGTGGTCGGCGTACCGGATGCCAATTCGGGCGAAGCAGTCAAGCTGTTCATCGTGCGCAAGGATCCGAACCTCTCCGGCGAAGACATGATGGCCTGGTGCCGGGAAGAGCTGACTGGCTACAAACGCCCTCGCTTCATCGAGTTCCGCGACACGCTGCCGAAGACCAATGTCGGCAAGATTCTGCGGCGCCAGCTGCGCGACGAAAAAGTAACAGGGTAAATCGTTTAGCCGGTGCGTTCGATTTTTGCGCGGCCGGCAGCGACCCTGAACGTGGCCAGTGCGGCCACGTTTGTTTTGGCGTCGCGCACATCGTCGAGTCCCATCATCTGCGTCGTGATGGTCTTCGGCGTGATTTCCATCAGCATGTACCCGCGCTTGTCGCTACGTCCGTAATGGATGTGCGGATTCATGCCAACGATCTGGTCGGTCCGGGCCTGCGGACGCGAGCTCGATGTCACCGACGTGCCGCAGAATTCTGCTGCCAGCGGCGCGCCGGGTTTCAGATAATTGGCCCGCAGTTCGCTGGCATAAAAAGTATGCACATCGCCCGCCAGAATCACTGGATTGGCGGCGCCGCTTTTGACCAGCGCATCGAACAGGCGGGCGCGCGCAGCCGGATAACCATCCCAGCCATCGGTCCAGAAGCGGCCATCGTCCGGGCCTTTGACCGGCACCTGGCTGGACTGCGCCATCGGGGTTTGCTGGGCAAAGATATTCCAGCGCGCTCTCGCACTTTTCAATCCATCCTCCAGCCACGCTTCCTGCTGCGCGCCCAGCATGGTGCGGCGCGGGTCGCGCAGTTCCGCGCACCCACGCGGTGTCACCGATGCCGAACCACCGCGCCCGGGCGGCGAGCAAGCCTCAAACGATCGGTACTGGCGGTCGTCCAGCACGTGAAAGCACGCCAGCTGGCCCCAGTCGTAGCGCTGGTACATCCGGGTTTGCGGCAGGCGCAGCGGCATGTGTTCATAAAACGCCTGATAAGCGGCCGCGCGGCGTGCCGGAAAATCTGCCGCCAGCCGTTCGTCGCGCTCTCCCGCATAATCGTTGGCCACCTCATGGTCGTCCCACGTGACGATCCACGGCGCGACCCGATGCGCCGCCTGCAGGTCCGGATCGCTTTTATATTGGGCATAACGCGCGCGGTAGTGCTCGAGCGTAAACGATTCGTTCGCGCGCACCGCCCGGGGCGGATGATCGAGCTGGAACGCGCCCCACTCATAAATATAATCGCCCAAAAACGCCACCAGGTCCGGGCTATTGGAGGCAATATGGCGATGCGCCGCGTAGCTGCCAAACTGCCAGTGCTGGCACGATGCGACGGCGAGTTTCAACATGCCCGGCAGGGTGCCGGGCGCCGGCGCGGTGCGTGTACGGCCAACCGGGCTGACGGCGCTGCCCAGCATGAAGCGGTACCAGTACCAGCGGCCAGGCGCCAGGCCGCGCACATCGACGTGCACGCTGTGCGCAAGTTCGGGCGCCGCTACCGCGCTGCCGCGCGCGACGACCTGACGGAACGCTTCATCATGGGCGACTTCCCAGCGCACCGGCAGCGCGATCGGTTTCACGCTGTTGGCGTCGAGTGGATTGGCGAGGATGCGCGTCCACAGAATCACACTGTCGGGCAACGGTGAGCCGGAAGCGACACCGAGGCTGAATGGGTAGGCGTCAGGCGCGGCGGCGCACGCAGATGCACTGCCGGCCAGCGCAGTCAATAAAAAAGCGCGCCGGCCTTCCTGCATCAGCTGTGCGAGATCAGCGATTCGATCGGTGGCAGCTGGCGCGGTTTGCGGTCCGGGCCAGTGGCAACGTACGTCAGCGTCGCTTCAGTGACTTTCACGACATCGGTTTGCAGGCGATTGCGCTCGGCGAAAACTTCCACGTACACGGTGATCGAGGTATTGCCGACCTTGACGATCTCGGCATAGATGGACAGCAGATCGCCGACAAACACGGGATTCTTGAAGAGGAAGGCGTTCACGGCGATGGTGGCGACACGGCCGTTGGCGCGCCGCGTGGCTGGCAGCGAGCCGGCGATATCGACCTGCGACATGATGTAACCGCCAAACACGTCACCGTAGACGTTCGCGTCGGAAGGCGCCGGCATGACCCGCAGTTGCGGCATCTTGCCTTCTGGCAGACGGAGGGGAGCGGCGGCGGTGTTTTCTGGGGTGGTCATCTTGAATTCTCATGAAAGGCTACAATCGAGCCGAATTGAACCATAAATACCGGACCTCTGCCATGCGTCGCCAAAATGACACTCTCCCTCCGCAGCCAGCGAACGCCGTTCGCCACACGGATTGGGAAACGCTGAAAACCCTGATTCCCTACCTGCTGGTCTACAAATGGCGCGTCGCTGCAGCGCTGATTTGCCTGGTGGGCGCCAAACTTGCCAACGTCGGCGTGCCGCTCGTGATGAAAAAACTGATCGACGCGCTGACCATCAATCCGGCCAGTCCGCAAGCGATGCTGGTGCTGCCGATCGGCGCACTGGTGGCGTATGGCGCGCTGCGGTTTTCCACGACGCTGTTCACCGAACTGCGCGAATTCTTGTTCGCGCGCGTGACCCAGCGGGCGGTGCGCACCATCGCGCTGCGCGTGTTCCGCCACCTGCACGCGCTGTCGCTGCGTTTTCACCTGAACCGCCAGACCGGCGGCATGACGCGCGATATCGAACGTGGCACACGCGGCGTGGGTTCGCTGATCTCGTACACGCTATTCAATATCCTGCCGACGCTGGTCGAGATCACGCTGGTGCTGGGTTACCTGGTGCTGCATTACGATATCTGGTTCACTGTGATCACGGCAGTCGCCCTGGTCAGCTACATCATTTTTACCGTGTTGGTAACCAACTGGCGCACGCACTTCCGCCGCACGATGAACGACCTCGATTCGAAGGCGAACACCAAAGCGATCGATTCGCTGATCAACTACGAGACCGTCAAATACTTCGGCAACGAGGATTACGAAGCGAACCGCTACGACCAGGGTTTGCAAAGTTACGAAAGCGCCGCCGTACATTCGCAGACGTCGCTGTCTTTGTTAAACAGCGGTCAGTCGCTGATCATCGCCGCTGCGGTGACGCTGATCCTGTGGCGCGCCACCCTTGGCGTCATCAACGGTAGCATGACGCTGGGCGACCTGGTGCTGGTCAACTCCTTCATGATCCAGCTGTACATTCCACTCAACTTCCTCGGTGTGATCTACCGCGAAATCAAGCAAAGCCTGGCCGACATGGAGCGCCTGTTCGCGCTGCTCGAGCAAAATAAGGAAGTGGCCGACGGCCCGACCGCCAAGGTGCTCGACACCAGCGCCGGCGCGCGCGTCGATTTCTCGCACGTGGAGTTCAGCTACGAAACCAAGCGCCAGATCCTGTTCGACGTCGACTTCACGATAGCCGCCGGCACCACCACCGCCGTCGTCGGCCACAGCGGTTCGGGCAAATCGACGCTCTCTCGCCTGCTGTTCCGTTTTTACGATGTCAACGCTGGCGCCATCACCATCGACGGCCACGACCTGCGCCACGTCACGCAGGAGTCACTGCGTGCGGCCATCGGCATCGTCCCGCAGGATACGGTGCTGTTCAACGACACCATTGAATACAACATCGCGTACGGCAAGCCGGGCGCCAGCCATGCCGATGTTGTTGCTGCCGCGCGTGCGGCCTCGATCCACGATTTCATCGAGAGCCTGCCGGACGGGTATGCCACCATGGTTGGCGAGCGCGGGTTGAAACTGTCGGGTGGCGAAAAGCAGCGTGTGGCGATTGCACGCACGCTGCTCAAAGATCCGGCCATTCTGATTTTCGACGAAGCCACGTCGGCGCTCGATTCGAAAGCCGAGCAAGCCATTCAACAGCAGTTGAAAGAGATTGCGAAGAACCGCACCACGCTGGTAATTGCGCACCGCCTGTCGACCGTGGCCGACGCCGAACAAATTCTTGTGCTCGACCATGGCCGCATCGTCGAACGCGGCACCCACAGTGCGTTGCTGGCGCTGAACGGCTTGTATGCGCAGATGTGGCAACGCCAGCAGGCGCGCCAGGACGAACCTGTCGCGCTCGAACAAGAATAAAGGACACCATCATGGAATCGCAAATCGTTGAAATTCCGCCCGGTGCGGAAGGCCCGCGCAACGCCGAATGGATCGCGGCACTCGAAGCGGGCAAGGTCCTGTACCTGCCGCACGTGCCGTTCGTGTTCACCGAAGAAGAGAAGAAATTGCTGACGCCGGACGTGCGCGATCCGAAGAGCCGCAACATCAGTTTTGGCCCGGACAATCGTCTGAAAGGTGGCGCAGGGGACGCCGCCACGCTGGCGCTGATGGCCGCGATGATGGAACGTTTTCGCACCCAGGCCGAAGCCTTGCTGGCCACGCTGGCGCCCAACTACACCGCGGCGCTCGAGCGCGGCGCGATCAGCTATCGGCCGTCGGTCGTGGAAAACCGTGTGCAATCCTGGCGCGCCGACGACAAGCGCATGCACGTCGATGCCTTCCCGTCGCGCCCGAACCACGGCCAGCGTCTACTGCGCGTGTTCAGCAATGTGAACCCGGCGGGCGTACGGCGTGTGTGGCGGGTCGGCCAGCCGTTCGAAGACGTCGCGCGCCATTTTTTACCGCGCGTGAAACCGTACGTGAAGTGGCAGGCAAAGCTCATGCACGCGCTCGGCATCACCAAGTCGCTGCGCAGCGAATACGATCACCTGATGCTGCAGCTGCATGATGCGATGAAGTCGAGCGACGATTATCAGAAGAATGCGCCGCAGGTGACGTTCGGCTTTCCGCCGGGGTCGACCTGGGTGGTGTTTTCGGACCAGGCATCGCACGCGGCGATGTCCGGCCAGTTCATGATGGAGCACACGCTGCAACTGGCGCCGTCGAAGCAGTATCACCCCGATGCCAGCCCGCTGGCGATCCTGACCCGTTTGCAGGGTCACGCGCTGGTGTAATCAGTAGGTGTAAAACATGCGCTGGATGGCGCGCGTGTCCTGCGTTTTCGTCAGCGCCAGCATCAGCAGGATGCGCGCTTTCTGCGGGGTCAATGTATCGGCCACCACGAAATCGAGTGCATCGTCATTGGCTTCGCCATTGCGCGCCAAAATGCCCTGTCCCACACGGCTTGCACGCACGATGACGACGCCTTTTGCGCGCGCGCCTTTCAGTGACGGCAGCACTTTCGCCGCCAGCGAGCCGTCGCCCACGCCCGCGTGGACAAGGCCTTTCGCGCCTGCGGCCACCAGCGCATCCACCACCACCGGGCCCACGTTGGCATAGCCGTAGGCGATATCCACTTGCGGCAGCGTCTTCAGGTCACTGATGTCGAATTCGGTGTCGACGGTGTGCTTGCGGATCGGCTGGCGATAAAAGAACGCGCGGCTGCCCTGGAAGTAGCCGAGCATGCCCAGCTCTGGCGTTTTGAATGCATCCGGCGTCGAGGTATTCATTTTGGTGACGTCGCGCGCGCTGTGGATCTGGTCGTTCATCGCCACCAGCACGCCTTTGCCGACGGCATCCGGCGACCCGGCCAGCAGCACCGCGTTGTACAGATTGATCGGTCCATCGGCCGACAGCGCGGTCGATGGACGCATCGCTCCGACCAGCACCACCGGCTTGCGGCTTTTTACGACCAGGTTCAGGAAGTACGCGGTTTCCTCCATCGTATGGGTGCCGTGCGTGATGACGATGCCGTCGACGTTCGATTGCGCCAGCAGCACATTGACGCGCTTGGCCAGTACCAGCCACTGCTCATTGCCCATGTTTTCGCTGGCGATCTGGAACACCTGTTCGCCAGTGACGTGGGCGACCTTGGCCAGTTCGGGCACCGCGTTGATCAGCGACTGCACGCCGACTGTGGCAGCCGTGTAGCCGACGGTGGTGGTGCTGGAGCTTCCCGTGCCGGCGATGGTGCCGCCGGTGGCCAGGATGGTTACGTTGGGAAGCTTCGCAGTTTGCGCTTGTGCGCCCAGCGAGAGCAGCAGGAAAATGGCGAAAAACAGGTTGATGAAGCGGGATGGTTGCATGGATTTTCCTTGGTAAAAAAAAGGCTTTCCGGTGAAAGGAAAGCCTTGGATGTGAATGCGTGCGGTGGCTTAGACCAGCGGCGCTTTTGCGATATCCGCGGATGGCGCCAGCGGGTCCTGCAGATCGCCTTCCCACTTGGCCACGACCGCCGTGGCGATGCCGTTGCCGATGACGTTTGTCGCCGAGCGGCCCATGTCGAGAAAGTGATCGATCCCGAGCAGCAGCAGGAGGCCGGCTTCCGGAATATTGAACTGGCCGAGCGTCGCGGCGATGACGACCAGCGAAGCGCGCGGTACGCCGGCGATGCCTTTCGATGTCACCATCAACACCAGCATCATCGTCATCTGCGTGGCCAGGTCCATGTGGATGCCGTACGCCTGGGCGATGAACACGGTGGCGAAGGTGCAGTACATCATCGAGCCATCGAGGTTGAACGAGTACCCGATCGGCAGCACGAACGCGGCCAGGCGATTGCGCACACCAAAGCGCTCCAGGCCTTCCAGCGTCTTTGGAAACGCCGCTTCCGACGACGCGGTGGAAAACGCCAGGATCGTCGGTTCGCGCAGTTCAGCCAGCAGGCGCAGCACGCGCGGGCCGAGGAACAGGCCGCCGATCAGCGTCAGCACCACCCACAGCAGCGCGATGCCGATGTAGAATTCGCCCATGAACACGCCGTAGGTGCCGAGCACCTTGACGCCGCTCGACGCCACGATGCCGGTGACGGCCGCGAACACGGCGAACGGTGCAAAACTCATCACGTAGCCGGTCACCTTCAGCATCACGTGGGCGACGCCATCGATCGCTGCAATCAGCGGGTTGGCGCGTTCGCCGACTGCCGCCGCGCCGATGCCGAAAAATACCGAGAAAATCACGATCTGCAGGATTTCGTTTTTGGCCATGCCGTCGACGATCGAGGTAGGCACCAGGTGGACGATGAACGTCATCATCGACATGTCGGCGCCTTTTACGCCCGACGCCGCGCCAATCGGTGGCACCGCGCCGGACAGGAACAGAGCGTCGCCAGGGCGGAAAATATTCACCAGGATCAGGCCGAGCGTCAGCGAGATCAGGGATGCAATGATGAACCAGCCCAGCGCCTTGGCACCGATGCGGCCTACCTCTTTGGCGTCGCCCATCTTGGCAATGCCGACGACCAGCGTGGCAAACACCAGCGGCGCGATGATCATTTTAATCAGACGCAGAAACAGTGTGGTCACCAGCGACATTTTGTCGGCGAAGGCTTTCGGATCGGCCAGGTTGGTATTGGCGAAGTAGCCAACCACGATCCCCAGCACAAGGCCGACGATGATGTAAATGGTCAGGCGATTGCGATTATTCATGCGTTGGTTCCTGTGGTGGGGCAAAATGCTGCGAACGTCACCCGTGAGGATTCTGATGGGATTGACAAGTTTCGAAGTATCCTAGGCGAGGCAGGTGCTGTCAAGCTTGCCCTCCCGCGCTCTCCGTCACCTGTGTAAATATGATTGAACTCGACAACGTCAGCAAATGGTACGGCCCATTCCAGGTACTGTCCAACTGTAGCACCACCGTCGCACGTGGCGATGTCGTCGTCGTGTGCGGCCCCTCCGGCTCGGGAAAATCGACGCTGATTAAAACCGTGAACGGCCTGGAGCCGGTGCAGCAGGGCGTCATCCGCGTCGATGGCGTGCAGGTCAACGATCCGGGGACCGACCTGCCGGCCCTGCGCGCGCGCATCGGCATGGTGTTCCAGAATTTCGAACTGTTTCCGCACCTGTCGATCCGCGCCAACCTGGCGCTGGCCCAGGTAAAAGTATTGAAGCGCAGCGCAGACGAAGCCAATGCCCGCGGCATGCAGCTGCTTGAGCGGGTCGGCTTGCTGGCGCAGGCCGACAAATTCCCGCGCCAGCTCTCCGGCGGCCAGCAGCAACGCGTGGCCATCGCGCGCGCGCTGGCGATGGACCCGGTGGCCATGCTGTTCGACGAGCCAACGTCCGCGCTCGACCCCGAGATGATTGGCGAAGTGCTGGACGTGATGAGCAGCCTGGCCCAGGACGGCATGACGATGATGATCGTCACCCACGAGATGGGCTTTGCGCGCAAGGTGGCCGACCGCATCGTCTTCATGGATCAGGGAAGGATTGTCGAGGACACGCCGCAGGAACAGTTTTTCAATGCGCCGGCGTCGGAGCGCGCGCGCGAATTCCTGGCCCGAATTTTGCACTAAATATAATACTGCGAGGAAGCTGGAAAACCGTCCCGAGCATCGCAGACCGCCAGTGCAACGCGCAGCAGGTTTGCGCGCTCCCTGTAAAATGGCGGCTCGCGCAATCCGAGAGCTGCCATGTCCACCATCATCGATACTCCATCTTCCATCACCATCACCCGTCCCGACGACTGGCATCTGCACCTGCGCGACGGCGCGGCGCTGGCCAGCGTCCTGCCGCACACCGCGCGCCAGTTTGCGCGCGCGATCGTCATGCCGAATTTGAAACCGCCGGTCACCACCACTGCGCTGGCCGCGGCCTACCGCGACCGCATCCTGGCGGCGCTGCCGCAAGGGATGGTCTTCGAGCCGCTGATGACGCTGTACCTGACCGACAACACCGATCCGGACGAAATCCGCCGCGCCCAGGACAGCGGTTTTATCCACGCCGTGAAACTGTATCCGGCCGGCGCCACCACCAACTCCGACTTCGGCGTGACCGATCTGCACAAGTGCTACAAGGCGCTGGAAGCGATGCAGGACGTCGGCATGCCGCTGCTGGTTCATGGCGAAGTCACCGACCACGATATCGACCTGTTCGACCGCGAGGCTGTCTTTATCGAACGCGTCATGCGCCCGCTGCGCCGCGACCTGCCCGAACTGCCGATCGTGTTCGAGCACATCACCACGCGCGACGCGGCCCAGTACGTGGCCGAAGCCGATGGCCCGATTGCCGCCACCATCACCGCACACCACCTGCTCTACAACCGCAACGAAATTTTCAAGGGCGGCATCAATCCGCATTATTACTGCCTGCCGGTGCTGAAACGCGAAGAGCACCGGCTGGCGCTGGTCACTGCCGCAACCAGTGGCGACGAGCGTTTTTTCCTCGGCACCGACTCGGCTCCGCACGCCATCGGCGCCAAAGAAACCGCCTGCGGCTGCGCCGGCTGCTACACGGCCCTGCACGCCATGGAGATGTACGCCGAAGCGTTCGAACAGGCCGGCGCGCTCGACCAGCTTGAGGCGTTTGCCAGCCTGAATGGCCCGGCGTTCTACAACCTGCCGGTCAACACCGGCACCATCACCCTGAAGCGCGAAAGCTGGACCTTGCCGGCCACGGTGCCGATGGGCGACACCCAGCTGGTGCCGCTCAACGGTGGCCAGCAAATCCGCTGGAAAATGCTGTAAGCCAGTGAGCCTGCCGCCCATCGACTGGCTGCAACCGTGGTACGACGCGGTGCGGCCAGCGTATGCGCGCTTGCCGCCGCACGATGACGGCTTTATCGACGCCTTCAATGAAGGCATTGCAGGCTTGGCCAACGCCAGCGGCCAGCCGCTGCGGTTCGTGCCGCAATCCATGCTGCCGGACGGCCGCGCGTACGAAGAATTCATCGGCGCCACCGGCCAGGTTCCCACGCGCGACAATCTGCACGACTATTTCAATGGCCTGGTGTGGCAGACATTCCCGCTGATCAAACGGCAGTTGAATGCGCTGCAGGCGGCGCAGATTGCGGTGGCTGGCGTGGGTAAATCGCGCGGCGCCGCGCGCGACGGCGCCACTATTTTTGACGAAAACGCGGCGCTGCTGGTGGTCGTCGACAATGACGAGGGCAGGGCATTGGCCGCCGATTTGCAGGCGCACCGCTGGCACCAGGCCTTGTCCGAACGGCGCGCGATGTTTGGCCGCAGTGCCGAAGTCTGGCTGTTCGGGCACGCGCTGATGGAGAAGCTGGTGGCGCCGCGCCTGGCGATGACGGCGCACACGCGTATTATCTACGTGGACGCGGCATTTTTTACCTGCGCGGTCGGGGAAAAGCTGGCATGGATCGATGAACATGTCGCCGCCATGCTGGCCACCGAACCGCTCACCACTGCCAGTTTTACGCCGCTGCAGGTACTCGGCGTGCCGGGCTGGTGGCCGCAACAGGACGCGGCGTTTTATGCCAACACCGCTGTCTTCCGACCGAAACGACTACCAAAGGAGTGACATGGAAACGACCACACGTTGGGGCATCATCGGTACCGGCAAAATCGCCAGAGCCTTCGCCGCAGCACTGCGTGAAACACCTGGCGCGGTGCTGGCCGGTGTGGCCTCGCGCACGCAGGACAGCGCCGACAATTTCGCCCGCGAGCAGGGCGTTGAAACAGCGTACGCTAGTTACCAGGCGCTGGCCGATGCGGCCGATATCGATGTGGTCTACATCGCCACGCCGCACACCGAACACGCGGCCAATGCCACGCTGGTGCTGAACGCCGGCAAAGGCGTGCTGTGCGAAAAACCGTTCACCATGAACCGTGCCGAAGCCGAACAGGTGGTCGCGCTGGCACGTGCAAAAAACCTGTTCCTGATGGAGGCCATGTGGACGCGCTTCCAGCCGGCGCTGGCCGAAGTGAAACGCATCATTGCCAGCGGGGAAATCGGGGCAATCAGCCAGGTCACGGCAGATTTTGGCTTTGTGGCCACCTTCGATGCAAAACATCGCCTGTTCGACCGCGCACTGGGCGGCGGCGCGCTGCTCGATCTGGGGATTTATCCGCTGTCGATCGCGGCCGCAATCATGGGGCCTGTCGCATCGGTCACGGCGCAAGCCGAGATGGGGCCGACCGGCGTCGATGTGCATACCGGCTTCATCCTGCACCATGCCGGTGGCGGCATTTCCAGCTGCGCGTGTTCGCTGGTGGCGGACACGCCGGTGGAACTCACCGTGTCCGGAACGGGCGGCTTCATCCGCATGAATACGCGCTTTCATCACGCGCAGTCGATCACGGTGACGCCGGCCGATGGCACAGCGCGCACGATCGCCACGCCGTTTCTCGGCAACGGCTATGTGCACGAAGCGATCGAAGCGCAGCGCTGCCTGCATGCCGGGTTGATCGAAAGTCCGTTGATGACGCATGATGAAACGTTGGCGCTGATGGGCGTCATGGACGACATCCGCGCCCAGATCGGCTTGCGTTACGGTGCCGACGACGCTTTCTCAACCTGACCGCGGGCCAGCTGCGCGCTGGCTGCATCGACCCGCCTGAACAAATCGGCGTTCAGCGCGCGCGTGTGTTTGGCCATGTGCTTGCGCGCGTGCGCGAGCTCGGTGGCCTGGCGCCGGGCTGCGTCGATCCTGCCATTGGCGACAGCCCAGATGAATAGTTCGGCACGCGATTCGAGGCTGCCGAAACGCTCCACCATTGCGTCAAACAGCGCGCCCGCCTGCTCCTGCATGCCGGCCGCAGCGTAAGCACGCGCCAGCACCAGGCCAATTTGCTCTGGCCGGAAATTTGGCTGACGTGTCTGCAGCGGTGCGAGCATGGCCAGCGCTGCCTGCGGTTGGCCGGCAGCCAGCTTGGCGCGCGCCGCGCCCAGGATGATTTCGCTGTCGTTTGCAAATGGACCCTGCAGGCAGGCGTCGTACTGCGCCACTGCTTCATTGATTTTGCCGGCATCGAGGAAGGCTGCTGCCAGCACCATCTGGTTGTGCGCCGTCGGTGTCAGGTCGAACGCCTGCTGGGCGGCGCGCAGGTCGCGGCCCGGATCGATACTTTTCTGCAGCAGCGCACCAGCCTTGCGCGCGCCTTGCCGGAGCCGGTTGTCGGGCAAAAACACCACGGCGAAATACACGATGCTGCCGAGCAGAGGAAACGCGAACAGGATGAACAGCCAATACATTTCGCGGCCCGTACGTACGGCATGGATGGCGAAAAAGATGGCAACGATGACGTGTAGTCCGACTCCCAGAAACGGCATGGCAAATCCTGAAAAAATAATGGTATTGGCAAGATTAGCTGTTTGCGGAGAAAAAGAGTCTTCCCCCTGCCGCTGACGACCAAAAATAATATGAAAAAGCAACAGTTTTCATGTGGATGGGTGTGGGTGCCCGATTGTCGCCGCAGTGCGCTTCGTTCATGCCATGATCGCAACATGAAAAAAACAACCACATCCCCATGGGCCGCCGTGCTGTTTGTCATCGGCGTGCTTACGCTCACGCTGGTGCTCGGCATCGGCCATTCGCGCACACCGACGGCGTCTACTGGCATGCCATCCAACGACAGCTTTTCGGCCGAGCGGGCGCTGGTCGATTTGCGCCAGATCGCGCGCGTGCCGCACCCGGTAGGCACCGCAGCGAATGCCGAGGTGCGCGCCTTTTTGCTGGCGCGCCTGCAGGCACTGGGTTTGCAAACCGACGTGCAGACCGGCGTGGGGATCATGCTGCAGCACTCGGCCGCGGCGCGGCTGCATAACATCGTGGCGCGCCTGCCCGGGCGCGGTCCCGGTCCGGCGCTGCTGCTGGCGGCGCATTACGATTCGGCGCCCACCAGTCTGGGCGCCGCCGACGACGGCGCGTCCGTCGCGGCGCTGCTTGAAACGCTGCGCGCGCTGCGTAGCGGACCGCCGCTGGAGCGCGATATCGTGGTCCTCATTACTGACGGCGAAGAGCTGGGCATGCTGGGCGCGCGCGTTTTTACGGCGCAGCATCCGCTGGCCAAAGCCGCCGGCATCGTGCTCAATTTCGAATACCGCGGCAATGCCGGGCCGGTGCTGATGTTTGAAACCAGCGCCGGCAACGGGCCGCTGGTGCAGCGCTGGCTGCAAACGGCGCCTGCGCCAATGGGCAGTTCGCTGATGTATGAAGTGTATAAACGCATGCCCAACGGGACCGACTTCAGCATTTTTCGCGATGCCGGTCTGCGCGGCCTGAATTTTGCCGCGATCGGCGGCAGCACCGATTACCACACGGCGCTTGACCGCGTCGACCGGCTTGCGGTCGGCACCTTGCAACGTCAGGGCGACACCATGCTGGCGCTGGCGCGCACATTCAGCCAGGGGCCGGTGGTGGAGGCCGGTCCGGACCGGGTGTATTTCGACGCGCCGGTACTCGGCGCGGTGTCCTATCCAGGCAGCTGGGCGCTGCCTTTGGCGCTGGTAGCGACACTGTTGTTTGCGGCCGCCGCAGTGACCTGCTGCCGGCGCTCCGGCCTGCGCGCCACACGCATCGCCTGGTCCATGCTGACGTTCATCCTGCAAGTGATCATCGTCGCTGCTGCCTGCCAGGGCGCCTGGTGGTGCGTGCGGCTGGTGCACCCGCAGTACAAGGTGATGCTGCAGGGCGATCCGTACAACGCGCACTGGTATCTGGCCGCTTTCGCCCTGCTGGCCACGGCGCTGTTCCTGCTGCTGGCACGGTGGCTGCGGCGCTGGCTGACCGTGTCCGAGCAAGCCATGGGCGCGCTGGCATGGTGGACCATCGCGGCGCTGGCCACTGCCGTTCTGCTGCCCGGCGCCAGTTTCCTGTTCGTGTGGCCAGTGGTGTTCCTGTCGATTGCGTGGCTGGCAGGCCGCGCGCCATATGCGCAGGCGCTCGCACTCCTGCCGGCAGGTTTGCTGGTCGTCCCGATGGTGGCACTGATTGCCACCGCGCTGATGCTGCCGACTGTCGCCGTTCCCGCCTTCGTGGGCGCCATGCTGCTCGGTCTGGCCCTGCCGGCATTGACAGTGCTCGATCGGGTGCGCTTCCCGCTGGCCGCAGCGGCGGCAGGTATCGCTTGTCTGGTCGGCGGTGCACTGACCAGCGGCTTCGATGTGGCCCGCCCGCAGCCCTACAGCCTGTTCCTGGCCACCGATGCGAATGCCGGCAAAAGCTACTGGCTGTCGGGCGACACCGCGCCGGCGCCATGGGTGCGCAGCCATCTGCCGGGCGCAGTTCGCCGCGCAGAACCGGGCCTGTTCGGCAGCACTAGCGCCCCGCTGTGGGTGGCGGACGCCGCGCCGCAAACGATCGCAGCGCCGGTCGTCGTGGTCGCATCGGACAAGTCGGATGGTGTGTTGCGCAAGCTGGTGCTGGTGATCACGTCACCGCGCGCAGCACCCCGTATTGCGCTGGCGGTCGATGGCGCACCGGTGCTGGCGGCCACCGTCGATGGCCAGGTTTTGCTGGCCGAACCGCATGCACGCTGGCGCGCCGGCCTGCAAGGCTTCGGCGCCGATCCCGTGCGCGTGGCATTGACGCTCCCAGGCGGGAGGGCATTCAGCCTGCGCGTGGGCGATATGTCGTTCGACTTGTGCGCCGCGCCCGGCATGGATTGCCCGCCAACGATGGTGCCGCAGCCGTTCGGGTTCAGCGCGACGATCCAGACGGTGCGGACGCTGTCATTCCAGCCTTAGGGCGCAGTAAAAGCAGCGCAGGCCGCGCTTTTTGCAGCCTGTCGCAAAAGCGCGGTAATGCAGGATGGGTATTCGTAAGATGACTTCACTTTCATCACATCCAGGATCCATCATGCGCCACCTCACCGCAGCTTTCGCCCTCGTCCTCTCGCTGGCCTCGACGCTGGTGTCCATTCCCGCCCTGGCCGACGAACAAACGCGCAGCGCGCCGGCGTTTACGTCGATTCAGCTGAAAGGCCCCATCAGCATCGATGTCCAGGCCGGCAAAGCGCAGGGCATTACCGTGCGCGGCGCGCCGAAATTTGTCGCCATGGTCGTCACCGACGTCGTCGACGGTGAACTGCGCATCTACATGCGTGAAATAGGTGCCACCAAAATGAGCGGCGACCCGCGCGTCATCGTCACCGTCCCGGCCTTGCGCGGCTTCAGCATGGAAGGCGCCGGCGAAACCATCCTCCGCGATATCAAGGGCGACCGCTTCGAGGTGAACTACCGCGGCGCCGGCAGCATGACGATATCTGGCGCGGTCAAGCAGCTCAATCTGCAGGCGCAGGGCGTGGGCGAAGTCGATGCGCGCAAACTGATCGCACAGGATGCCGATGTCAATTTTCAGGGCATCGGCTCGGTGCAGGTCCACGTTACCGGCAAACTCGATGCCAGGGTCAACGGCATGGGTGAGCTGAGTTACTACGGCCATCCGCGCAAGGTCAACAAGTCGGTGTCAGGCATCGGCAGCGTGCAGGCGGGTGACTAATGTGTCGTCTGAAAATGAGAAATGGTAGAAATAACAACACATTTCTAAAATTCATTAAATAAGTTGTCGTCTGAATAATCTTAATAATACAATCTTTGCGATATATCAATTAAAAGGTTGTTTTATGAAAAGTCATGTTGTCAGTCTGCTTGCCAGTCTGGTTCTGCTTGCCGGATGCGCCACCCCGCAGCCGCCGATGTCGATGTCGACCAATGCGTTCAGCGCCCCCGGGACCACGTATGGCGTATTGCTGACGACCATTCCGGTAGTCGATACTGCTTTCCCAGGTGCCAGTTGCCTGCTGTGTATTGCAGCTGCTTCGATGGCGAATGCCGATTTGACGAAACATGCCAAATCCCTGCCAGTCGATGAGCTGGCCAAGCTGGACGTGCAGCTTGCCGATGCGTTACGCAAGCGTGGCGCCACAGTAACGATGGTGCCGTCGTTCGACCTGAAAACCCTACCCGATTCCGCCAAGGGTGCCCCCGCATTTTCCAAAAAAGATTTTTCAAGTCTGAAAGCGAAATACCATGTCGACAAGCTGCTGGTCGTGCAATTGAGCGCGGTCGGTTTCTCGCGGACCTACTCCGCGTATTTCCCCACCAGCGATCCCAAGGCGCAAGTGGCCGGCGAGGTCTACATCGTCAACCTGGCCGACAATTCTCTGGAATGGTACAAGCCGTGGATTGTGCTGCGCGCCGCCGATGGCAAGTGGGACGAACCGCCGAAGTTTCCGGGCCTGACCAATGCTTGGTATCAGTCAATTGAGCTGGCGCGTGACGAAGTACTCAAGCCGCTGATCAAATAACCGGGGCCGGTCATGCGACGACTGCGCCAGATCTGCGCTGCTGCGGCATTTGCCCTGGCGTCCCCGTACACGTTTGCGCAAGCGCCGCTGTGCCTGCGTGCGCCGAGCGATGCGCCCATCAGCTTGCATGGGATGGCAAATTTCGATCAGGCCGGCGGCGGCGCCCAGACCATGCTGTATCCGATGCCCGGTCTGGCGGCGGCAGTCGCGGCACTGGCAACGCACGCCGCTATCAACGGGGTGGTGCGCAACAGTGAAACCGAGCGCCTGCGGGTGCAGGCCGACGCCATGCTGCAGCCATTCCAGGCGACGCTGGCCAGTTACAAGCAACATGAACTGGTGAAAGCATCGCTGGCGCAACTCAAGGCAAGTGGCGGCAAGCGCGCGGCGCCGGCCGGTGCCAGTGCCCAACCTGGCGAAACGCTGGTCGACAGCATGCCGGCGTTTTACATGACGCCAGATCAGCGCGCGCTCATTCTCGATAACGCCATCGCGGTGCTGCCGCATGGCGCAACGCGTCCGGATGAACGCGTAATCCGGGTGATTTCGCCAGTGCAGGCCAGCGATACCAACGCCGCTGTCTGGTTCGCGCACGATGCCGCCTTGCTCCGGCGGATCAGCGCGCAGCTGCTGGCGCAGTCGATCGAAATTGCCTTGAACGATTTGCCAGCCGTGGCCAGCACCGGGCCATTTCGCACCGTGCGCTATCCCGAGGGCAGCGTCGAGCGTATGGAGCGGGCCCAGGTGATCGGCGAACGCTGCGGCCAGCTGGTACTGCGCACTTTGCGCGGTAATTTAATGGCGGTGCCAGGGCCGGACGATTCTGCCTGCGTCCCACTCGCGCCGCAGTAAGCCAGACAACTCCACGTCTGATAATTCGCCGCCACAATCCAGCGCGCGGCGTCGGGCGCGACCTTGCGAGGGGCCTGGCAGAGGTCATGCGCCAGCATGCCGCCTGCTGCTACTACACCTTCAAAAATTCTTCCTTGCCGCCCAACCAGCGCGCCAGGTGCGCCTCGACGATGGCGCTGTTCGCCGCGTGAGGGTTTTCCAGCAGCGCATGCGCCACATCGCGCGCCTGGTCGACCAGCCAGCCATCGGTTTCCAGATCGGCAAACCGCAGCATCGCGTCCCCGGACTGGCGTGCGCCCAGAAATTCGCCGGGACCGCGAATTTCCAGGTCGCGCCGCGCAATTTCAAAGCCGTCGGTGGTTTCGCGCATCGTCATGAGTCGCTGTTTGGCGATGCCGCCCAGCGGGCTTTGGTACAGCAGCAAACACACGCTGGCCGCCGAGCCACGCCCCACGCGGCCGCGCAACTGGTGCAGCTGCGACAGGCCAAATCGTTCGGCGTGTTCGATCACCATCAGCGACGCATTCGGCACGTCCACCCCCACTTCGATGACGGTGGTGGCCACCAGCACCTGCACCTCGTTCGCCGTGAACGCGTCCATCACCTCCTGTTTTTCCGCAGCCTTGAGACGTCCGTGCACCAGCCCGATCTGCAGATCGGGCAGCGCTTCGGCCAGCGTGGCATGGGTGTCGGTGGCAGTTTGCAGCTGCAGCGCTTCTGATTCCTCGATCAGCGGGCACACCCAGTACACCTGGCGGCCTTCGAGCGCCGCCGCGTGCACGCGTTCGATGACTTCATCGCGCCGGTTCTGGTCGATCGCGCGCGTGACAATCGGGCTGCGGCCGGGCGGCAGTTCATCGATCACCGATACTTCCAGGTCGGCGTAATACGTCATCGCCAGCGTGCGCGGGATTGGCGTGGCCGACATCATCAGCTGGTGCGGCGTCTTGCCATTGCTGCCCTTGTTGCGCAAGGTAAGGCGCTGGCCCACGCCGAAGCGGTGCTGCTCGTCGACGATAACCAGGCCAAGTTTGGCAAAATTCACGCTGTCCTGGATCAGCGCGTGCGTGCCGATGACGAGTTGCGCCTCCCCGGATTCGACCATCGCCGTCGCCGCCACCTTGGCCTTCTTCTTCAGACTGCCGGTCAGCCACGCGACTTTCACGCCGAGTGGTTCGAGCCAGCCGGCGATCTTGCGGAAATGCTGGTCAGCCAGGATTTCGGTCGGCGCCATCAGCGCGGCCTGGTAACCGCTGTCGATCGCCTGCGCGGCAGCGAGCGCCGCGACAATCGTCTTGCCGCTGCCAACGTCGCCTTGCAGCAGGCGCTGCATCGGATATGGGTTGCGCAAATCCGCGCGGATCTCCTGTAAAACTCGCGCCTGCGCGCCGGTCAGTTTAAATGGCAGGATCTCCAGAAACGCTTCGGACAGCGTACCGATGGCTTTCAGCAGCGGGGCGCCTTTCGCGCGGCGGGCACGCTGGGCGCGTTTCAGCGACAACTGCTGCGCCAGCAGTTCATCGAATTTCATGCGCGTCCACGCCGGATGCGACCGGTCCATCAGCGCGCCTTCGTCGATGTCCTGCGGCGGATAGTGCAGCAGGCGCACGGCCGGCTCGAAGTCGACCAGATTCAGCTGCGCGCGCATGGATGGCGGCAGCGTGTCGTGCCAGTCGATGCGTTTCATCGCAGCGGCAATCTCGCGCCGCAAAATGGTCTGGGACAGCCCCACGCCGGACGGATACACCGGCGTCAGGCTGCTTGCTAACGGAGCGCCTTCGTTGACGACTTTATAGGCCGGGTGCACCATCTCCGCGCCAAAAAAGCCGTGTTTCAGCTCCGCGCGCGCCCGCACCCGCACGCCTTCGGCCAGCTGGCGCACCTGGCTGCCGTAATAATTCATGAAGCGCAGGTTCATTTCGCCGGTGGCGTCGGCGATCGTTACCAGCAACTGCTTGCGTGGTTTGAACGTGATTTCGTTCTTGGTGACGACGCCTTCGACTTGCGAGACATGGCCACCGCGCAGGCACGCTTCGCGAATCGACACGATCTGCGTCTCGTCTTCGTAGCGCATGGGCAGGTGCAACACCAGGTCCATGTCGGTGCGCAGCCCGAGCTTGGCCAGCTTGACGTCGTTGGTTTTTGGCGCTTGTTTTTGGGTCGATGGAGGCATATGGGGCAGCACTGGCTTAGAATAGAGGGTTGCCCCGCGTGCTACGGCCCATATTGTAAAGCGGGCGCGCTCAACTCACTAGACTGACCTGTAATGTATTCGCTCTCCGATTTCGATTTTTACCTCCCGCCCGAACGTATCGCCCAGTTGCCGCTGCCCGACCGCAGCGCCTCGCGCCTGCTGCACCTCGATGGCGCCAGCATCACCGACCGCCATTTCGCCGACATTGTCGACCAGTGCCAGGCCGGCGACCTGCTGGTCATGAACAATACGCGCGTATTGAAAGCGCGCTTTTTCGGTGTCAAGGAAAGCGGTGGCCAAGTAGAAGTGCTGGTCGAGCGCGTACTGGACAGCCGCACCGTGCTGGCCCAGGTACGCGCTTCCAAATCGCCAAAACCGGGCAACCGCATCCGCCTGGCCAATGCGTTCGACGTTACCACCGGCGAGCGCGCCGGCGAATTTTTCACCTTGCATTTCGAGGGCGATGTGTTCGACCTGATCGAAGCGCACGGCCGCCTGCCGCTGCCGCCGTACATCGAACACACGGCCGACGATTTCGACGAGCAGCGCTACCAGACGGTCTATTCGAAAGAGCCGGGCGCCGTGGCAGCGCCCACGGCGGGCCTGCATTTCGACCAGCCGCTGCTCGACCAGCTGGTGGCAAAGGGCGTGCACATCGCGTACGTCACGCTGCACGTCGGCGCCGGCACGTTCCAGCCGGTGCGCGTCGAAAATCTCACTGAACACAATATGCACACCGAGTGGTACACGGTGCCGCAGGAAACCGTCGACGCGGTACGCCTGGCAAAAAAACATGGGCGCGACGTGATTGCCGTGGGCACCACCAGCCTGCGCGCGCTGGAATCGGCCTCGCAGTCAGGGGAGCTTGTCGCCGGCAGCGCCGACACCAAGCTGTTTATTACGCCCGGCTACACCTTTAAAACCGTCACGCGCCTGATCACCAATTTCCACCTGCCGAAATCGACCCTGCTGATGCTGGTGTCGGCCTTTGCCGGTTACGACGCCATCCGCGCGGCCTACGCGCACGCGATCGCCAATGAATACCGCTTCTTCAGCTATGGCGACGCCATGCTGCTGACTACTACTTCAAAGTAAACACATGCTCGAATTTACCCTGCTCAAAACCGATACCAGCGGCCTGTCGCACGCGCGCCGCGGCCGTCTGACCGTCAACCACGGCACCATCGAAACGCCGATCTTCATGCCGGTTGGCACCTATGGCTCCGTGAAAGCGATGTCGCCGCCGGAACTGAAAGAAGTCGGCTCGCAAATCATCCTCGGCAACACTTTTCACTTGTGGCTACGCCCGGGCACCGAAGTGTTCAACAAGTTTGGCGGTCTGCACCAGTTCATGGGCTGGGACAAGCCGATTCTCACCGACTCCGGCGGCTTCCAGGTGTTTTCGCTGGGCGCGATGCGCAAGATCACGGAAGAGGGCGTGAAGTTTTCGTCGCCGATCGATGGCAGCAAATTGTTCCTGTCGCCGGAAATCTCGATGCAGATCCAAAAGGCGCTGAACTCCGACATCGTCATGCAGTTCGACGAATGCACGCCATACGAAATCGACGGCCGCCCGGCCACCGCTGAGGAAGCGGCGAAATCGATGCGCATGTCGTTGCGCTGGGCCCAGCGCTCGATGAATGAATTCAACAGCGGCGAAAATCCGAACGCACTGTTCGGCATCGTCCAGGGCGGCATGTACGAGCACCTGCGCGATGAATCGCTGGCCGGCCTGGAAAACATCGATTTTCCGGGCGTGGCCATTGGCGGCCTGTCGGTTGGCGAGCCGAAGGAAGACATGATGCGCATGCTGGCCCACGTCGGCCCGCGCCTCCCCGCCCACAAGCCGCACTATTTAATGGGCGTCGGCACGCCGGAAGACCTGGTGGCTGGCGTGGCAAATGGCATCGACATGTTCGATTGCGTGATGCCTACCCGAAACGCCCGCAATGGCTGGCTGTTCACGCGCTTCGGCGACGTGAAAATCAAGAATGCGCGCTACAAGGACGACCCGGCGCCGCTGGACGAATCCTGCACTTGCTATACCTGCAAAACTTTCTCGCGCGCTTACTTGCACCATTTGCATCGTTCCAAGGAAATTTTGGGTGCACGCCTGAACACCATCCACAACCTGCATTACTACCTGAATCTGATGCAGGAAATGCGCGACGCCATCGATGCTGATGGGTTCGACGCTTTCCGGCGCAGTTTCAACGCCGGCCGTGCGCGGGGTATTTAGCACTTTGGCTGCTTTGCCAATGCTAGAATACAGCGCTAATTTTTTAATCTCATAATCGGAGTCACCGTGTTCATTTCCAACGCTTATGCGCAAACCGCCGCCACCACCACCGATGCTGGCATGCTGGGCAGCCTGACCACGTTTGCGCCACTGGTGCTCATGTTCGTCGTCATGTATTTCCTGATGATCCGTCCCCAACAGAAGCGCCAGAAAGAACAGCGCACGATGATGGATGCGCTGGGCAAGGGCGATGAAGTCATCACGTCCGGTGGCGTGCTCGGCACCGTCACCAGCGTCAAGGATGGCTACGTGACCATCGAAGTGGCCAGCGGTTCGATGGTCGTGCAAAAAAGCGCGATTACGACCTTGCTGCCAAAAGGCACTGTCAAGGCTTTGTAATCGTTCGATACCGACTGCTGCAACCTTTGCTGGAAACCTATGAATCGCTATCCCGTCTGGAAATACATACTGATCGCCGTCGCGCTGTTGCTGGGCGCGCTGTACACGGCGCCCAATTACTTCGGCGAATCGCCTGCCTTGCAGGTGACGACCGGTAAAGCCACCATGCAAGTCAACAGCGACACCACGACCCGCGTCGCGGAAGCGTTGAAACGGGCTGGCGTCCCAAGTTCGCAGATAGCGCTCGAGGGCTCCGGCAATACCAGTTCGGTGCGTGCGCGTTTCGCCACCACCGATGCGCAGTTCAAGGCCAAGCTGGCGCTGGAACGCGATTTGAACCGCGATCCGGCCGACCCCGACTATATCGTTACGGTCAACCTGGTCAAGAATACGCCGGCCTGGATGCAGAAAGTTGGCGCCTTGCCGATGAACCTGGGCCTCGACTTGCGCGGTGGTGTGCACTTCCTGATGCAGGTCGATGCCAAGGCCGTCATGGAAACACGCATGAAAGGCGTGGAGTCCGCTGCCCGCAGCCAATTGCGTGAAGCAAATATCCGTCGTGGCGGCATGGAGCGCATCGGCAACACGGTGCACATCAAGTTCTTCGATGAGGCGAGCCGTGCCAAGGCCGAGCAACTGCTGAGCAGCAAATCGTCCGAACTCCAGTTTGCCGAAAGCGCCGATGGCACTGACGCGTTGCTGGCCGTGACACTGAAACCGGCGGCGTTGAAAACCACGATCGATGAAGGCGTCAAGCAGAACATCCTGACGCTGTCGAAGCGCATCAACGAGCTTGGCGTCACCGAGCCGGTCATCCAGCAGCAGGGCGCAGACCGCATCGTTATCCAGCTGCCTGGCGTGCAGGACGTGGCCCGTGCAAAAGACATTATTGGCCGCACCGCCACGCTGGAACTGCGCCTGGTCGATAACAGTGTTGTGCCCGGCACTGAAACCACAGCCGCCATTCCACTCAGTTCAGAATTGTTTACCGAAGGCCGCGGCGCACCGGTGGTGCTGTCGAAAGACGTGATCTTGACGGGCGATTACATTTCCCGCGCAACAGCGAGCTTCGACCAGAACCAGCAAGCGGCAGTGTCCATCGACCTGAATGGCGATGGCGGTCGTCGTATCCGTGAAGCCACGCGTGACAACGTCGGCAAGCGCATGGCAATTTTGCTGAAAGAAAAAGGCAAGTACAACGTGCTGTCGGCGCCGACCATCCAGAGCGAACTCGGTTCCACCTTCCAAATTACCGGCATGGGCAACGCGCAAAACGCTGCCGAGCTGGCACTGCTGCTGCGTTCGGGTGCTTTGTCGGCCCCGATGGAGTTTGTCGAAGAGCGCGTGGTCGGCCCGCAACTGGGCGCCGAAAACATCGCGCGCGGCCTGTTCTCGACCGTCTACGGCTTCATCGCCATCGCCATCTTCATGATCATCTACTACCAGCTGTTTGGTGTCTTCAGCGTCATTGCTCTGGCCGCCAACCTGCTGTTCCTGCTGGCCTTGCTGTCGATGATGCAGGCAACGCTGACGCTGCCAGGTATTGCCGCTATCGCGCTGGCGCTGGGTATGGCCATCGACGCCAACGTGCTGATTAACGAGCGCATCCGTGAAGAATTGCGCAATGGCGCCACACCGCAGCAGGCGATTGCCGAAGGTTTCAATCGTGCCTGGGCCACCATTCTCGACTCCAACGTGACCACCTTGATCGTCGGTCTGGCACTGCTGGTGTTCGGTTCGGGCGCTGTGCGCGGTTTTGCCGTGGTGCACTGCCTGGGTATTCTGACCTCGATGTTCTCGGCAGTGTTCGTGTCGCGCGGTGTCGTCAATCTCTGGTACGGCCGCAAGAAAAAGCTGGGCAAGATCTCCATCGGTACGGTCTGGACGCCTGGCTTGCCAGCAGTTAAGAAACACAGTTAATCGACCCGGATAAAACATGGAATTTTTCAAAATCAAGCGGGACATCCCGTTCATGCGCCATGCGTTGATTTTCAACGTGATTTCGGCGCTGACATTCTTCGCAGCGGTATTTTTCCTGGTGACGAAGCACTTGCACTTCTCGGTGGAATTTACCGGCGGCACTGTCATGGAGCTGCGCTACCCGCATGCTGCCGACCAGGAAAAGATTCGCCGCACGCTGGAAAAAATCGGTTACGAGCAGCCTGAAGTGTCCAGTTTCGGCACCGCCCAGGATGTCATGCTGAAGCTACCGATCCTGAAAGGCCAGGCCGCTGCCAACAGCTCGACCACGGTTTTCAACGCGGTGTGCGCAGCGGACGGCGGCACCACGCGCATGGTGCAGTCGACCACGGCGAAGGGTGAAACCGTCAGCAAGCAAGGTTGCTACACGGCCGCGAACGTGGAAGCGGTCAGCCAGCAGCGGGTGGAATTCGTCGGTCCGTCGGTCGGTGACGAACTGGCGCAAAACGGCCTGAACGCGCTGATCATGGTGATTGTCGGCGTAATGATTTACCTGGCCATCCGCTTCGAATGGAAATACGCGGTAGCCGCGATTATCGCCAACCTGCACGACGTGGTGATCATCCTGGGTTTCTTCGCCTACTTCGAATGGGAATTCTCGCTGACGGTGCTGGCGGCAATCCTTGCGGTGCTGGGCTATTCGGTCAATGAGTCGGTCGTCATTTTCGACCGGATCCGCGAAAACTTCCGCAAGCAGCGCAAGATGTCGGTGACCGAAGTGATCGACAACGCCATTACCAGCACCATTTCGCGCACCATCATCACCCACGGTTGTACCGAGATGATGGTGCTGTCGATGTTCTTTTTCGGCGGCCAGACGCTGCACCACTTTGCGCTGGCGCTGACTATCGGTATTCTGTTTGGTATCTATTCGTCGGTGTTCGTCGCTGCCGCCATCGCCATGTGGCTGGGCGTGAAACGCGAAGACCTGATCAAGCCGGTCAAGGAAAAAGACGAGACGGATGGTGCGGTGGTGTAATTCCCGCAACGCACGTTAAAAAGCCGCCCGGTGCAGACCGCGGCGGCTTTTTTAATGAACTTGCATCCAGCGTGAAATGGCGCACACAACGCTGGCGGCCGGATGGTTATAGTGGCATTGTCTCTTTCAGGACATCCCTAGTTTTGGACTTCAGCCCGCTTTTACCAGCGGGCTTTTTTTGCGCTTTTTTTAAGACAATGCCGCCGACAGGCTGGCAATTTCCGCAGCCGACTCGGCCAGAATCGCAGCGAGCGTGCCTTCGCCCACCGTAAAGTCGATGCTGGCGGCCGATTGCAGGCCGGAGGCACCGGCGTGGCGCTGCAGCGGCGATGGGGTAGTGGTCAAGTCGCTGGCCAGAATCAGCGTGTCGCCGAGATTTTCGGGCGGCAGGGCGCGCATGCCGATCCATAACGCTTCGATAGACTCCATCACCGCTTTCGGCACGCCCAGGCGGCGCAGCACGCCGCGGCCGATGGCCACTTCGCCGTGCTCCAGCCATTCGTCGGCGCCATCGTCGAGCAAACCCGGAAACTCGTGCGCGCGCGACAGCAGATAAAAGCCGCCAACCTGGTGGACGATGCCGGCAAACAGCGCGGTCTCGGAATCGACCTTGCTGACGCGCTTGGCAATGATTTGTGCCAGTGCCGCCACATGGGCCGAGTGCAGCCACAGCTGGTCGGCCTGGCGGCGCAGCGCCGGATCGGCAATCTGGCTGCCGAGCTGGCGCACGATGACGGACGCCGCCAGCGCACCCAGCGTGCGAAAGCCGAGGCGCTGGACGGCCGCCTTCACGTTGGTGATTTCGTTGCCGCTACGGTTGTACGCGGCCGAGTTGGCAATCGCGACCGTGCGCGCAGCCAGCAGCGGTTCGTTCTGCACCATGCGCGCAGCGGCTTCGATGTGGCAGTCGGGATCGGCCAGTGCTTGCTGCAGTTTCAGTGTCGCGTCGACATTGGTGGGAAAGCTGATGTCACCGCGCATGGCTTGCGCGGCGATGCTCTTCATTGCGTCGAGTCGGTCCATGGTGCTTTCCCCCTCAGACAGTCAATTACGCTTCAATGAAAATCGCGTCGTAGCCATCTTTCGGCTCTTCCGTATTTTGCAGCTCGTCCACCAGGCCCAGTTCGCCCAGTTCTTCGACCGCGTTCATGAAACTGTTGACCTTGGTGGCGCCGATCAGGCGGTAGATATCGCCGTCTTCGTTGCGTACGCCGATCAGCATTTTTTCTTTGCGCACTTCATCGACCGATGCAACGTCCAGCAGCAGGTTACCGATGATGTGCTTGTCGAATTGGGCCGGGGTGAAACCGTCGAGAACGGTGGTTTTCAAAATAGTTCCTTGATAATTAAAATATTTGGCGCAGCGCCAGTTAGCAAGATTATAGCCGCTGAAAATCAAACAAAAGTGGAACCCTGCCATCAAACAAAAGTGCCACCCTACTTTTGTCTGGAACTGCACATGCAAAAATCACTGGCAGAGCCGGACGATTTTTAAAGCGGAAAACTACGCAACCCGAGGGATCACATCCGGTATGATCGCTCGGATAATTATTTTGCCAGAGAGTATTCATGACTACCCAGTTTCGCGGCATCCTTGCCCTGCTTGTCGTCACGCTGGTGTGGGGCAGCACCTTCCCCGCCATG
>JALYUM010000035.1 GCA_030853745.1 Pseudomonadota bacterium | reverse complement strand
ACCAATGGGTGACGATTTGCCGCACCGAGAACCGCTTCCAGGTCTGGAATACGAATACCGTCACGCAATAAGCTGGCGGACGGCTCCTCGGAAGTACTGCGCACCAAACGGTTCTGCAACAACCTCGAAGGCGGGGACCTGTAGCACCGTTGAGCAGCGATCGCGTCTACGCTTCAGGAGTTATGGGTCCCGGCCTGCGCGGGGATGACGGGTTTTCGTGCGATTGCTAGTGCGAGCGATTGCTAATGCGAGCGATTGCTAATGGGTGCGATTGCTAAAGCGGGCGATTGCGGGTTAGCGTTAGAGGAACGCCTTTACGGATACTCCGCATCCAGCTCCGAGCCTGCGTAATTTTCCATCTCGCCCAGCAAGGTTTTCATTGCTGTCCGCGTGCCGATCTTCTGCAGCACCGTGCAACTGGCCCGGTACGTCGCAATGCGATCTGCCATCACTTCCTGGTGCTGTGCCGGGATTTTTTCCAGCAACTGCGCCCAGCCGGCCTCGAAATCGGGCTTGTTCTTGCGCACCGATTTGACGAAACGCTCGAACTCCTTCTGCCCCGCGCGCGCGACAATCCGCCCGCCTCCCTCGACAGCAAAAATGATCGCCATGGCAATCACACCCTCGGCATTCAGATCGGGATCGACCACCGGGCCGTTGTCGTGATGGCGGCGCAGCCAGTTGGCCGCGCGGACGATCGCCTGTACGCCCTTGCGTTGTTTCAGCTCCTGACGGTAGCGGTCCCAGCCGGTCCAGTTTTCGGTCGGCTCGGCGCTGCACAGATCGACCAGCAAATCCTTCATCCGGCGCGCCGAATACACCGGGTCATTGTCGTATTCACTGACCAGCGAATCTTCGGGCAACGCAGCCAGGTCGCGCACCAGGCGGAAACCGGTCTGGAACGCCTGCTCGGCGCCATGCTCGATCAGATAGGCGAGCGCGGCTTCATCGGGTGGCAGATCGGCCTCAGGTTCAGGCAAGTCTTCGTCTTCATCGTCGAGAAACAGATCGTCGAAGTCGGCGTCTTCGGACGCAGTCTGCGCTGCCACCTGTTCGAGGCCCAGCGACACCACGCCCACAGTCAGCAGCAAGGCGCGGCCGATACCTTCCGCGGTGCGGTCGTTGGTGAACTTTTCAGCCACCATCGCGGTGATGCCGGCCAGTTCTTCGGCCAATACCTCGGCGTCATCGTCCTGGCCCATTTGCGGCAGCTTGCGCAGCGCGCGGATGACCAGCGGCAAGGCCTCGACGACCAGTGCCGGCAGCATGTTCGGTACCGCCGCGGTCACGAGAAAATATCCGTGCCAATGCTGCGCCGGCCGCTGCGTTTCGACGTCGTGCCGCGCGTGGACGGCACCTGTTTGCGCAGGCGGTACAGCAATTCCTTGGTGGAGCGCTGCATGAACGGCTGCTCTTCATCAGGGTCGTCGGTGAATTCGGCATCGGCCAGATCCGCGCTGTGGCGGAACTCGGGAAACAGCTCGAACAAGGAGCGGTCCCAACCGTCTTCACTGGCCTGCGCCAGGTCGATGGCCAACGGGACGATGTCGCTGTCGGACGAGGTTTGTCCGGTCACATATGCGCCCTTGGTGACGATTTCGCCAGCCACTTCGAGAATCTCTTTTGGCGCCAGCGAAAACAGCGTGGCAAACACGGTGGCGCCGTGGTCGGTGGCGGTTGCTTCAAATAACAATTCGCGCCGGCGCTCCAGGTCGTCGGTGGAATACACGACGCCATGCACGTGCGAAAACAGCGACTCGGCCAGGCGCTCCGGGTCGTCTTCGATATTGTCGTCCGACCACACAGCCGCGAAAAACGCCAGGCTGTCGGCCCACGCTTTTGGCGGCACCAGCAAGGTTGCCAGCGACGTTTTGCCACCGTCGAAACCGGCCAGGTGCAGCGCGGTCACTTGCGGCGCCAGCGTGCTCAGCACTTCGGCCACGGCGAGGTCGCCGTGCGTCTCGGCTGCCTGCGAAAACGCTTCTTCGGCGTGCGCCAGCGAGCCAGCCAGTACCAGTTCGCTTACTTGCTTCGATAACGCGGGCAGATTGCTGTTTTCGCTCATCGGTGATCTCCGTCCTGATCGAACACATTGGCGAAGTCGTCGGTGGCGCCGCCTTCACTGTCGTGCGAGTCTTCATCGTAGTCCTGCTCGCCGTCGTCGTTGGCCGACAATTGTTCGAGCGACTGGTCGTCGTCGGTCCACTTGCGCTGGTTCTTGAACAGGAACGCGGTGATGATGGCCTGGCGTGCCAGTGCCGGATGCTGGTCGGTAATGGCCGCGTACATGGCCGCGCCTTCCGCGTCGCAGGTGGCCATGCCAAACACGGCGGACGGATCGTCGCTTTCGTACTCGGCCGCGGCCGCCAGCAAGCCTTTCGGATCGGTGAACGAGATGCGGTCGACCAGCGCAAAGCTCATCATGTTGACGTCTTCGATGCCGCCGCCGCCCGCATATTCGGACACCAGAGCGTCGACCATCATCTTGTAGTTTTTCTTGTTCGGTGGATCGCCCAGAATGCCGTCGATCTGGCCGTCGAGCTCGCGCGACTGGTAGGCAAATTCGGGATGTACTCGTGTCATGGATAGTTCCTGTTCAAAACTTAAAAAGGTATAAATTGCCGCCAACGACCAGCGTCAGGCAGCCAGTGCCACGCCATTCAGGCTGAACACCTGGCGCCACAATTCGTAGGCTTCGGCTTCGGCGTCAAGCACAATGCGGTGGTTCACGCTCTGGTTGTATTCTTCACGGCGCACGGGATCGGACAAGATTTCGTACGCCTTGCTGACGGCCTTGAAGCGCGCTTCGGCGCCCGGGGCGCTGTTGCGGTCGGGGTGGTAGCGCATGGCCAGCGAACGGTAGATCTTTTTGATCTCGTCATCGCTGGCATTCGGGGCCACCCCAAGTGTCGCGTAGTAATTTTCCATTTGAACTTTCCGGTAATGCACGAAAAAAAAGCCTAATCGGTGATTATCCCCCAGAACGGCTTTCTCTGGAAACTGCGTGCGTGCAGACGAGGGCACGGCGCCGGCTGGCGTACGGTAAAATGCCTGTTACCTTATTCATACAAAACACCTTTCCATGAGCAACGACAAGACTGTTTCGGCACCGGCGGCGAATGCGCCGTCGTCCAATTTTTTGCGCGGCATCGTCGACGCCGACCTCGCGGCCGGTACGCACGACCGCCCGGGCATGCCGTCGGTGATCACGCGTTTTCCGCCGGAGCCGAATGGCTATCTGCATATCGGCCATGCCAAGTCGATCTGTGTCAACTTTGGTATCGCCCGTGATTACAACGGCCGTTGCCACTTGCGTTTCGACGATACCAATCCTGCCAAAGAAGACCAGGAATACGTCGACACGATCATGGATACCGTGAAATGGCTGGGTTTCAGCTGGGAACAGGGCGGTGAAGAATTCCTGCACTACGCCAGCGATTACTTCGAGCAGCTGTACCAGATGGCCGAATACCTGATTACCGCCGGCCTCGCTTACGTCGACAGCCAGAGCGCCGAGGACATGGCAAAAAACCGCGGCAATTTCGGCACGCCCGGCACCAATTCGCCGTTCCGCAACCGCCCGGCGGACGAATCGCTGCAGATTTTCCGCGACATGCGCGCCGGCAAATACAAGGATGGCGAGCACATCGTGCGCGTCAAAATGTCCGACGACGCGATGGCCGCGCCGAACATGAACCTGCGCGACCCGGCCATTTACCGGATCCGCCATGCGCACCACCACCGCACAGGCGACGCCTGGTGCATCTACCCGATGTACGACTACACGCACCCGATTTCGGACGCGCTGGAAAGCATCACGCATTCGCTGTGCACGCTGGAATTTGCAGACCACCGGCCGTTCTACGACTGGCTGCTGGAAACCCTGTCGGCTGCCGGCTTCTTCACGCAGCCGGTGCCGCGCCAGTATGAATTTTCGCGCCTGAACCTGACGTACCTCGTTATGAGCAAGCGCAAACTGCGTCAACTGGTGGACGAAAAAATCGTCTCTGGCTGGGACGATCCACGCATGCCGACGCTGGTGGGTCTGCGTCGCCGCGGCTACACGCCGGAATCGATTCAATTGTTCTGCGAGCGCATCGGTGTGTCGAAGGCCGATGGCTGGATCGACATGAGCACGCTCGAAGGCGCGCTGCGTGACGACCTCGACCCGAAAGCTCCGCGCGCGATTGCCGTGCTGCGCCCGTTAAAACTGATCGTCGACAATTTCCCGGCAGGCGAAACAGTCGACTGCAGCGCGCCGGTGCACCCGCACCATCCGGAAATGGGCACCCGTTCGTTCCCGTTCAGCAAAGAACTGTGGATCGAGCAGGAAGATTTCATGGAAACGCCGGTGAAAGGTTATTTCCGCTTCACGCCACCGACCGCAGACAAACCGGGTGCGCGCGTGCGCCTGAAATACGGCTTCATTGCCGAGTGCACCGGCTTCGACAAGGATGCCGATGGCAACGTGATCGCCGTCCATGTGAACTATTTCGAGGATTCGAAATCAGGCACGCCGGGCGCCGACAATTACAAGGTCAAGGGAACAATTACCTGGGTCAGCGCGGCCCATGCCCTCGAAGCCGAAGTGCGTCTTTATGACCGTCTGTTCATCGACGCCAATCCGGATGCGGGCGGTAAGGATTTCAAGCAGGACCTGAATCCAAACGCGCTGGAAACGGTCCGCGCTTACCTCGAGCCCGGCCTCAAGGACGCTGTCGCCGACCAGCGCTTCCAGTTCGAGCGCCACGGTTATTTCGTCGCCGACCGCGTCGATTCGACGCCGGGCACGCCGATCTTCAACCGCGTGACGACACTCAAAGACAGCTGGAAATAACGCCTGCCGCACGATACGACAATCCCGCTGCGGCGGGATTTTTTGTATCCTTGTCAGATGCCCTCCTCCCCGAAATATCCCACCACACTTGACGGCCGCTACTTTGTCGTCAAGGGGCGTCTGTGGCGCACCAGCAATCCCGATCTTCCGCCCGAGCAGCGCCAGCAACTGGTGAATGCGTTGATGCTGGCGCGGCGCCAGGTGGGCATGGCTAAAAAGGCCGGCGATGCGACTGCGGAACGTGCTGCACGCGCCGACGTCGATGCGGCCAAGCAGGCGTTGGGCGAGCGCGGGCCGGTCTGGTGGACCGATGGCGCCACCGACATGAATCGCAAGATGGTCGCCAACACGCCGTACGCCGCCTGGTTCGCAGCTTTGCCAACGTAAGGTTCAGGCATGTCAATGTGTGTTCATGTCATCGAAAACCGGGTTCATCCTTTTTTTCTGTCGCATGGCGTCCACAAGCATTAATCTTGCATCTTCCCCACTTCATGAGAAGACGCGATGAAATCGACCCTGCTGTGCCTGACTGCTGCCACCGTGATGACGGTCGGCTTTGCCCATGCCGAAGACGCCACCGGTTATTGGCAAGGCACCATTGCCAGTTCCCTCAAGGTGTTCCTGCAAGTGAACAAGACAGCCGACGGCACGCTGGAAGGTACCCTGAGCGTGCCCCAGCAGGGCATGGTAGCGAAGGTCGATCAACTGGTGGCGACCGACGACCAGCTCGGTTTTGCGCTGCTCCCGCTCAAGGCCAGCTACGCGGCGCGCTGGAATAGCCAGGACAAACAATGGACTGGCACCTGGCGCCAGGGTGGCCAGACCACCCCGCTGCTGCTGACCCGCGCCGATGCGGGCCCCGCGCCGGTGAAGCGGCCCCAGGAGGAGGCAATTGCTGCGCACCCTGCCGCGTACGCCAGCACCGATGTCAGCTTTGCCAATGCGTCGGCCAACATCGCTTTGGCAGGCACGTTGACCGTCCCGCCCGGCAAGGGTCCGTTTCCGGCCGTGGTGCTGGTGCATGGCTCCGGTCCGATCGATCGCGACGAAACCATTTTCCAGCACAAGCTGTTTCTCGTGCTGGCCGATCACCTGACCCGCCAGGGTATTGCCGTGCTGCGTTACGACAAGTGAGCAGCCGTCCCGGCGCCGGGACGACCATCGAAGTGAGTGTGTCTGCCGCCTTGAGCATGGCGGTGATGGCGCCCATGCTGCAAGTGCCGGCTGCTGCGCCGCCGCCGTCTACTGCGGCAATGCTTGCGCGTAAACTGTCACGCGTCTGATTTTCATCATCCCGGCAAAAAATTGTTGTTGAGTCGCATTTTGCCGACAGCCTCACTTCAACCCGGCGCTCTGTCAGCGAAAGCCCTTCCCAAGTAAGAATCCCCCGAAAATGATTGACCTACGTCAATCATTTTTATTTGTTCTGCGGCAAAGTTAATGCATCCCCGACGTCGCAGCTGGTCTGAACAGCGACGTGCAAGGCGATTGTCAACCCCGTCATCAGCCAAAGGAGCCCGCGCCAGAATCCCCGCCATCCTGTTTGAGTCAGCGCATCACGCCACGTAAAAAACCAGACGATTAACTCTAAAACTAAGGAACTGCCATGAACGCCCTGCAAAATACACCTGCAACTGCTGCCATCGACCGTTTGAACCTGGAGACCATCAAGACCAAGCTGATGCATCACGCATCGGGAGAAGGCTGGTCGGCGGCGCATGCGAATGCCGTCGAGACCGAGTATCGGCGCTTTCTGACCCTGATGAAGCTGTATCCGAACGACGCCAATGCTCCACTGGTCGATGTCGATACCTTCTGGCACTACCATATTCTCGACACCGCCAAATATGCCGCCGACTGCACCGCTGCCTTCGGTTATTTCTTGCACCACTACCCTTACCTCGGCATGAACGGGGCTGACGGCGAAGCCGAACGTGCAGCCGCTGGCGCGCGCACTGCAGCATTGTATGCAACGACATTCGGAACCCCGCTGACAGGGCCGGCACCGGCCGCAGCCGCATGGTGTGGCGCGGCCGCACCGGCGCTGGCATGGTGCGGCGCCAGCGCGACCAAACCGGCCAACCAGGGCTTTGCATGGTGCGGGGCCGCCACCAGCCAGAAACTGGCGTGGTGTGGTGCTGCCGTCGGCGCACCGGCCAAGCAGACGCTGGCGTGGTGCGGCGCTGCCGTCAGCGCACAGGCCGACCAGAAACTGGCGTGGTGCGGCGCTGCCGTCGGCGCACCGGCTGACCAGAAACTGGCGTGGTGCGGCGCTGCCGTCAGCGCGCCAGTCAAGCAGACGCTGGCGTGGTGCGGGGCCGCAGTCAGTGTGCCAGTCAAGCAGACGCTGGCGTGGTGTGGCGCTGCAGCGAACGGGCGTCTGCAAGCAGCCGTGGAAAGTGCGCGGAGCGTTTCCAGCTCGCACTAAGGCCACGTCCCGCCGGAACGCACCGAGTTCCGGCGGGTAACTATGGAAAAGTTCCCTGAAAAGATTGTCATTTGAAGAACGCTTGATAATTATCAACAACCTGCTGACTTATCTCCTCGATATTGATATTTGTCATGTACGCGATGCCACATTGACAAACATGTGGCTTGCATACATCCACATCACGATGAGATAACCCCAGAAGGAGTTTGACAATGATCAATCCACCTGATTTTGCTGCCATCGCCACCCTCGATCTCGGCCGCATCATTACCAAGCTGTGCCACGTGGAAAGTGGTGAAGGCTGGAGCAGCGCGCGCGCCGACGCCGCCACGCTGGAATATCGCCGCTTCCTGTACCTGATGAAAACCTTCCCCGCCGAGCAGACGGTACCGAGCGTCGAGGTCGACACGTTCTGGCATTACCACATCCTCGACACGATGCAATACGCTGCCGACTGCGCCACGGTGTTCGGCTATTTCCTGCACCACGATCCGGCCGTTGGCCTGGACGACGCCAGCGACGCGCCCGAGCGCCTGCGCCGCGCCGAACGGATGGACAGCCTGTACGCCGCGACGTTCGGCAATGCCCCGGCATCGCGCGTTGCCGGCACCTATTGCGGCGCGGCTGTCACGGTGGCCGCATGGTGCGGTGCGGCGGTGGACAAAGCGGCGTGGTGCGGCCGCACTGGCGTCGGCGATATTTCTGATGGCGGTGCGGCGGTGGCCAAAGCGGCGTGGTGCGGCCGCACTGGCGTCGGCGATGTTTCTTACTGCGGCCGCACCGGTGTCGGCGATATTTCTGATGGCGGTGCGTCGGCTGCCGCGTCCGCCGCCATCGCGTAGACCGCCGTCGTCACATCCGGGTAGCGCAGGCGCGCACTCAGTTCCGCCTTGATGCGCCGGTTCGACAGCCGGCGCGATTCGGACATGAACGACATCGTCACCGCAGAAGCCTGCGCCGCCAGGTCGGCGCGCGCCAGGCGTGGCACCCGCGCCATGCCGAACGCATCGGCCACCACATCGAAATATTCCGCCATCTTCATGCGCGTGTCGTCGACCGCGTGATACACCCGCCCGGGACGCGCGCGGAACAGCGCCAGCGCCACGATGCGCGCCAGGTCGTCGGCGTGAATATGGTTGGTGAACACATCGTCCTGTTCGTTCAACGCCGGCGCGAGCTCGGCCAGCCGTTTCAAAGGCAGGCGGTCGGCCGCATAAATGCCCGGCACCCGGATGACAGCCACGCGGCGCCCACTGTGCTTGCCCCAGCCCCGCAATGTACGTTCGGCATCCACGCGCCGCCGCGCGCGCGGATTGTGCGGCGCCACCGTGCGCGTTTCCTCGACCAGCGCGCCGTGGCAATCGCCGTACACGCCACTGGTGCTCAGGTACACCATGCGCAGCCCCGGTTGCGTCGCCAGCGCGCGCGCGAGGTGGCGCGTGCGCGTGTCCAGCGCGCCCTCTCCTTTTGGCGGCGCCATGTGGACCACCAGCGGCGCCAGCCGGGACAGGCGGGCCAGCGTGTGTGGCGCATCCAGATCGGCGACAATCGGAATCGCGCCGGCAGCGCGCAGTTCGGGGCAACGTTCAGGACTGCTGGTGACGGCAAACACGCGAAACCGGTCGCGCACCAGCGGCAGCAGGCGCATGCCGACGTCGCCGCAGCCGATGATCAACAGGCGCGGGCGCTGGAAAGGAGAGTGGGTGGAAGTCATGGCGCCATTGTAAGGGACACCGGCGTGCGCCTGCTGCCCGGACGCCGGTGTAAAATCGCCCCTCACGCCACCCTGCCCCTACTCTTTCGCATGACTTTTCAGATCAACGTTGCGCCCAGCGGCCACAGTTTTACGTGCGACCCCGACGATACTGTTCTCGGCGCCGCCCTGCGCTCAGGCATCGGCCTGCCGTACGGCTGCAAGAATGGCGCCTGCGGTTCGTGCAAGGGCAAGGTTGTGGCCGGCGAATTCGTGCATCGCCCGCATCAGCTGCGCGCGCTGTCAGACGCCGAAAAAGCCGACGGCTTTGCGCTGTTCTGCTGCGTGGAGCCGCGCTCCGACCTGAACATCGCCGTGCGCGAAGTTGGCGGCAGCAGCGATTATCCAGTGCGCAAAATGCCGTCGCGCGTGGCCAGCCTGAACCGCGTGACCGACGATGTTGCAATCCTCACGCTGCAGCTCCCGGCCAATGAAGCGCTGGCGTACCGCGCCGGCCAGTACATCGAATTCCTGCTGCGCGACGGCAAGCGGCGCTCGTACAGCATCGCCAATGCGCCATCGCTGGAGCAGCCGCTCGAACTGCACATCCGCCATATGCCGGGCGGCCTGTTCACCGACCAGGTTTTTACGACGATGAAAGAGCGCGACATTCTGCGCTTCGAGGGTCCGCAAGGCAGTTTCTTCCTGCGCGAAGACTCGCACAAACCGATTATTCTACTGGCATCGGGCACTGGCTTTGCCCCGGTAAAAGCGCTGGTGGAACATTTGCAGCACCTTGAATCGACACGCCCGGTCACGCTGTACTGGGGCGGCCGCCGCCCGTCCGACCTGTATATGCACGCGCTGTGCGAAGAATGGGCCGCGACGCTGCCGCATTTCCGCTACGTGCCAGTCATCTCGGACGCGCAGCCGGACGACGCCTGGACCGGGCGCACCGGTTACGTGCACGCCGCGGTAATGGCAGACCAGCCGGATTTGTCCGGCCATCAGGTATATGCGTGCGGCGCGCCGATCATGGTCGATTCGGCGCGCGCCGATTACGTCGGCACATGCGGCCTGCCGGAAGAAGAGTTTTACGCCGACGCGTTTACCTCGGAAGCGGACCTGCACCAGTTCTGAGTGCGCCTGAATATGCGCCCGTATTGACTGCGCGCGCGGTCTACATCGGGCACAATGTGTCATTCCAACACGCATTGTCCCGAAAGCCCCCATGTCCGTGAAGTCTTCGTCTAACGGCTTTGCCGTGCTGCGCAATCGTAACCTCTCGCTGTAC
This sequence comes from Pseudomonadota bacterium, assembly GCA_030853745.1. Taxonomy (GTDB): domain Bacteria; phylum Pseudomonadota; class Gammaproteobacteria; order Burkholderiales; family Burkholderiaceae_D; genus JALYUM01. The sequence goes on along the minus strand of JALYUM010000035.1, from coordinate 30,846 downwards.
CTTTCTTCTCGTGTCCTCGGCACCCTGGCCGTGCAGATGCAAAGCGTCGCCGTCGGCTGGCAGGTGTATCAGATGACGCACAGCCTGTTCGCCCTCGGCCTGATCGGCCTGGCCCAGTTCGCTCCCTTCCTCATCCTGATTTTGTGGGCCGGCCATATCGCCGACACGCACAACCGCCGCAACATCATCGTCGGCTGCCTGTTCGCACAATTGCTGTGCAGCGCGCTGCTGCTGGCCTTTACGTGGAGCGGCAGTGCGGTGGTGTGGCCGGTGTTTGCCATCCTCGTCATCTTCGGCAGCGCGCGCGCGTTCATGATGCCCGCCTCGCAGGCCGTGCTGAAAAACCTGGTGCCGCTGGAAAGTTTCAGCCAGGCCGTGGCGCTGTCGTCGTCGAGTTTTCACGTCGCCGTCATCACCGGCCCGGTGCTGGGCGGCGTGCTGTACGTGTTCGGCCCCACCACCGTGTACATGGTGGCCGCCAGCCTGCTGATCCTGTCCGTGATCACCATGGCAATGACGAAAAGCGCGCCCCAAATCAAGAACACCGCGCCGGTCAGCTGGAGCACGCTGCTGGAAGGCCTGCGCTTCGTCTGGTCGCGTCCGATCGTGCTGGGCGCCATTTCGCTCGACCTGTTTGCGGTGCTGTTCGGCGGCGCCACCGCGCTGCTGCCGGCGTACGCCCACGATATCCTGCACGTCGGCCCTACCGGCCTCGGCTGGCTGCGCACGGCGCCGGGTGCAGGCGCGGCAATCTGCTCGATTGCCCTCGCCTTTTTCCCGATCAAGCGCCGCGTGGGCGCCTGGATGTTCGGCGGCGTGGCAGTGTTTGGCATGGCCACGCTGACGCTCGGCTGGACCGTGAATTTCTCGATCGCCCTCATCGCGCTGTGCCTGCTGGGCGCGGGCGACATGGTCAGCGTGTATATCCGCCACTTGCTGGTCCAGTACGAAACGCCGGACGAAATCCGCGGGCGCGTCAGTGCAGTCAACTCGGTGTTCATCGGCGCGTCGAACGAGCTGGGCGAATTCGAGTCCGGCATCACGGCAGGCTGGCTGGGCCTGGTCCGCGCCATTTTCCTCGGCGGCGCGGCCACGCTGGCAGTGACCGGACTGTGGGCGGTGATCTTCCCGGTGCTGTCGAAAATGGACCGTTTCCCTCACGACACGACCGAGGCCAAAGCCGATGCCAAAGCATAAGCCGGACGCCAAACGCAATCTGCTGCACCGCTTCGTCACCAGCCGCCCCTACCTTACCGTCGCGCTGGTGGTGGGCGTGGCGAGCGGCCTGTTTTTTACTGACCAGACGTGGCTGCGCCAGGCCTTGATCGGCTGGAACGTAACAGTCTGGCTCTATCTCGCCAGCATCATTTATCCGATGAACAAGGCCGACCATCATCGCGTGCGCGAGGTCGCTGCAAAACAGGATGAAAGCGCAGCGCTGGTGCTGGGGACGATGACGATCGGCATTGCGCTGACGATGGCTGCCGTGATTTCGGAATTGTCGGGCGGAGGCAAAGGCGGCGATCAGGCGGTGCACTACATCATCACGGCTGCCACCGTGACCGGCTCGTGGATCCTGCTGGGCGTGCTGTACTGCTTTCACTATGCGCACATGTTCTACAACAGCGACAGCGACGAACCGGAACTGAAATTTCCCGACGACGAACGCGAACCGAATTACTGGGACTTCCTGTATTTCTCCTTCACGATTTCCGTGGCCGTGCAGACGTCCGACGTGGCGGTAATGTCGCGCAATATGCGCAAACTGGTGCTTAGCCAATCGGTGATCTGCTATCTGTTCAACCTGATCATTGTCGGGCTGGCGATCAATATCGCTGCCGGGCTCATGAACAACTGAGCCGCACGCCTGCTGGACACGCGTTTTTCCGCGCGCGGTGTAAGATCGGGGCATCACTTTTCGTCAAGCAGGAGGTAACCCATGCAGATCAATATCAACACCGATAAAACCATCCAACGCGGCCAGGGCCTGGAAGAACACGTGGAAACCGTGGTCAATGCAGCCGTCGGGCGTTTTGGCGAACACATCACCCGTGTCGAAGTGCACCTCTCCGACGAAAACAGCCAGAAGTCCGCAGACGGTGGCAACCGCTGCTTGCTGGAAGCGCGCGTCACCGGCTACCAGCCGATCGCCGTCAGCAACCACGATAAAAACCTGCACCTGGCCATCAGCGGCGCCGCCGACAAACTCAAACGCGCCATCGACAGCGCCCTCGGCCGCCTGCACGACAAAAACCTCCACAGCGCCAAACCTGTGCCGGTGGAGGAAGATACAGACTTGGCAAGCTGATTGGTTGGTGCGCCGATTCGTCAGCGCTGTGATTCGTCAGCGCTGTGACTCGTCAGCTTCCTGATTCGTCAGCTTCCTGATTCGTTAGCTTCCTGATTCGTCAGCGTACTGATTCATCAGCGTCCTGATTCATCAGCGTCCTGATTCGTTAGCGCTATGATCTTCGGGATAGGTGATAGCACCTTCACACTAAAAACCGTCACCCCGGCGAAGGCCGGGGCCTATAGCACCGATGAGCAGCGTTGCCACAGCGCATAAAGGGTATGGATCCCGGCCTTCGCCGGGACGACGGTTTTGCATTCTGCGGCGCTGAATGACAATTTTGGTGATGTGCTGATGCTGGTTTGGTAATCTGCTGATGCTGGTTTGGTGATGTGCTGATGCTGGTTTGCTGATGTGCCGGTTTGCTATGTGCCGGTTTGCTGATGTGCTGATGTGCCGGGTCGCTAGTACATCAATGGCACCACCACCCTGAAAACCGTCACCCCGGCGAAGGCCGGGGCCTATAGCACCGATGATCAACGTTGCCACAACACATTGATGGCATAGGTTCCCGCCTTCGCGGAAATGACGATACTGCATCGGATTGCTGATATCAGGCCAACATCACCCGATCCCGCATTCCAGCTTTAACCGCAACTCCCGCAAATACCCCAGCCCCGCCACCGCGCGACTGCCATACCACGACATCATTTCCCCATCGACCAGCATCACCGGCTTGCCAATCTGGCCTGCGAGCTCTTCCACTTGCTCTTCCGTAAAGCGATACGGCTCGGTCGACAGCAGCACGGCATCCACCTGATCCAGCAGCGCCTCGCTCCACGCAAACGTGGGATAGCGTGCCGGGTCGTCGAGTGTGGGCACTTGCCAGCCCAGTTCGCCCAGCATCCGCGCAATATAGGTGTCGCCCGAAATCGTCATCCACGGGTCGCGCCAGATGCAATACAGCACTGTCCGCTGCGCCCCCGGTTGCAGTGCACGCAATGCCGCGTACTCGCGTTCAAATTGTTTACACCAGTGTTCGGCCTCGGCTTCCTTGCCGAAAATCGCCCCCATCAGCCGTGCCAGAATCAGGTTGTCGCGCGGCGCGCGCGGGTGCGTGACGACAATGTGTGGGATGAATTCGGCCAGCGCCTCCGCAGTAGGCCGGGTGTTCTCGTCGATGTTGACGATGGCGTGCGTCGGCCGCAATTGGCGGATCTTGCGGATGTTGACATCCTTGGTGCCGCCCACCTTGGGAATTGCTGCCACGGTCGCCGCCGGATGGATGCAAAAGCCGGTGCGGCCGACAATCTGCGTGGCAAGGCCCAGGTCGCAGAGCAATTCGGTAATCGACGGCACCAGGCAGACAATACGCGCATTCGGCGCAGCCACATGCACCGTGCCGACCGCGTCGACAAGGTAAGGAATCGTAAATGACTGCGGTTCCTGCTGAGTCTCTGCTAGCCTGAACGCGGAAATGTCGGGGGCAATATCTTTCATTGCTATATTGGAACATCGACAGCGGACAACCGCCAGTTAAATCGCATAGAATAAGGCGGCTTAGCGCGGGTATCGGCGAACTTGCTCGATTTATTACATTTTTAGCGCATTTAGTTATAATTACAAGTTGACTAATAGTATGAAATTTACTGATCAATGAAAGTTTAATGTGGAAACCATCGGCACTTTTGGTGCTTCCCGCTACACCGCCGCAGACTTGCAGTTATTCCGCGACGCCGAAAACAGCGCGGTGAATGCAGCGCTGGCGCACTGCGCCATCGTGCGCCTGGTAAAAGACCAGGTGGTCGAGGACACCTACCGCGCGCGCCTGTACATCGTCCTGTCCGGTGCATTGGAAGTGGCGGACGACAATGGCGTGATGTTTGCCGAAGGCGCCCCCGCGCGCATTTTGCCGGGCGAGAGCGTGGGCGAACAATCGGTGCTCGACGATGCCACCAACCTTGCCGCAATGACGGCAGTGGAAGACACCGAATTGCTGGTCATCGAGCCCGACCTGGTCTGGCGCCTGATCGACCAGAGCAATGGCGTGGCGCGCAACCTGCTGCGCCTGCTGTCGTTTCGCATCCGGGCCGCCAACGCATTGCTGCGCCGGCGCCAGAAGCTCGGCGAGTTTTACCGCCAGCTCTCGCTCAACGATGGCCTCACCGGTCTCTACAACCGCGCCTGGCTCAACGACATGTTGCCCAAGCTGGTCGCGCGCGCGCGCCAGGACAGCCATCCCTTGTCCGTGCTGATGATAGACCTGGATCATTTTAAAAAGTTCAACGATACCCATGGCCACCTGGCCGGCGATGGCGCATTGTGCGCAGCCACCACGCTGATCCGCGCCACGTTGAGGCCGTCCGATTTTGCCGTCCGTTATGGTGGCGAGGAGATCCTGGTAGTGCTGCCGGAAACCCCGCCAGCGGTCGCTTCGATGGTGGCCGAACGCCTGTGCGAAAAGATGCGCAACACGGTGGTGTTCGACGACATGCGCGTACCGCTGCCGCATATCACCGGCTCGTTCGGCATTGCCTCGCTGACCGCCGATGGCGACGAGCGTTCCATCGTGGCGGACGCCGATGCAGCGCTGTACCGCGCCAAGGCAGCAGGCCGCGACCGCATCTGTTTTTAGCGGCACATCAAGCCGGAAGGTCGTGTTTGGGGGCGATGTATGACATCATGCCGCATCCGTTCCACCTGACCTCCTGGCGATGAGCACACACACCTTTCTCTGGCACGATTACGAAACTTTTGGCGCCGTGCCGCGGCGCGACCGGCCGGCCCAGTTTGCCGGCATCCGCACCGATGCCGACCTCAACGAAATCGGCGATCCGCTTATGTTGTTTTGTCAACCTGCGCCAGATTTTTTGCCCGATCCGCAGTCTTGCCTGATTACTCGCATCACGCCGCAGCAATGCCTCGAATGGGGCGTGCCGGAGTACAAATTCGCCGCCGCCATCGAAGAAATTTTCAGCCAGCCCGGCACCATCGGCGTGGGCTACAACACCATCCGCTTTGACGACGAAGTCACCCGTCACCTGTTCTGGCGCAACCTGATCGACCCGTACGCGCGCGAGTGGCAAAACAATTGCGGCCGCTGGGATCTGCTCGACGTCGTGCGCATGACGTACGCGCTGCGCCCGGAGGGCATCGAATGGCCGCTGCGCGACGATGGCAAAGCAAGCTTCAAGCTCGAGCACTTGGCCAAAGCGAACGGTCTGCTGCACGAAAGCGCCCACGATGCGCTGTCCGATGTGCGCGCCACCATCGCGCTGGCGCGCCTGATCCGTAGCAAACAGCCGAAGCTGTTCGATTTTTGCCTGCAACTGCGCAAGAAGGACAAGGTCGCCACAGAAATGGGACTGCATCTCGATCGCGCCGAGCGGCCGCCGTTTTTGCACGTGTCCGGCATGTTCCCTGCCGAGCGCGGTTGCATCGGCCTGGTCTACCCGTTGGCCACGCATCCGAGCAACAAGAATGAAGTGCTGGTATGGGATTGCCGGTACGATCCGACCGAACTGTTCACGATGGACGCCGACGCCATCCGCCTGCGCATGTTTACGCGCACTGCCGACATGCCGGAAGGTGTCCAGCGGCTGCCGGTCAAAAGCGTGCACCTGAACAAATCGCCGATGTTGGTGGGAAACCTGAAAACCCTGAGCGCAGCCCAGGCTACCCGGTGGGAACTCGACATGGAGCAGGGCCAGGCATTTGCCGCGATCGCTGCCGCTGGTCCCGACATGACAGCGATCTGGGCCGAGGTCTACCGGCGTCCGCCAGCCGAACCGGCGGACGTCGATGAAGATTTGTATGGCGGTTTTGTCGGCAATAACGATCGCAAAAAGCTGGAACAATTGCGCGCCAACACACCCGAACGACTGGCCAAAGCACGCCCTGAATTCGACGACAACCGCCTCGAAGAAATCCTGTTCCGCTACCGCGCCCGGAATTTTCCGGACAGCCTCGGCGATGGCGAACGGCGCCAGTGGGAACGCCAGCGTGCAGCCCGCCTGTACGACGGCGCCGGCGGCGCGCGCTCGATCGAGCAACTGCAAATGGAAATCGACGCTTTGTCGGAAGACGCCGATGAGCGCGCCGAACAAATCCTCGGCGCGCTGTACGACTACGCCGAGGCTATTGCGCCAGAAGTGCGGTAGTTAAACCTTCAGCGGCAGGCGTTGATGGCGTCGCGCGTCTCGGTGGCCACGCGCCGCGCCGCCGACGCGAAATCTTCGCCTTGCGCCGGCGTCGCATACAAAATTGCACGCGATGAATTAATCATCATGCCTGCGCCCTGCCCAGTCTTGCCGGCTTTCACGGTTGCATCGACATCGCCGCCCTGCGCGCCCACGCCGGGAATGAGCAGCGGCATGTCTCCCACCAGCGCCCGCACCTGGGCAATCTCTTCCGGGAAAGTTGCGCCCACCACCAGCGCGCACTGGCCGTGTCGATTCCATTTGTCGGCAACCAGTTGCGCCACGTGCTGATACAAGGGCTTGCCACCGACATCGAGAAACTGCAGGTCGGAGCCGCCGGCATTCGACGTACGACACAACACGATTACGCCGCGGTCGGGCCAGGCGAAATATGGCTCGATCGAATCGAAACCCATGTACGGATTGACGGTGACGGCGTCGGCGCCGTAGCGGTCGAACGCCTCGCGCGCGTACTGGTGCGCGGTGGCGCCAATGTCGCCGCGCTTGGCGTCGAGGATGATCGGCAGGTGCGGATACCGGGCGCGGATGTACGCGCACAATTGTTCCAGCTCCGGCTCGGCGCCAAGGGCGGCAAAATAGGCGATCTGCGGTTTGAACGAGCAGGCAAGGTCCGCGGTGGCGTCGACAATCGCCTTGCAAAAAGCCAGCACGCCGGCGCCATCCTGACTGAACTGGGCGGGGAGTCGCGCCAGATCGGGGTCGAGGCCGACGCACAGCAAAGAGTTATTCGAGGTCCACGCAGCGGACAATTTATCGATAAAGGTCACAATAGGCTCAGGTCAAATACGGAATAGCGGGATTGTACCTGTTGCCTTCGCACAGCAGAAACGTCATCCCGCGCCGGTTTCAGGTATATTTTTGACCATCTGACAACTTGTATGGACACTCCACTATGCGCTTCCCTTCTTTTTTCCGCCTCGCGCTCATCGCTACCCTGGCCACCACCCTGCTGTCCGGCTGCGGCTACAACGCGTTCCAGAGCAAGGACGAAGCCACCAAGGCCGCCTGGGGCGAAGTGGTCAACCAGTACCAGCGCCGTGCCGACCTGATCCCGAACCTGGTGAATACCGTCAAGGGCTACGCCACACACGAACGCGAAACGCTGGAAGCCGTCACGCGTGCGCGCGCTGCCGCGACCAGTTTTCAAATTACGCCGGAAGTGCTGAACAACCCGGAGGCTTTCAAAAAATTCCAGGCCGTCCAGGGTGAATTGTCGGGCGCGCTGTCGCGCCTGATGGCCGTGTCGGAAAAATATCCCGATCTGAAAGCCGACACCAGCTTCCGCGACCTGCAGTCGCAGCTGGAAGGCACTGAAAACCGCATCACGGTCGCCCGCCAGCGTTACATCGCCAGCATCCAGGATTACAACGTGGCAGTGCGCAGCTTTCCCACCAACCTGACCGCCAAGGCGTTTGGCTACAGCGCCAAGCCGTCGTTCACGGTCGATAATGAAAAAGCCATTTCGACTGCGCCGACAGTCAATTTCGGCAAATAACATGCGCATGCTGTGGGCATTCGCCCTTTCGCTGATGTTGATGGCGGCCACACCGGCACAGGCGCAATTGCAGCCGGTGCCCAAGCTGACCGGTCACCTGGTCGATGGCGCCGGCATGCTGAATGCCGAGCAGCGCACGAAGCTGGAAGCGGTGCTGGCAGATTACGACGCCAGAACCGGTAGCCAGATTGCCGTGCTGACCGTGAAATCGACCGAGCCGGAAGCCATCGAGCAATTTTCCATCCGTGTAGTGGAAGCCTGGAAACTTGGCCGCAAGGGCGTCGACGATGGGGTGCTCCTGATGGTTGCGCCCAACAATCCGACCGCACTGCGGCGCCTGCGCATCGAAGCCGGACGCGGCGTGCAAGGTTCCCTGACCGATGCCCAGTCGAAGCGTGTGCTGCAGGATGTGATTGCACCACAGTTCCGCGACAAAAACTATTACGAGGGCCTGGTTGCTGGCGTCGGCGCCATTGCAACGCTGCTCAATGCCGAACAGTTTCCGGCACCGGTGCAGGCGCAGGAGCAACATGGGAGTAGTAGCAATAGCGGCAGTGGCTTGCCGATCGGCGCCCTGCTCGCTGTTGCCGTCGGTTTCATGATTCTGCGCGCTGTTTTCGGCGGGCGTGGCCGCGGCGCCAGCCTGGGCCGTGGCGGCTGGGGCAGCGGTGCTACGGGTTTCGTGATCGGCAGCATCCTGTCGAATGCAGGCAATGGCGGTGGCGGCGGTAGCGGCGGAGGCGGTGGGGGTTTCGGTGGCGGCGGGTTCAGTGGCGGTGGTGGCAGCTTTGATGGCGGCGGCGCCTCGGGAGACTGGTAATGGCAGATAATTTCAAACCTGGTTTCCAGCGCGTATGGCGCCATTTTGCCACGACGACCTCGGTGGCCAAACGCGCATTCCCGGCGGCGACGCTCGACGCCATCACCGCCGCTGTCATGACCGGTGAACAAGGCCACCGCGGTGAAGTCCGCCTGGTCGTCGAGAAATCGTTGCCGTTTGCCGCCGCCTGGGCCGGCGTGACGAACCGCCAGCGCGCGTTGGCCATGTTTGCCGAGTGCGGCGTCTGGGACACGGCCGACAATTGCGGAGTGCTTATTTATGTCAACCTGGCCGAACGCAAGGTCGACATTGTCGCCGACCGCGGCATCGACAGCCGCATCGAGCGCGCCGCCTGGCAATCCATCTGCAGCACGATGACCGCTGGCTTCGCCCAGGGCAATTTCCACGACAGCACATTAGTCGCGATCGCGCAGGTGAATGCTTTGCTGCAAACACACTTCCCGGCCGCCAGCAGCCATCCTAATGAATTGCCCGACCGTCCGTTAATGTTGTAAAACACATCCGACATGATTGCGGCCCGATCGATATTCTGATCCTCAAGTTCACCGCGCCGCAAACCATCGCGTAGTTCAGTATCGGGGTGACCGGCGCCTGGCAGCCGGGCCGCCGGGCCGCAAAGGTGCCAACGATGGCGTACTGATCACGGTGGTGCCCGAAAGCGCCACTGTCTGGCGACGCATGCAGATTGAAGCGGTTCGCGCAGTCCAGAGCGCTGACCGATTTGCAGTCGCGCCGTACCCTGCAAGAGGCGATGGTGCCATTGTTTCTTGAAAAACACTGTTGCTGCTGGCGATGGTGTCCGGCGACCGCTCCAAGAACGAGTGCAAGGGGAGCGGTAAAACCGGAGAAAATGGCGGCACATTCGACGGCGGCGGCGCATCGGGCGACTGGTGAGGCACGCTGGTGTCGTTTAAAATCGCCCTCTTCCCGAATCCGCGAAAGTGTCCACCATGAAATTAGCCAACAAAGTTGCAATCGTCACCGGCGCCAGCCAGGGGATTGGCCACGCCTGTGCCGCGCGCCTGTTGCAGGAAGGCGCCCGCGTCATGCTGGCCGATATCCGTCCGGAAGGCGCCGCGGCCGCCGCCGAACTGGGCGACAACGCGCGCTTCTTTTGCGCCGATGTCAGTCAAAAAGTCGATGTCGATGCCTTGGTTGCCGCGACCCTCGCCGCATTTGGCCAGATCGACATCCTGATCAATAACGCCGGCGTTACGCATGCGGCCGATTTTCTCGACCTGACCGAAGAAGATTTCGACCGCGTGCTGCGGATCAACCTGAAATCGATGTTTTTGTCCAGCCAGGCAGTGGCGCGTGAAATGGTCAAGCGAGAGAGTGGATGCATCATCAATATGTCCAGCGTGAATGCTGAACTGACCATTCCGAATCAGGTGTCGTACGTGATTTCGAAAGGCGGCGTCAATCAGCTGACGCGCGTGGCCGCTATCGGTCTGGCGCAATACGGCATCCGGGTGAATGCCATCGTACCGGGCACCATCCTCACCGAGCTGGCCAAAAAAGCCGTGCTGGGCAGCCCGGAAGCGCGGCACACGATTTTGTCGCGCACGCCACTGGGCCGTTGCGGCGAGCCGGAAGAAGTCGCATCGATTGCCGCCTTTCTGGCCAGCGACGATGCATCCTACATGACCGGTCAGACCATCTATGCCGACGGCGGTCGGATGGCCCTGAACTACACGGTTCCCGTGAAAGCCTGAAGTTATATGGCTTACGAATATCTGGTATCTGAAAAGACCATTAGACACCCGATGAGTGGCACGACATAATGCACCTGTCTCCACTATTCTCCTCCAAGAAAATAGTTTTAAGCCCGCCTCAGCGGGCTTTTTTTTGTCTGCGATTTTGTGAACACGATTGCGCCATGTCATGCGCGCGTCATAGTCGTTCGCCATACTTCATTCATCTGCTCTACATGCAACCGATATGCCTGATTGCAGACAGGTGCATTGAACAAACCAGTGCACCGAACCGATCTCCGTCTGGTCCCATACTTGGGTTGTGCCCGCCTTCAAACAGCGGGCATTTTTTTGCCTGCGATTTTGTTCAAAATCCGCATGGCGAATTAGATGACACCATTCCTTGACCATGCCGGTTTAGTGACTAAGATGAAATCTCCCCTGAGCTTTATCTCAGCGGGAATTCCAAGGAGCCATGCTGATGAGCCTATACGCCCCCGAACCGCTTGCTGCGCAGGACCACACCATATCCGGCGCCGGTCGCCGCGACCAGAACGCTGCGCCCCTGACCCTGAAGGAGCTCAACCCCCGCCTGATCATCGACAACTGCGAAGAAGAGGATCGGCAAGTCGACCTGATCACCTTCGGCACAGTGCGTGAAATATGTCCGAAATGCCGCCAGGGTGGATTGAAGCTGGTGCTGCGCCAGTCGTCGGTCCGCGTCGCCCACCTGTTCTGCGCCGATTGCGCCAGCTGCTACGACGCTACCTACCCGGACGGTGTATCGGCCCTGACCATTTAGCACGCCGCTGCGCGCCCCGCCAGCGCGCTGGCCGGCATGGTATCGTCGATGTTTTTCCAGACATCTTCTCCATGCCCGCCTTTTTGCACCTCCTCATGCTCGATCCTAAGCTGAACAGATTTCGCCTCGGCACCGCCATTGTTGTCTACCTCGCCATCCTGATCATCGGATCGATTCCCGGTGCACGCCACGATATTGGCAACTATGCCAGCGGTGCGGTGCTGCACTCGATTGCCTATGCTGGCCTGGCGACACTCTGGTTCACCGGCAGCCGGGGCGACGGCGCGCAGCGTGCCTTGAAGGCCGTGTTCACCGCGGCACTGATGGGCGCTGTCGATGAATGTGTGCAAAGTTTCTTCCCCTATCGCGGCGCTGCCGTGTCCGACTGGCTGGTCGACTGCGTCGCTGCAATCGTTGCTGCAACGATTTTATGGGCCATATTGCCAAAGAAAATCTTGCGTCCCTGACAGCAAACGGCATCTGAATAATCTCCTTGTTTGATGTGCCTCATGCACGAGCCAGTCGGCTGGAACGTCGGAGCGCGCCAGCCCTCTTACTCAGAGTGGCGGCCCTTATCGTCACGCATACCCTGACATATCACTCACAAGGAGTAGACCATGAAACACCTGTATCCCACCGTGGTTCTGACGGGCTTGCTAGCGCTGGCGCTGGGGCTGTCTGCCTGTAGCAGCCTGGGCAGCGACAGCAGCGGCGGCACCAGCAGTGGCAGCATCAGTAGCGGCAGCAGCGGCGCCAGCGGAACATCGGGTTCGAGCGATGGTCCGGGCACCAGTGGCGGACGCAGCCTCGACACATCCGGCACGAACGATGCGCCGGGCAGCGCCAGCACCGGAACCGGCACTGGCACTACAGGCGATCCCGGCGCCCACACCGGGCAGACGCTCGATGAGTCTGGCGCGATGGGGGCCTCCGGCGCACGTGGCAGCACCGGGTCCAGCGATGCGCAGACCCAGGGCAGCCAGCGGCCGGGCATGCCGGCAGCTGCCAACACCACGCCAAACGGCACAGTGATCTCCATCGAACCGCTGGCATTGCGCGCGGCGGGTGGCTCCGGCAGCGGTTCCAGCAGCTCTGGTAGTGGTTCCAGTGGCTCCGGCAGCAGCGGCGGCAGCGGCTCCAGTGGCTCCGGCGGCAGCAGCTCAAGCATGGACGGCGCCACCGGCAGCGAGCAGGCCTACCGCATCACGCTGCGCATGGACGATGGCAGTAACCAGGTCGTCACCCAGGCCACCGCGCCCGGCTACCGCAATGGCGATCGCGTCAACCTGTCCAGCGGCGTGATTTCGCGCTGACCCCGCCACCCACCTGCACCACGCATGTCGTACGCCGCACCACGCATGTCGTAGGCCGCACTACGCACGTCGTACCCCGCACCACGCGCGTCGGGCCTATGCCGGGCGTACCGGACGCGCGTGACGCCAACGGTATTACGCGGGCACGAATTCGTATTCGCCGCCGCCCTCTCGCGGTTTTTGCAGGGGCAGATTGCGTGTGGCCGCGAAGATGACGTCCAGCGGCAGCTTGGGTGTACGGTCGGCGCACAGCAAGCCGTTTGCCTCCTGGAAAGTATCGGCAAATTGCGTGTAGCAAAAACCGCTGAACATGAAGGTCGTGTTCACCACCGCCAGCAGGCGCCGGTACAGGTCGTGGAAACTTTCATCGCTCTGGCGCAGCGAATAGCCCCACACATGATCGGTTTGCGCCGCGCCCTTTTTATAGGCGATGCCGCCAAATTCGGTCAGCACGATCGGCTGTCCGCGGTGCGGGAAGCCGTCCAGTGTCAGGATGCGTCCGCCCGGACGACGCTGGTCGAACAGCGTGCGCACCGGGTCGGAAACAGCGTAACGGGCCTGCAGTTTTTCCGGGTCGCTGTCGTAATCGTGGATGCCGAGGATATCGGTGGCCGACGCTTCCCAGCCATCGTTCCCGATGACCGGGCGGGTCGCATCGAGCGTGCGCGTCAGGTGGTACAGCGCTTCGACGGCATTCCGGTGCGCCTGCGTCAGCGTCAGGTTCGGCACGCCCCAGGATTCATTGAATGCCACCCAGACGATGATGCAAGGATGGCTGTAATCGCGTTCGATGGCCTCGGTCCACTCCCTGATCATGCGCGTGATGGCTTTTGGACTGAAGCGGTAAGCCGACGGCATTTCTTCCCACACCAGCAGGCCGAGCCGGTCGGCCCAGTACAGGTAACGCGGATCTTCGATTTTCTGGTGCTTGCGCACGCCATTGAAACCCATCGCCTTGGCCAGTTCCACGTCGCGGCGCAGCGCACCATCGTTTGGTGCAGTCAGAAACGATTCCGGCCAGTAGCCCTGGTCGAGCACCAGCTTGAGCGGATAGGCGCGGCCATTGAGCATGAAGCGGTCGCGGTTGATCGCCACCGAGCGCAGCGCTGTATAGGAAGTGATGCGGTCCAGCACCTCGCCGCAGCGGTACAGCGTTACTTCAGCGTCGAGCAGCGTCGGACGCTCGGGACTCCACAGCAATTCGTTGCGCGAATCGTCGATGCCGGGGTCGGACAGTGCAATTTTACGGCTCGCCTCGCCACCAAGCAGTTTGTAATGATCGTCGGCCAGCAACTGGTCGCCATGCCAGATTTTCACCTCCACAAACAGGTCGTCCTGAATATCGCCGGTAGCCTGCACTTCGCAGCCGATTTCGTAGGTTTCGAAAATCGGTGTCCAGCGCAGCCCGCCAATGTACGTCGATGCAACCTGCTCCACCCACACTGTTTGCCAGATCCCGGTAGTGCGCGGATACCAGATCGAGTGTGGTTCGAGCAGCCAGTCCTGCTTGCCGCGCGGCTTGGCCAGGTCGGCCGGATCGTCCTCGGCCAGCACGGTAACAGTCTGGGTGCCGTCAGCACGCATGGCAGCGGTGATATCGGCCTTGAACGGCGTGTGACCGCCCTCGTGCTCGGCCACCAGCTGGCCGTTCACCCACACTTTGGCGGAATAGTCGATGGCGCCGAAATGCAGAATGGTGCGGCCCTCGGTAGGCAGCAAGGTGAATGTCCGTTCGTACCAGCAGGCCCGGTGAAAACCTGTGTCGCCGATGCCAGACATTGTCGTCTCCGGCGCAAACGGCACCTCGATGGTATGGGTCCAGTCGCAGATGCCGTCCTGCACGCGGCAGCGCAATTCGTCGTCGTAACGAAAGCGCCATGGACCGTTCAGGTTGATCCACTGCTCGCGCACCAGCTGGGGGCGCGGATATTCAAACTGATTCGGGGAAGCGTCGGTCATCGATTTTCCTTTTGTTCGCGTACAGGCTGAAGCGGGAGCAACATCCGGCCAATGACACCTGCCGCTGCTTGATTGTGACAGGCCGCACGGGTTGCCGGTGCAGCCGGTCCGGCGGATACGGTGCGGCACAGGGCTATGCAAAAATGACCATCATGGCTGTGGGGCAACGCCACTTCGGTGCACCGGGACATGGCCACCGGCAGCATGTAGCCCTGGTTGGGGTAGGTATGTTGTCCGGGCAGATTGACCCGCCCCGGCGCCGAAGCGCTGGCTTTGGGCGCGCCATTAAAAAACTGCTCCACGTTCATCGCACGCTCCCGGACGCTTCCAGCCACAGCGGCCGCGCAAGTCCCTGCACATCGATACTCGGCCAGGCCGGATCGTACGTCACGTTCTCCAGTCCTTGGGGGCCAAGCAAAAACGTGTCTTCCACCTTGATACCCTGAAAACTTGGATTGAATGCAAACGCCATGCCTTCGACCAATTCGGTTGCCGTCGTGGCAGTGGCCACAATTTCGCGCGCCGCGTAGCCGGTGATGCCGCCCTGATGATGTTCGCGCAGAGCCCCCGAACGGTCGGCATGCTGGTACGCCTGCGCCAGCGCGTGATACACCGCCGACAGCGAGGCGCCTGGTTTGATGGCAGCCAGGCCAGTCGCTTCCACCGTCAACAAGTCGCGCTGCGCCACGACTGCTGCCGTCCCCTCGCCGCCAAAACTGACAAAACGGGTCAGATTTGCGTACAAGCCATGCCGCCGCGCACAAAACACCATCATTGCGCGCTCGCCCAGCAACTGCTGCGACGGCGTGGCGTGGCGGTAACGCGGCAGACGCGCGGCGCCGGCAGTGAGCACCAGCGCCGGCTCGATGCCGCGTTGCCACAATGCATCGGCACCGGCACCGGCCAGATCGTATTCAGTCCAGTCGGGGCGCGCCCGGCACAATACGTCGGACGTCGCCTCGGCGGCTGCGCGACCCAGCTGGCGCAGGCGTTCCTGCTCGCCTTCGCCCAGCACCAGGCGGCGGGCACGCAGCGCTGCCGGCAAAGGCAATTCGCCATGCTGCGGCCGGTCCGACAACACCGCGTCATCGTCAGCCAGGCTACGCACATAAATATCGCGTATGTCCACCTGATCCCACGGCGCCGCGTGAAAGGTGAAGCCGGCCGGCACTTCTTCAGCGCGCAAGCGCGCCAGCTCAATGTCGTCGGTCAGGATGCAGGCTTCGTCCGACGTCACCAGCACTTCGGCCACGCCGGTTTCGGCGGTCAACAGAACCACGTTCGAGCCGCCGGCGGTGACCCAGGCAAACCAGTCGCTGCCGCGCAGCCGCACGGCGCGCGCGCCGTGCTGTTCCATCGCCGCGCGCAGCAGTGCAAGTTTTTGTGCAACTTCTTCAGCACGTCCGGGGTTATCAACATCGATCATGCAGCGCCCTCCAGGGTAATCATCGGTTTCTGAAGCCCGGCAGCCATATTTCCGGCAGCGCGGAAACCATGCGCGGTCCGTCGTGCAGCAAACGCTTGCCAACCTTCGTGTTCGCCGGGTGGATAAAGCCGCAGGACGGTGTAACTGCCAATGCGGTCGGTGGAGAATATGTGCGGACCTGCCGGAATGCACCGGGGCCGGCAAGAATTGGGCGCGTACTGTTCAGCGTCATGCTGCGTAGATCGGGCTGTCGCAATTCCTGAATATGCATGGCACGGGCACCGTCAAAGTGATGCAGGAATGCTATCACGATGCCCACGATCCGTGATTCATTGTCGCGCGGCATTTATTTGCCGGTAGTTGCATGGAGTTGACAGGCGTTGGGCCCCACCAATCGTGACAGCATCGACGATCGGGTATCGTATGGTCACCGAAACAATCACCGGAGAATCTTCCCACCATGCTGCATAACAAAACTTTGAAGCGCCTGCAACCGGCGTTGCGCGACGACATCGGCGACCTGATCACGCAGCGTCCGCTGCCGGCTCCCCACCTCGAGCAGATCGACCCTTTCCTGTTCCTGAACCACCATGGTCCGCAAGTCTATTTGCCGAATAACCATGGCTTGCCGTTCGGCCCGCACCCGCACCGTGGCTTTGAAACCGTCACGTTCATTCTCGACGGCATGCTGACGCACCAGGACAGCGCCGGCCACGAAAGCATCATCCGCGCCGGCGGCGTCCAGTGGATGACCGCGGGCAGCGGCCTGGTGCACGCCGAGATTTCGCCGCCCGAGTTCCTTGAAAAGGGCGGCCCGCTGGAAATTCTGCAGCTGTGGATCAATCTGCCGCCAGCGCTGAAAATGACGAAGCCGGCCTATGTGGGCCTGCAACGCGCCGATATTCCCGCCATCGTGGTCGACGACGGGCGTGTGACGGTGAACCTGGTGGCGGGCGAATTCAATGGCATCACCGGCCCGGTCAAATCGCTTACCGGCGTTTTCATGAGCACGATCGCCCTGCAGGCAGGCGGCACATTGCACATCGCCGGTCTGGCGGAACGGAATGTGTTTTTGTATGTGGTACGCGGCAGCATCGACATTGGCCCGGACCGTGCTGGCGCCATGCACCTGGCCGAGTTCAATGAAACCGGCGAATCGATCGATTTCACCGCGACCGAAGATGCCCTGGTGCTGTTCGGCCATGCAGAACCCACGCGCGCGCCTCTGGTTTCGCACGGCCCGTTCGTCATGAACACGCGTGCTGAAATCAACCAGACTATCGCCGATTACCAGGCTGGCATGTTCAGCTGACTACCCAGTTTCACACCGTGCAAACCCGGCCGCTGCGCCGGGGGTATCAGCCAGATTTTATTGAGCAATCAGCATTCCAAACAGAGTATGCGTGTAGGGTGAAAACAACAGTCGGTATTGATGCAGGATTGACCCGGTATGCGTCTGTAGCCAGCGTTGTACGCGCATTTTCATTGATGTAAAACATTAGTTATAAATTCAGGTGTTAAATGTAGCCGGTTTATTTAACAAATTTATGAATATTTCCTTGGAATTCTCCGATACCCGTAGGAAAATTCTCAACAAGCACGTCAAGAATCGTGCCTGCAACATGTTACGATCAGGTAATACTGGAAGTAAGGATGTGCAGCGTATTTTATGGACGAGGTAGCAGAATGAACGCGGTGGCATTTGGCAGGTCAGCATTAAACCTACAGGATTTCCTTTGAGAACTATTGGTACGCATTGGATCGATCGCTATATCTCGGCCATCCAGTGGTTCATACCCAAGAATGCCCAGAACGATCCTCCCCTCCTGACGCAGGCGCAGACCTTCGTCAACGCCGTGCTCGTGGCAGCGCTGGCTGGACCGTTTTACGCGATGGCCTATTTCTGCCTGGGCTTCACCGTTGCCGCACAAGAAATTCTGGCGTGCTGCGCGTTGATGTTTACGGCGCCATTTCTGCTGCGCTGGACCGGCCGCCTGCCGCTTGCGCGCGAAGTCTTTTTGACAGCAGTTTTTGTCAACTTCAGTTGGCTGAGTTACCACCTGGGCGGCCTGAACGCGCCGACGGCGGGCTGGCTCATCACCTGCCCCGTGGTGGCGATGTTCCTCGGCGGCGTCTGGTGTTCGCTGTTCTGGATGTGCATGAGCTGCGCTACCGTGACCGTGTTCTACGGCATGAACCAGCTCGGCATGCCGCTGCCCAGCCACCCGGTGCAACAACTCGAGTTGCTGTACCTGATCTGTCATATCGGCCTGTTCGTCGTGATGGTCTTCTTCATGCTGCTGTTCGAGCTGACCAAGACGCACGGCTTCATCAAGCTCGAGCAGGCGCTGGAAGTCATCAATGAACTGGCCATCCGCGACGAGCTGACCGGCACCCACAACCGGCGCCACCTGATCAAACTGATCGAAACGGAAAAAGAGCGCAGTGCCCGTCACGGCAATTTTTTCTGCCTGTGCCTGCTCGACATCGACTTCTTCAAGCGCATTAACGATACCTACGGTCATTCGATGGGCGACACGGTGCTGCGCGAGTTTGCCGAAACCGTGCAGCGCCAGATTCGCGAGCCCGATTCTTTCGGCCGCTACGGTGGTGAAGAATTCCTGCTGATGCTGCCCGAAACCAGACTCGAAGAGGCCATCAGCCTGGCCGAACGCGTGCGCATGAGCATAGAAGCGATGGCGTTTGGCGGCACGCCGAACCTGTCCACCACGGTGTCGATCGGTGTGGCCGAATACCGCGCGGGCGAGTCGATTCCGCAAGCCGTCGCCCGCGCCGATGAAGCGCTGTACCTGGCCAAGTCGGGCGGCCGCAACCGTGTCGTCAGCTACGCCGATGCCCCGGAACCTGGCGATACGCAGTCAGCGACACCGGACGCGCCCACCGCCGACGCTGCCAGTGCGCGGCTGACAACGCTGCTGGACCCGGCCCAGTGCGACCAGCTGACCGGCCTGCTGAACCGGCGCATGCTGCGCGACCGCCTCGGCCACGCGATGGGCCGCGCCACGCGCAACCAGGCCACGGTGGCGCTGATGCTGCTGAACCTGAACAAGTTCAAGGAAATCAACGACGCGCTGGGCTACGAAGCGGGCGACACGATCCTGGCGCAAAGTGCCGAGCGGATGCGCGCCGCATTGCGCGAAACCGACACCATTGCGCGCTGGGGCGGCGACGAATTCATCGTCGTGCTGGAAGACCTGAACCAGGCCAGCGACGCCGAACAGGTGGCCGCAAAAATCCTCGACCAGTTCGCGCTGCCGTTTTCGTACGGCGCCCGCGAAAGCTTCGTCACGCTGAGCATCGGCGTTGCTATCCTGCCGCCGTCCGGCTGCGACATCGACGACCTGCTCAAGCGCGCCGACACGGCCATGACGCGCGCCAAATCGTGGGGCGACAATATCGTGCAGGTGTACTCGGACGAAGTCATGCCGCCAAGCGAACGACTGGCCCTGAAAAATGGCCTGCGCGACGCGCTCAGCGGCGGCCAGCTGTTCCTCGAATACCAGCCGCAAGTCGATCTGGCGACCCGAACCATTGTCGGCGTCGAAGCGCTGATCCGCTGGCAGCATCCAGTGTACGGCCGCATCGAACCGGGCCGCTTCATCCCGCTGGCCGAAGAAACCGGGATGATCGTGGCGATCGGCGACTGGGTGCTTGCCACCGCCTGTGCGCAGAACCGCAAATGGGTGGACGCCGGGCACGACAGCATCAAGATGGCCGTCAACCTGTCGGCACGCCAGCTGAAAGATGCCGGCCTGGTGGCACGGGTATTGAAGACCATTGAAGAGACCGGCATCACCGCGTCCGACCTTGATCTCGAACTGACCGAAGGCATCCTGATCGACAACCTCGAGGCCAATCAGGAAATCATGAAGGCCCTGCGCGCGGCCGGCATCAAGATTTCGATCGACGATTTCGGCACCGGCTACTCGAGCCTGAATTATCTCAGCGAACTCCCTGCCGACATTCTGAAAATGGATGGCTCGTTCGTGCGCCGCCTCGGCCAGCCGCTGGCGCGCTCGCGGCCGTACGTGATTGCCGAATCGATCATCGACATGGCGCACCGTCTGAAACTGACCGTGATTGCCGAAGCGGTGGAAACGTCGGAACAACTGCACGACCTGCAGCGCATGGCGTGCGACCAGGCCCAGGGTTATTTCTTCAACCGGGCGTTGCATCCGGATCAGATTGGCGTGCTGCTGGCACGCCAGGCACGACAGGCGACACACGCGACACACGGGACACAATCGAACAGCGGAGCTGCCGCCGCCGCTTGATTTGCCGGTAACGTTTTACTTTGATAACTCAGGAAGACATGACGCGCAATAACTCTACCGTGGCAGCTGCCATGATTGCCGCCGACGCGGCGCAGGATCCGGCCTGGCAACAGGAGGTCGACGCCATGCTGGCCGGCGGCGCGCTTGACGGCAATGCCGCCCAGTTCGCCAATCCGCGCGGCGCCGACCTGCTGGCACGCACCGCGCCGCTCGACCAATGGCACGCAGCACGCGCCAGCCACGGCGTCTGGCAGTATTCGCGCGTACTCGACGGGGCGCCGCACCCCATCTCCAGCATCCAGGACGAAGCCGGCGCCACCGCGCGCGGTGTGAATTTCGCGTCGCAGGATTATTTATCGCTGGCGTCGCACCCGTCAATTCTCGATGCCGCCGAAGCCGCCCTGCACGACAGCGGCCCGCACAGCGCCGGTTCGGCAATTTTGCTGGGGAACACGCAGGCGTCGCTGCAACTGGAACAGGCTATCGCCGGCCTGGTGCAGACCGAACATGTCACGCTGTTTCCCACCGGCTGGGGCGCGGCATTCGGCGCCATCACGGCACTGGTGCAGGCGGGCGACCATATCGTCATCGACCAGTTCGCCCATGCCTCGCTACGCCAGGGCGCGCAGGCTGCCACCGGCAACGTGATCATCAACCGCCATCTCGATACCGGCCATGTGCGCGAACTGGTGGCCGCGATCCGGGCACGCGATACGGCAAACGGCATCCTGGTGGTGACGGAAGGCCTGTTCAGCATGGATTCCGATGTGCCCGACCTGCCGGCGCTGCAGGCGCTGTGCCGGGAATACGGCGCCACGCTGCTGGTCGATGTGGCGCATGACCTGGGCGCGCTCGGCCCCGGTGGCGGCGGCGTGATCGCGGCCCAGGGCATGCTCGGCAAGATCGACATCGTCATGGGTGCGTTTTCAAAAACATTTGCCTCGAACGGCGGCTTTGTCGCGGTCCACACCCGCCACGCCAAGCGCCACCTGCAACTCTCGAGCGGGCCGCACATGTTTTCGAATGCCCTGTCACCGGTGCAGGCAGCGGTCATCCTGGCCTGCATCGGCATCGTGCGCAGCGAAGAAGGCGACCAGTTGCGCGCCGATCTGATGCGCAATGTGGCCCTGATGCGCCAGTTGCTGACCGACGCCGGCCACCACTGCATGGGCGTGCCGTCGGCCATCGTGCCGGTGCTGGTGGGCAGCGAGCCGGTGTCGCGCCTGGTCGGCAAGCTGCTGTTCCGCCAGTCGGTGTTTGCCAACCAGGTCGAGTTTCCCGGCGTGCCGCTGGGCGCCTCGCGCCTGCGCCTGCAACTGATGGCCAACCATAACGGCCAGCAAGTGCGCCGGGCCGCTACCGTCATCGACCAGTCGATTGCCCGTGCCAGCACCGCCCTTGCCTGCGCGGTCCGGAACCGCGGCCTGGCAAGCCCTCCGACCGATCAGGTGAGCCGCCATGGAACGTAACTCCGACCAGATCGCGCGCGACATGCAGCGCCACGACATGGGCATTCACGACAATGCGCCGGCGCTGATTACCGCGCGCCTGCAGTACCACGCCCACAGCAAACCTCACCAGATCGCGTACACGTTTTTGCGCGACGACGGCAAGATCGACGAGATCACGTACGGCGCCCTGGCGCAGCGCGCCACACGGCTGGCCATGCACCTGGCGGCACAGGCGCCACAAGGGTCGCGCATGCTGCTGCTGTATCCGGCGGGGCTGGAATTCATCACCGTGTATTTCGCCTGTCTGCTGGGCGGCATGATCGCGGTACCGGCCACCATTCCCCATAAAAGCCGCGCCTCGCTCCGCCTGCAGGCGCTGCTGGCGGATGCCGAACCGGCGCTGATCCTTACCAGCAGCGACTGCGCCGCCTCGGTGCAGGCCAGCCTGATGCTGATCGACGCCGGACACCGCAGCTGCGTGACTACCGACACCATCTCACTGGCCACGCACGCGTCGCCGCTGCAAGACATTCCGCTGCCGGTCATCACGCCCGACATGACGGCGTTCCTGCAATACACATCCGGCTCGACCGCGCTGCCGAAAGGCGTGGAAATTACGCATTTCAACATCGCCAGCAATGCCGAAGCGATCCGCCGCAGCTTCGGTTTTTCGCCAGCGAGCGTGATGGTCAGCTGGCTGCCGCTGTTTCACGACATGGGCCTGATCGGCAGTGTCGTGGCGCCCATGGTGGTGGGGTTTCACGCGGTGCTGATGGCGCCGGCGGCATTCCTGAAAAATCCGGCCAGCTGGCTGCAGGCGATTACCCGCTACCGGGCCACCTGTGCCGGTGCGCCCAATTTCGGCTGGGATTACTGCGCCAAAAAAATCGGCCCGGACGCCATCGAAGGCCTCGAGTTGTCGTCGTTGCAGGTTGCCTACAACGGCTCCGAGCCGGTGCGCGCCAGCACGCTGCGCGCGTTCGTCGACGCGTTCGGCAGCGTCGGCATGCGCGCCACCGCGCAGTTTCCGTGCTACGGCATGGCCGAAGCTACGCTGTTCATTTCGGGCGGCCCGGCCGGCCGCGCGCCGATCGTGCGCACCATCAGTAAATCGATGCTTGAGGGGAACCACGTGCGCGATGCCGAAGCCGGCAGCGACAACGCCCGCGAAGTGGTCAGCTCGGGCCAGGTAGCCTTCGGCCACGAGGTGGTCATTGTCGACCCGGAGTCGCTCCGGCCGGCCGGGCGCAACCGCGTCGGCGAAGTATGGGCCAGCGGCCCGAGTATCGCGCGCGGCTACTGGCAGCGCCCCGAGCAGTCGGAAGCCACCTTCGGCAACTACCTGGCCAGCACCCGCCAGGGACCGTTCCTGCGCACCGGCGACCTGGGGTTTTTAAGCGACGGCGAACTGTTCATCACGGGCCGGCTGAAGGACCTGGTCATCGTCAACGGCCGCAATGTGTACCCGCAGGATGTCGAGGAAGTGCTCGAGCGCGCCATCGATTTTATCGCGCCGAATATGTGCGCCGCATTTTCAGTGGAAGTGGATGGCCAGGAACGCCTGGCGATTGTCGCCGAGGCCAACCGCACGCTGGTGCGCGCTGCCCAGCAGCACGCGCGCAGTGGCGAAACCACCGCGGACAGCAACGATGCGGTGCTGGCGCGCATTGAGGCGAGCGCGCGCCATGCGTGCCTGGTCATCGCGCAGCAATTCGACGTCTCGGTGTCATTGCTGGTCTTCGTCAAACCCGGCAGCTTTCCGCGCACCACCAGCGGCAAGGTTCAGCGCTCGCGCTGCAAGGAACTGACGCTGACGGGTCAGCTGGATGTCGCTTACGTTTTACCGGGCAGTATTTTCGACCGGCGCGGCACGGCGCGCACGCGCTCCGGCCCGCCGCAAGGGGACGCATCCCCGGCAGTCGTGCCAACAACCGGCGTGGCCGCGCCCGCCGCGCAGGATGTCGCCGAAAGCCGCTCCCGCGCCGATGCAATGATTGCGTGGTTCCGCCAGTACGCGGCGCGCCGGCTGCAGTCGCGCGTGGGCGATGAGCGCCGCACCATTGCGCCGTACATCGTGCTCGACCTGGGCAACCAGGGCTTCTTCGGTCTGCAGGCGCCGCGCCGTCACGGTGGCGCCGGCCTGCTGACAGCCGACCTGCTGCGCGTGATGGAACAACTGGCAGCCGTCGATCTGACGATTGCCACCATGGTCGGCGTTCACAATGGCCTCGGCGTGCGCACAGTCCTGCAATCGGGCGCGCCCGCGCTGCAGGAGCGCCTGCTGCCGCTGCTGGCCAGCGGGCGTCAGCTGGCGGCATTTGCGCTGACCGAACCGGGCGCCGGCTCGAACCCGGTGGCGATGCGCGCCAGCGCCGTGCAGGTGGCGGGCGGCTGGATTGTGAATGCCGAAAAGCAGTGGATCGGCCTGGCCGCGTGGGCCGGCGTCATCACGGTGTTCGCAAAAGCCGTCGATGCCGGCGGCAAGCCGCTCGGCACCATTGCGCTGCTGGTCGCCGAAGACACGTCGGGCCTGGCGCAGGGCCCGGAAGCGCTGACGATGGGCATGCGCGGCATGGTCCAGAACACGGTGTTTTTGCGCGACGCATTCGTGCCCGACGCTGCGGTGCTGCGCGCCGCCGGCGAAGGCATGGAGGTGGCGCGCGACGCGATGCTGTTCTCGCGCCTCGGCATCGGCGCCATGTGCATCGGCGGCATGAAACGCTGCGCCCAGCTGATGGCGCGCTATGCCGCCCGGCGCGACATCGCCAGCGGCCGCCTGCTCGACCACCCGGTCACGCAGGCGCGCCTGCAGGATTTAGGCGCAGCCATCTACGCCAGCGAAGCGCTGGTGCAGGCCATCGCCGGCGCCATCGACAGCGGGAGCAATGTGGCGGTCGAAGCCTACCTGGCGTGCAAAACTGCCAGCACCGAGTTGTTCGGCCAGGCCGCCGACGATCTGGTGCAGATGCTGGGCGGACGCGGCTACATCGAAACCAACGCGGCGCCGCAGATCCTGCGCGACGCGCGCGTGCTGCGCATCCTCGAAGGCCCCACCGAAACCCTGTACGCCCACCTGGGCGCCACGCTGGGCCAGCCGGGCAGCGGCGCGCTGGTGTTCATTGGCGAGGTATTGCAACAGCCAGCCCTCGCGGCTGAACTTGAAACTGCCGTGGCCAGCATCCAGCACACCGCCGGGGCGGGCGAAAATCTGTTCGCGTCCAGCATCGCACTGCACCAGTGGCTCGATTATCAACTCGGCGAACTGGCGGCAGCGGCCGTGCTGCTGGGCGCAGCGCTCGGCCGGACCGCGCCACCAAACGCCCATGCCGTGGCATGGGCCCGGCGCCGCTTCGATGCGCTGATCGCGCGCATCGACGCTGCGCTGACAACGCCCGCGCCAATCAGCGCCAGCGCCGACCTGCTGCTGATGGTCGATCAATATGGCGCCGCCATCGGCGACGTCGACCAGGCCGAGCCGGGCGAAGGCCAGCAGATCGATCCGATCCTGCGCAGCCAGAACTTGTTTGCCGTGACGGCACCGGTTCTGCCACCGGCGGTGGCCCTGGTGTCGATGCCCGCTGCCGTGGCGGCCTTGCCGGCAACGACATCACCGGCGCCGACACCGGTTCAGGTCATCGTCCACAACGCCGTCACCGCCTGGCTGCGCGGTGAAAAACGGCGCACGCAGCAGATCATCGCATTCGATACGCCGTTCACGTCGCTGGGCATGGATTCGCTGGCCACCGTGTCGATTGCAGTGGACATCGAAAACCAGACCGGCCTGACGATCGTGCCGGAACTGCTGTACGACTACCAGACGGTGCATGCCCTGTCGGACTGGATCGAGCAGCGCCTTGCAACCCCGGCAGCGGCGTGAACCCACGCGCCGCGCGCCATTTGACGCTGCTGGCGGCCATCACCGCCGCCAGCGTGCCGCTGCTGATGCTGCTGTATCACCTGCTCGCATTCGACGCCGCCGCCATTGCGGTGCTGTGCGCGGGCGCGGTGATGGTGGCGACGCCATTCTTTCTGCGTGCCGGCGCCAGCATGACGCTCGCGCGCGATGTCTTCATCGGCGGCCTGTTCGTGCTGAAAATCTGGCTGGCGATCCACCTCGGCGGCCTCGGTTCGGCCACCACCGGCTGGTTCATTCTGTGCCCGCTCATCGCAGCGCTGCTGGGCGGCACGCAACCCGCGCTGGTATGGAGCGCGCTGGTGTTCAAGGTGTATGTGGTGCTGTTCCTGTGGGGCCGCTTCGTCGAACCACTGGCGCCCTTTCCCGTCAATGAACCGCAAGTGCTGGCGTTCAGCGGCCAGCTGGGTTTATTGGTGCTGGTGACGGTGCTTGCCGTATTATTTCAGGAAAGGTCGACCTGACGTACCCTGACTTTTTCGGACACTCTGGTTTGGTAAACTTAACCAACTGGAGAACTTATGAAACGCTCAAGAACCTACACACCAGAACTTCGTGAAGAAGCGGTAAAACTGGTCCTGACGCAGGGCATGACGCTGGAAGACGCGGCCCTGCGGCTGACCATCCCCAAGGGCACTCTGGCCAATTGGGTGGCGGCTGCAAAGAGCGGCACGTCATCCAAGGTGGCCCCTGGTAGCCGCTCGGTGCCGGAACTTGAAGCCGAGGTAAGCAAGCTGCGCAAAGAGCTCGCAGAAACCCGCATGGAGCGCGATATCGTAAAAAAAGCGGCAGCGTACTTTGCGCGGGAGTCGCTGCCAAGTACGCGGTCATGAAGACATTGCGACTCGAATACCCTGTTACCGTTCTGTGTCGCGTTTTTGACGTGTCGCGCAGTGGTTTCTATGCCTGGGCTAACGCCAAACCGTCCCAGCGGGCGCAGGAAGACGCCCGCCTGAAGGTCGCCATCGAGGCGGTGCATGCACAGAGCCGGCAGACGTATGGCCCGCTACGCATGCAGCCGGAATTGACGGCGCAGGGCTTTCAGGTGGGCCGTGACCGCATCGTGCGTTTGCGTCGCGAAATGGCTCTGCGCTGCAAGCAAAAACGGAAATTTAAAGCCACGACAAATTCGAACCATGACCTGCCAGTGGCGGAGAACTTGCTGAACCAAACCTTTGCACCGACCCGCCTGAACGAAGCCTGGGTGACCGACATCACGTACATTGTCACCGGCGAGGGATGGCTTTACCTGGCCGGCATCAAGGACGTTTTTACCTGCGAGCTGGTGGGGTACGCGATGGACTCGCGCATGACGCAAACACTGACGGCAACGGCACTGTGGAAGGCGGTGCACAACAAGCGACCGGCAGCAGAATTGATTCACCATTCCGACCGTGGCAGCCAATACTGCGCACCTGACTATCAAAAACTCGTGAAGCAGTTCGGCATGCAGCCGTCCATGTCGCGCCGGGGGAATTGCTATGACAACGCGCCCATGGAAAGCTTCTGGGGAAGCCTGAAAAACGAGCTGGTGCACCATCAACGCTACGCGACCCGGGCCGACGCGAAAGCCGCGATACAGGAATATATCGAAAGCTTCTATAACCGCCAGCGGCGTTACTCGCGCCTCGGCAATGTTCCGCCGGCGTTGTTTGCCGAAAAATTCAGCAAACAACTACGCACGGCTTGAAACAAGAGTGTCCGCTATTGACAGTACACGTCAGACGCGGCCACGCTGGAAATCCGCACCATCAAAGTGACCGACAACGCCACAAGCGATGCACCGATGTTGCCATGCCTGCTCGACCAGATTCCCGCCGACGAGACCGTCGCAAGCGTCAGCGGCGATGGTGCATACGACACCAAAGGCTGTCATGAAACGATCGCGCAACCTGGGTCCCAGGCGGTTATCCCAACTCGCAAGAACGCCAAGCCATGGAAGCTAGGACTTCGCCTGTTAACACCCGGCCCACCGGAAAGCATTGCGTTTGACCTAAAAGGGGGTAACATGCCCCCCCCTTCTAGACTGAATATCGTCAGTTAGTCCGGCCGTTAGCGTTCACGGTAAAGCTCTTGCCAGTTTCCTGGATCGTGAACGAATATGTCAGACTGACGTTGCTGCCGCCGGTCAAAGGCGTGATGAGCGAGAACGAGGTTGTGCTGCCGGCACGGATCACTTGTCCAGTCATGAGTCCGTCAAACCTCGGCACAACCTTGCCAGTGCTATCAGTCGCTTGCAAGGCCGTCACAGTGTAGTCTTTCCCCGCCGCAGTCAACTGGTAGGTCTGCAACTTAGCCGCAGTGCCGCCTACGATCGTTTGGTTGAAAGATAGTGTCATGGCATAGGGCATCGACAACTGCTGAGTACCTGTGAACATGTCGTTACTAAACAGGTTTAGCGATTCTGCGGCCGCAGGTGCTGCTGCTACTGGCAGCTTCCATTGCAGGGATCCTCCGACGGGCACTTTAGCGAAAAAGTTGTCGGCATCGTATTCCAGCACGGCCAGCGTACTCGACTTCAACTGCGTGAAGGTATAGCTACGCGAAACAGGAATACCTGGATAAACACGGTCAAAAAAGCCGTACTGTGCCATGGGCACGTCGTTACTAAAGTACAACTTGAAGGTTGCCTCATCGATGGCAGTAGTAGTGGGATTCGTTTGCGTATAGTTGATCGTATATGCATTGTAGCCATTGCCCTGGTCTAGTGTCGTCATCGAATTGAGCGTGACTTGCAGGCCGTTTCTCGCCATATAGGCCACGCCAAGCGTTTTGGGCGCACTCGCTGTCACCGCAACTGTCGATGGCGCGCTTGCGACCTTGCCGTCGTTGACGACCAGCGTAGCGACATAGGTACCGGCTACATCGGCGGTGAAGGTCGGACGCTGCGTGGTTGTAGATGACAGGGCCGCATTGCTGTTGGCAGGCTTGCTCGTCAAGACCCAGGCAAAGGTCAACGCATCGCCATTGGCGTCAGAACTGGTGCTACCGTCGAATGCGACAAGCGCGTCAGTGGCGACGGTCTGCGCTACGCCAGCATTCGCGACTGGAGCCGAATTGGCCTTTGTCGCGACGACTGTGACCGTTGCTGGCGCGCTGCTGAGCTTGCCGTCATTGACGATCAGCGTCACGTCGTACTGACCATCTATATCTGGTGTGAAAGTCGGCTTGACAGTGTTGCCCGAAGCGAGACTCGCCGTGCTGCCAGGCGGTACCTTCGACAACGTCCACTGGTAGCTTAATTGCTCTGCGGGCGTGTCAGTGTCTGAACTACCGCTACCGTCAAGGATGACTGCGCTGCGGGTAATTACATTTAGAGCCGCGCCGGCCTGAGCGACCGGCGCGACGTTCCCGACCGCCGCCGTTACGGTGACGCTGACTGGAGCGCTAGTCGTGGTCCCGTCGCTGACCGTCAGGGTGGCGACATACGCACCAGCGACGTCGGCATTGAAGGTAGGTTTAGCGGAAGTTGCGTCGATGAGAACGGCATTACTCCCTGCCGGCTTGGAAGTTAATGTCCACGCGTACTTGAGATTGTTATTGGACGCGCTCGTACTTTTAGAGCCATCCAGCACCACAACCACACCTGTCGCAACATTCTGGCCCGTACCCGCATTGGCAAGCGAAACTGCAGTCGGTGCTTGCGACGCGGGCCCTCCTGACGATCCGCCCGTTGCTGCGTTAGACGGTGATGAATCACCACCACCACCACCACAGGCAGCTAATAATAAAGCAGTCCCACCTGCTGCGAATAACCCTAATAACTTCTGCATAACGAACTTGCTTTCTTTTTTGAATTTTTGATGCCAAATGGCAATTGCGATTGTTATGTCAAAAATTTTTTTGTTCAAGTAATTTAATGAAAATTTGGGAAATTTATTGAAAATACAACGGATCCTGTTAGTTTTGCTGCATTTGGGAATCCGGCTGCAGAAATATAAGTTTGCTACTGTTCACATTGATCGGGTTTTATGTCAAATGGAAAAAGATTTTTTGTACCCGGGTACTTTTATGCGTTAAAGTCGTTGTATTGTGCAGTAGTTGAAGGTCGTAAATCATGGATGAACAGAAACGCCATCCCGGCCGGCCGTCTGGATCCGGCGCCCAGCTCGGCCCCGGCGATCGGAATCGCAAGACGCGGCAGACACGTGCCGTCAAAGGTTCGACCAGGTTGGATTTTTTCCTCGATCCACCCCAGGCTGGCCAGCTCGCCGAACTCATGGAGCAATGGGATATGACCACCCGTAAAGAGGTCGTCCAGCATGCCCTCGATATCGTCCACCAGACTGTGGCAAAAAGCCGCAAGGCGATGACATGAAACATAGCTACCAAATCGAGCCGCGCCGTGTAGAACTGGGTGGCGGTTGGCGCCTGCATCTTCTTGAGGATGAGGAGGAAGTCGGCGGCGGCGTCTTTGGGGTGACCACAGAATTTGGAAAAAATAGTACGCTTAAAAATTTGCAGCTGAGCATCTTTGCCACTGACGGAAATGGTCTAAAGTAGTGTTTCCGACTGCTTATCGATCCGACAGGGTTTTGCGTACACAACGTTCCTTAGCGACGAACGCAGTTCGTATAGGACGAACAAAGTGTCGGCAAACATCTATTTTCCGACAGGCCGCTTTCGGCCCAGGCTGTGTAAAAACGAAAAAACTTGAAATTTTCATGGGTGGGGCCACCCTTCTCATCCTCCAGAAAATCGCGTAGCGGCCGTTCTGAGAGGCCGACTTTTTTGTTATCGGATTTTCTTCGCGTTTTTACACAGCCTGGACCCGAAGCAGACTGTCGTAGCTTTGAAGTTGGGCTTAAAATTTGCGACGTTTTCGACCAGTGTCCTTCAAAATTCAATTTGCTCGATACACCCTTCCGTCGGCTAAGCCGCGCGGGTTTGATTCTGTGTTGCGAAAGTTAACCGGCTGAGACTGACAAGTACCTTGAAGTCCGAGCCCAGGCAGCGCCCCGCAGGGATGTACGGAAAATGAAGGTGAGGAAGTCCTCCGGTATTTCCGGTTTCGCCGGAACGTCCTATTACCTGTCTATCTGTAGCGACTCGTGGGATCATGTACCCATCCGTAGCTGGCCACTCTTCAAGGCCAGGGACGTTTTGCGTACACTGCTAACTACCGACAAGCCTTCGCTGATCTCATG
>JALYUM010000058.1 GCA_030853745.1 Pseudomonadota bacterium | reverse complement strand
CCCAGCTCCATGCTGAATGAAATGACTGTAAACCTCGCTTCCGCACCGGGCCGGTTTCAGGTGACAAACCGGCCAAGATAGTTGTCGTCTACCGGCCAAGATAATTGTCGCTTACCAGGCTACACGTTGAGCATCTCCTGCAGGATGCTGTTAACCAGTATTGGCGCCAGGCCTGGCTCGTCGCGGGCCAGCGCTTTCCCGACCTCAAACTGGACTGGATGCTCGATGTTTCAGCTGACGATATCACCTGGCACCTGATGGATGACGCAGGAATCAACATCTGCCCTGCCTGAGTTTTCAAAAGGGATTAGGACTATGAAGCATGAAGGACGTGCAGTTATTCGGCTGGGCGACAAAACCGACCATGGCGGTACAGTCATGTCTGCTTCTTCTGGCACGCGGGTAATGGGACGCGAGGCAACACTCGATGGAGATATGACGTTCTGTCCCAAATGCAAGGGCAATTTTCCTATCAAGTCCGACGGTGCTGGGGCGAAGCACCAAGGAGTGGCATACGCCTATGCAAACGATTTGACTGCATGCGGGGCGAAGCTGAATGGTTCACCTTAAGTTTTGAAGCCGCTGCCCTCCGCCATGAGGATCAAGTTCGCGATCATAAATATCACCGCATCCAAATCGCTCCGTGTTAAGTCCGGCATTTTCACTTGAGAATATCAGAATTTGAGAAACTGGTTAAAAAGAGAGCCGTTTCAAGCAATTCATCAATGCTGACGGGGAGCCTGTCGTCGCATTCGACGGAGGCTATGGAATTACTCAGCTGACGAATCCACCTCCAAAATATATTGAGGCTTGGAGCTGGCAAGAAAATATCAGAGCAGGGGTTAAATTATTTGAACAAAAAAAGATTGAGGCGAAAAAATTTCTATCGGCAGGAAGAGAAAACAGAGCATATACCGAGGAACAACTTGAACTCGAGATATGGTGCCGATGGAACTCGGGGACCTATCACGAGTGAGATAAAAAGAATAATAGATGGATACGACATCCAAACATTCTTAATGATACGACTACAGGAAACATTGGCTGGTACATGACAAAAAGTGAAAACAAGGGTAGAACCGAGGAAACATTGCATGAGCGAGATAAAGCTGAATATTCGAACCCGCCAAAAGGAAAAGCTCTGTGGCGCTACTCAGGAGTGGTATATGCCGACAACGTTAAAAATAAATAGTTTGAACATCTTAGCGATCGTCGTTGCAGCACTACTCTGCTCAACTACTTTGGCAAATGAATTGATATTAAAGGCGCCTACTGGATCAGTCAAAGTGGTGAGTGAAGACGGTGTCGTTTCCGCACGCGATGAAACCGGGCGAAAGAATTACCTCATGTCGACATCATTTTCGCGTCATCTGAAACACTCTTCCGAGGCAACTTTAATTAATATCTATGATGATACACGCAATCCTATTTTCTTGATTTTTACACGAGAATCCTCGCGACCGAATTCCCTGGGACAAGGTTACTGCGGAGCTGGATATGAGGACTATCTTTTGCTGGCTAAAATTGAAAAGAAGATTATCTTGTTAAAAGATGAATATTTGTTGCAAAGCTGCCTTAAGATAAAATCATTGCGGATGGAAACTTCCGATGAACATCCACAAAATTTTTTACATTTAAATGCAGATGGTTCATACGATTTTGAAATGATCGCGGATGAAGATCAACAGCGATGGAATATTAAAATATCCAAAGAGAAGTTCCTCAAGACATCGCTTCAGAAAAAATAGAGCATGAACAATCCACCCGCACTATCAGGATATATGATGGATCATTACTTTAATCGATCCATAAACGTGCAACGAAATTCGTTGAATCGTTAGCCAATAACTCGCAGGCGTCTTTGCTCTATTCCGTTGTTCAAATTGCCAAGACAGCAAAACGGGCGTGATCGTGAACCGAAAATCTTTATTAGAGAGTAGCGCCGTCGTGGGCACTTCGCTCGCCATTTTGATGTCAATATTTTGAAATTTGCATAGTTAAACTTATAGGCAGACCGCCATGCCCAATCCAGTCAAGCTTAGCTTGCGCCTGCAGGTTGTGTTCGAGAAAACGAAGATTCTCTGCTTTGGTCGTTATGCCATGGAACTGCCGCAGGAAGCACAACTTATTGTTGGAAACTCTGTTATTGGAAACAGCGTAAAAGTCGCTGCGGGCGGATTGGCGTTGGCGAAGCTCCGCGTCAATGAGAATTTTAAAAGACTGCAGTGGGAGGAGCCCACCGCAGAGATGATGTATAGTGGGCCGGGGCCGATTACTGATAACTGGCAAGTGCGGTATTTCGCGGATAAATTCCATAAGTCGAGCAATACACTCTTTTTCGACACCTATATCGGAAAAGGTGATCTTACGTTCGTCACTGATGATTCAATTGGCTCGGGTGAGACTGAGCAGACGGTTATTACCCGTCAACTGACGCGCGCCAAAATCTTTCGGCTGCGAGGCGCAGAAGAAGTACCAGCAGAAGCAGGATACTGCGTCCAGCATGGCTTCCTGCCTGGAGATCAGTACGAGGACCAAGAGACGTTCAGCGCAGGGATTTATATACCTAGTCTGGCTGACGTCACATTTTCAGTCAGTTCAAACAAAAACGCCTACGCAGATTATCCAGTAGCCAGATTCGAGGAGATGAAACTTAACGAGTTGCCTCTGCTTGCTCGCATCAAAAGCGCCAAAGCGACCCAGGGGATTCTTTATACCAAACGAGACGTCCTTCGTGAAGGCAAACGGGATATCCATCACTGGAAAGGTGCGGAGTCGCTAATTCGGAGACCTGATGGCACACAGGATGTCGAATGGGCTTTTATTGGGACACCGAAACTTGTCGCTACTCCCTCTGAATTTCACGTCGCCATGTTTACGAAGGTCGAGGCCAATATGGTCGGCGCGGCGAAAAAAGCGTCTGTCACTGACGATGAAGCTGTTGCATTGTGGGATAAACTTCTCTCGGGACTCAAGTTTAGGGTAGATTCGTATTACCTTCCGAAAAATTCGCCAGTTTCGGCAAGTAAGAAATAATTGCTTTGCTCGTCAATTTTGAACGACGACCAGTCTGCATTTACGTCAAGTGAAAGATCACAAAAATGAAACATGAAGGACGTGCAGTTATTCGGCTAGGCGACAAGACCGACCATGGCGGGACCGTTACGTCGGCGTCCTCCGGCACAAAGGTGATGGGACGCGAGGCAGCGCTTGCGGGGGATATGACGCTCTGTCCCAGATGTAAGAGCAACTTTCCTGTTAAGCCAGACGGTGCCGGGGCGAAGCATCAGGGAGTGGCATATGCTTATGAGAACGATTCGACTGCATGTGGAGCGAAGCTGATTGGTTCGCTCTGACGAAGGGTTTCGACGCCAGCTGGCTACACCAACATTCGACGAGTGTAAACGTTGACCATGGAACGATGACGCGTGTCCCAAGCAAGCCTATCTGTCTCGATGCTGGCTTTTACCCGAAAGAAGTGTATGGCTTGCGATACCCGAGCTGAGACTATCGATGCATTTTATGCAGAAGCTTTTGCAGTATTGACAGGTTAATAACCTGCAGCATCGCCATGACAGTGGAGAACGAAATGCCTGAATGGATGCACTTCGACCGAAGTGAAGCATTCTCCAACGAATTTTGTCAAACTACCTGGCCAGAATCCGATTGTTCAGGCATTCGCGGCTAGCCAAACCGGTGCATTCGGACATTTCTTATCAGGCTGCCATTCTGATCGAGAGCATTGGTCCGGGAAATGACGCGCAAAGGTTAAAAAGGTCGGAAAATTCGGCACGATATGTGGATCGGCGGCCGTCGCCAATGCCGCCTAAAACGCGACGGGCGTGCGGGCAGATTCACAATTACCCAATGAAGCTCCACAGCCTGCAGAATCGTTTGCCCTGCCCGGCCGTTGAATGCAGCAGAAAACTTCTGGCAACCTGACTTTATCACCCACACCGCCACGAAATCGATTACAGCGCGCCGCGCATCAAGTGTGTCTGGCGCGCTTTTTATTGTTGCCCACGGCGAGAAATCCAGATGACCTGCAGGCTTTCGTCCTGGTCAGACGCAAAGGCAGTTTCACGTAAGCGGTGACCCAGCTTGCACTGTCACAGTCGGCATTGCTGGCGCCAGCGCGCATTCATACGATGACTTGTGTCCTGTGAATTTCCTAAAAACCGCCAAAATCCGCATGACACGATGAACCAGACGCGCAAATCTGTTCGCCTGGCCTGCGCGTGGAAGCGAGAGCTGCCTGCTGTCGTTGTCAGTGCGCTTCCTTGCGCGCAGTGAGGAAGGCAGTGCGGGTGGTTCCGGGGGTGTTGCCTGCCTCGATGACCGGACGGTATTGCGCAATGAAATAGTCTCTGTCGCTGGCGTCGAAATCGTCGGTGATAATTTGCCGCACCGATGGCGCCAGAGGATGCGGGGAACTTTCCAAAAACGCCTGCCAGCTGGTCTGGGTCACCGACTGCACGTCAATGTGAAATTCCATATGCACGTCCTGATAACCCGCGCCTTGTGCAAGGTGCACCAGGTCCCGTTCCGTAAAATTGGTGCAGGGATGCTGGGCAATTTTTTCCGGGGTGTCGGGAAATTGTGCCGACCTGATGCTATGTTGCAGGCGAAACAGGCGATTGGATGATTCCGGCGACGGCACCGCCAGCAGCGCCTTCATGGCATACACAAGCACCGCGTCGTCGCGCATGATTGGTTCGCAAATGGACAGGCGGCCGCCGGGCTTGAGCACGCGGTAAAACTCGCGCAGTGCGCCGGCCTTGTCGTCGACGTAGGCAAGGACCGCGCGCGTTACGACCACGTCGACCGACTCATCGTCGATGCCGGCGAGATTGTCGGCGGCGCATGCGAGAAAGCGGCATTGGCTGTCGACACCGCGTTGTTTGGCCAGCTTCGCGGCATGTGCCAGCATGGGTACCGAGATATCGGTCAGCATCACGCGGAGGCTGGGGCCGATGCGTTCGATGGCCTGGAAGGACACCAACCCTTCCCCGGCGCCAATATCGAGCAGCGTCATGCCGGGAGCAAGACCGGCGCCGTCCAGCACGCGGTCTGTATATTTTGCAATTTGCACCTGCATCGCGTCGATGACGCTGCTGTCGCCACCATGGCGCCGGTGCAGCAGCCATTCGGACCATTGGTCGTGTTCAACGCTGGCGCCATCGTCATTCATATCGTCTCCGTAAAATCGGACGTATTCTGGCGCCGCCGATGCATGTGCCGGTGCGACGGTATGCCGTGAAGGTGCTGACGACACCAAGGTGCGCGATTACACATCTGCCATATTCGACCGGGTGCCGGATAAACCTCCCTGTCCGGCGATAGCAATGGACGGCAGCGCAATGGTGCGATAACATCGAAAACGTGCTGATCGCTTCAGCCGGCACGCCAGCTTTTAATCGCTGACCGACCCTGGTGTGAACGCTGGCGTTGTTTTGTCATGACGCCAGCGTGTCGGCGACCAGGATCGCGATTTTTTTATCGCAGAATAGTGACCGGTTTTACAGTGGGCCGGTTCTGGTGCGCTGGCGCTCACGCATCCACGCGATCAATCCCGGCAACATGGACAGGCCGATCAATCCCAGTAATACCGGCGTGAGGTTGGCACTCACCCAGGCCACATTGCCCAGCGCAAAACCCGCACCAGCCAGGCCGGCCACCCATAGCACCGCGCCGATCGCGTTGTAGCGCAGGAAAACGGGGTACGGCATGCTGCCAAGCGCGGCGACGAACGGCGCCAGCGTGCGCACCACCGGCACGAAGCGCGCCAGGATGATTGTTTTCCTGCCATGCCGGTCGAAAAAGGCCTGCGTGCGTTCGACATGGGCTGTTTTGATGAAAGGAATGCGCCTGGCCTCGATGGCTTTTTTGCGCATCATGTCGCCCAGCGCATAGTTCAGCGCATCGCCGGCGATTGCTGCGACGATCAGCAAGGGGACGACAAGCTGCCACGCCAGGATGCCTTTTGCCGCCAGCGCGCCGCAGACGAACAGCAGCGAATCGCCAGGCAGGAACGGCATCACGACAACGCCGGTCTCGATGAAAATCATGGCAAACAAGATGCCGTACACCAGCACGCCGTGGCCACTGGCCAGCGTCGCCAGGTGCGTGTCGAGGTGGAGTATCCAGTCGATCAGCGTGCCACTCATACGGGCTCCGGCGCGATGCGCTCGGCGCGCTGGCGCACCAGCAGGATGCACGCGACAATGAATACGGCCAGCGCTGCGCTGGCCGAATAGCGGCTCAGCGCGAGCCCGCCATTGGCGACCGGTTTGTCAAGGAAATCGCCGACCGTGGCGCCCAGCGGCCGGGTGACGATGAACGCCGGCCAGAACAAGCCGGTGCGCGAGACGCGGGTCCAGAAATATGCCGCAGCGATGACCACCAGCGCTGCGCCGAAAACCACCGCGCTGCCCTGGTAGCCCAGTCCGAGGCCGGCGTCCGGATCGGCAAACCAGTCGCCCAGTGCAGTCCCCAGCGTCTGCGAAAACATGATCGTCATCCAGTAAAACATTTCGCCCTTGCGCGTCACGATGCGGTTGATGGCCACCGTGCCCAGCGCACAATACCACCAGAGCAGCGATCCGGTCAGCAGCAGTGCCAGCACAGTGGCGCCGCCCGCGTAGCCGATGTTCAGGGAGCGATCGAAAAAATCGGCCAGTGTGGTGCCGGCTGTGGTGGTGGCCACAATCACGCACCAGAACAGCGCCGGGTGAAAACGGCCGGCCCTGATCTGCGCGGCGACGGCGGCGACAAACACGGCCAGGAAGATGGCGGTGCCCACCAGGTAACCGAGATGCATCGACATCGTCACGGCATCCCCGGCGGTCTCGCCGAGCGTTGTTGCGGCGATCTTGATCACCCAGAACATGAAGGTGAGCTCGGGCACCTTGCCCAGCACGGCAGATCTCTGGCTGTGCGGATCGTTATTCATCGTGGTCTCCTGCATGCGACGCCATGGTCGGGATGGCAAGAATAAAGGCGCCGACAGCGTGTTCGGTACAGATAACGGAAATGTAATCTGCCGCGCGGGAAACGGTAAGCCCCCGCGCGGCACAATGACGCCTGTTCACTTTACCGGGCCTTTCCTTGTTCACGCGCCGCTCCACACTGCTGTTTCTGACACTTGCGATGGTGGCGATGACTGCTGCCGCCTTCCTGATTCCCCGCCGTGGCAACGCCGTGGCCGCGCCGAAAGCTTTGCCGCTGGTGAGCATTGTGTCGACACGCGTGACCACGATACCTGTCGACCTGCCTGCACAGGGACACGTTGTGCCGGTCAATTTCGTCGACGTGCGGCCGCAATTAAGCGGCACCATCACCGCCATCCATTTTCGCGAAGGTGACGACGTCAAGGCGGGCCAGTTGCTGTTCACGCTGGACGACAGCGACGCCCGTGCGCAGCTGGCAAAAGCCGCCGCACAAGGCGCACTGATCGATGCCCAGCTGGCTGATGCGCGGCGCGATCTGCAGCGTGCGCAGACGCTGGTGGCGTCGAAATTCGTGGCTGTCAGTGTGGCCGACACGGCGTCCAGCAAGGTCGATGCCTTGCTGGCACAGGGCCGTGCCGCGACAGCCGATGCCAGCAGTGCGCGCACCCTCCTCGGCCACACGCGCATCCTGGCGCCAATGACTGGCAAGGCCGGCGCGGTATCGGTGCACCCGGGCAGCCTGGCCCAGCTCAATGCCACCGCGCCGCTGGTCACTGTGTCGCAATTTTCACCCGTCGGTATCGAATTCACGCTGCCGGAACAGGACCTGGCCGCAGTACTGGCGGCGCGCCAGGCTGGCACCATCGGCGTGACGGTGCAGGATGCGTCAGATGCATCCGGACAGCTCATATTCGTCAACAACACCATCAACCCCGACAGCGCCACGATCAGCCTGAAGGCCAGTTTTCCAAATGCCCGTCAGACGCTCTGGCCGGGCGCCTTTGCACGCATCGTGGTGCATGCGGGCGTCAGCGCGAATGCCGTGGTGCTGCCGCCCCAGGCGGTACAGGAAGGCCCCGCCGGACGTTTCGTGTTCCTGCTGCGCGCTGACGGCACCGTGGCGCAGCAGCCAGTTACCTTGCTGCGCGTGCAGGATGGACTTGCCGTGATCGGCGGGCTTGCCGGCGGCGTGCCGGTGGTGCAGGAAGGTGGCCAGAACCTGCGCCCAGGCATGAAGGTTCGGGTCATGGCGGCACTACAAAAGGGCAGCGCGCAATGAAGATTGCCGAACTTTGCCTGCACCGCCCAATTGCCACGCTGCTGCTGTGGCTCAGCGTTGTCGTGGCAGGCATTGCCTGCTGGTTGCAATTGCCGGTCGCGGCACTGCCGACCTACGATACACCCACCATCCAGGTCAGCGCCAACCTGGCCGGGGCCAGTCCGGAAACCATGTCCACCTCGGTTGCCACACCGTTGGAAAAACAGTTTAGCGCCATCCCCGGTCTGATCAATACCACCTCGACCAGCTTGCAGGGTCTCACCAGCATCACGCTTGAATTCGACGCTGCCCGCAATATCGACGCGGCCGCCGGCGATGTCCAGGCGGCGCTGTTTCGTGCATCGCGCTCGCTGCCGGCTGAAATGACGACGCCGCCGTCCTACCGCAAGGTCAATCCCGCCGATGCGCCCATCTTGCTGGTGGGCCTGAGTTCGCCGTCACTGCGCCTGACCGACCTGAATGCATTCTCCGAAAATCTGATCGTACCGGCGCTGTCGACCATCGCCGGCGTGGCCCAGGTGAATATTTCCGGGCAAAGCCGCTACGCCGTGCGCATCGCGATGGACCCTGACAAATTGGCGGCGCTGGGCCTGGCGCTGCCAAGCATTGCCGCAGCGCTGAAGGCCGCCAATTCAAATGCGCCACTCGGCCAGCTGGACACGCAACGCCAGATGATGAGCATCCAGGCAACTGGCGGTCTGATGAAGGCAGCCGATTTTGCCGGCGTCATCGTGGCAAATGCGAACGGGCACCCGGTGCGGCTGGACGATATTGCGACGGTTTCCGACAGCATCGAAAACACGCAGACTACCAGCAGCATCAATGGCGCAACGTCGATCCTGTTGCAGATCCAGCGTCAGCCGGGCGCAAATACCGTTGCCACCGTCGATGCCATCCGCGCCGCACTGCCAAAGCTGACCAGCCAGCTGCCGGGGTCGGTGAAAGTGACGGTGCTGAACGACCGCGCGGTATCGATCCGCGACGCCATTCGCGACGTCAACCTGACCATGTTGCTGACCATTGCCCTGGTCATCCTCGTGATCCTGCTGTTCCTGCGCCAGCTGGCTGCCACGGCGATCCCCGCGATCAGCTTGCCGGTCTCGCTGCTCGGCACCTTCGGCCTGATGCTGGCGTTCGGACTCAGCCTGGACAATATCTCGCTGATGGGGCTGACCATTGCAGTGGGCCTGGTGGTCGACGACGCCATCGTGGTGCTGGAAAATATCATGCGCCACATCGAGGACGGTATGGAACCGTTTGCTGCGGCCGTCAAGGGCACGTCCGAAGTCGCCTTTACCGTGGTCTCGATTTCCGTCTCCCTGGTAGCGGTGTTTATCCCGATTTTGTTCATGCCGGGCACACTGGGCCTGCTGTTCCACGAATTTGCGCTGGTCGTGGCGCTGGCGATTGCCGTTTCGGCGGCAGCGGCGCTGACGCTGATCCCCCTGCTGGTGCCGATGCTGATCAAACCAGCCGCACTGCATCGCACCGCGCCGGCATGGAGCCGCTGGTTCGAACGAGGTTTCAACCGGCTGCTGGCCCGTTATCTGCGCGCGCTCGACTGGGCGCTGGCGCAGCGCAATCTGGTTCTGCTGGCCGCGTTGTCGACCTTCGTGCTGACCGCCTGGCTGTACGCGACTGCGCCAAAAAGCTTTTTCCCGCAGGAAGACACCGGGCAAATTTCGGCAAATGTCGACACGCCGCAGGACATGTCGTACGCCGGGCGCCTGGTGGTGTTGCGGCAGTTGCAGGCCGTGTTGCTGGCCGATCCGGCGATTGCCGACGTGGCGTCGAAAGTCGATCATGACACCACCTCGTTCTACATCACGCTCAAGGACCGGGCGCGCCGTCCAGGCATGAACCTGGTGCTGCAGCAGTTGCGCGCAGAAACCGGCTTTCTCCCGGATATCAAGGTGTTTTTCAGTCCGGTACAAAACCTGAAAATCGGTGGCCGGAGCGCAAAGAGCAGTTACCAGTACACCCTGCAGGCGGTCAGTCCGTCAGCGCTGAACAGCTGGGCCGGCCGCCTGATCGCCGAGCTGGGCAAGTCGCCGGTCTTCGTGGGATTGTCCACCGATGCGCAGCGCAACGGCCTGGAGGCGCGCATCCATATCGACCGCGATAAGGCAGCGCAACTGGGCATCGACATGGCCACGGTGCGCGACACCCTGTCGGCAGCGTTCGGCACGCGCCAGGTATCGACGATCTATGCGCCGGAAGACAGTTACCAGGTGATCCTGGAGCTGGCTGACCAGTTCCGCCGCGACGAATCCAGCCTGGCGCGCATCAGGTTCCGCAACAACGCCGGCACGCTGGTGCCGCTCAGGGCGTTTTCGACCGTCGACCGCGGTCCGGCCACGCTGGCGGTCAATCACCAGGGCCAGCTGCCGGCCGTTACCATCACGTTCGATCTGCAGCCTGGCCACGCGCTGTCGGAAGCCAGTACCGCAATTGCTGCCGCCAGCCAGTCGATCGGACTGCCGGCCACGATCTTCGGCGCCTATGCCGGACAGGCCGCGCTGTTCCAGCAATCGCAGACCAGCCAGTTGTGGCTGATCGTGATCGCGGTCGCGGTTATCTACGTCATCCTGGGCGTGCTGTACGAAAGCTGGGTCCATCCGGTCACGATCCTGCTGGGCATACCATCGGCCGCGGTGGGTGCGCTGCTGGCGCTGCGCCTGACCAGCCTCGACCTGAGTTTCGTGGCCATGATCGGCATCCTGCTGCTGGTGGGCGTGGTGAAAAAGAACGCCATCATGATCATCGATTTCGCACTCGACGCCCAGCGCGCGCGTGCCCTGGCGCCAGCCATTGCCGTGCGCGCGGCATGCCAGATGCGCTTTCGCCCCATCATGATGACCACGCTGTGCGCTATCATGGGCGCGCTGCCGATCGCACTCGGGCTCGGCAGCGGCGCCGAATTGCGCCAGCCGCTTGGTGTCGCCATCGTCGGCGGCCTGGTGTTTTCGCAGCTGATCACGCTGTTCATCACCCCGGTGCTGTTCGTCTGGTTCGACCAGCTGGGTGCAGCATGGCAGCAGGGCCGCAGGCGCGCGGCCGTCACCGGACAACCAGCGAAGCACATGCCATGACCAGAATTTTGCTCGTCGAAGACCAGACCACTGCCGCAGCCTATCTCGCCCAGGGGCTGCGCGAGGCGGGCCTGGCGGTCGACGTTGCCCATACCGGGCCGGACGGCCTGCACCATATGCTGACTGTCGACTACGACCTGGCGGTGCTCGATGTGATGCTGCCGGGGATCGATGGCTGGGCCATTCTGGCGTCGGCGCGGCGTGCGCAGGTACCGACGCCCGTCCTGTTCCTGAGTGCGCGCGACGATATCGACGACCGCGTGCGCGGCCTCGAACTGGGGGCAGAAGATTACCTCGTCAAGCCGTATGCCTTCAGCGAACTGCTGGCGCGCGTCCGCGTGATCCTGCGCCGCAACCAGGCCCAGGGCACGCCGGTGGAAAGTTCCACATTCACGATGGACGACCTGACCCTCGACCTGCTCCGGCACCGGGTCAGCCGTGGTGGCGAGCGCATCGAGCTGACACCCAAGGAATTTGCGCTGCTGTCGCTGCTGATGCGCCGCGCCGGTGAAGTGCAGTCGCGCACGGTGATTGCCGACAAGGTATGGGACATGAATTTCGCCTCCGATACCAACGTCGTCGAAGTAGCAATTCGCCGGCTGCGCACCAAGATCGACGACCCGTTTTCACGCAAGCTGCTGCATACCGTCCGGGGAGTCGGGTATGTACTGGAACCTCGCGACTAGGTGGCAGCGCCTGTCCCTGACGGCGCGCATGACCACTTTTTTTTCCGGCGCCATCGCCGTCATCGTCGTGGGCGTGTCGTCGATGATGTACGCCGAACTGACGCACCAGCTGCGTGAAAAGGAAGAAACCGAACTGCTCGACGCCATGCGCATCCAGCAGGAAGTGTTCGACAGCCTGGCCAGGCGTCAATCGCCCACCCAGTGGCAGCATGAATGGGACGAGCAGCAACAGGCCGGCCAGCACTTTGCGTGGGTAATGAGCGCAGCCGGGGGCGCGCGGCTGGCCCAGTCTTCCACGCCGCCTGGCTTCGAGACGGCGCTCGCCACGCTGCCCCTGC
Organism: Pseudomonadota bacterium; assembly: GCA_030853745.1. Classification (GTDB taxonomy): domain Bacteria; phylum Pseudomonadota; class Gammaproteobacteria; order Burkholderiales; family Burkholderiaceae_D; genus JALYUM01. The sequence goes on along the minus strand of JALYUM010000058.1, from coordinate 27,722 downwards.
CGCGCCGCTTTGTGTGGATCGAGGTGCCCGTCCCCGGCGGCGAAAAAACACTGCTGGTCCACACTATGGCGCCGAAATCCGGTCCGCCGGACGCGGTGGCGATGCACGGCGTACTGGACGTGACGCAGGATCACGAGATCGTCGAACGCTACCGGCGCAAGCTGTTCGCGGTGGTGCTGGGCACCATCCTGCTGTCCACCCTGTTCGGCTGGCTGCTGGCGCGGCGCGGCTTGGCGCCATTGCGGGCGATCAGCGGCCAGATCGGCCAGATGCACCCCGACCGGCTGGAAACACGCATCGCCCAGTCGGAGTGGCCGTCGGAACTGCGCGTGCTGGCATTGACGTTCGACGGCCTCATCGAACGCATCGCACGCTCGTTCGAACAACTGTCGCGGTTTTCATCGGACCTGGCGCACGAATTCCGCTCGCCCATCAACAACCTGGTGGCGGCAGCCAGCGTAACGCTTGGCCGGGCGCGCATGCCATCCGAATATCAAACCACGCTCGAAGTTGTCGTCGAAGAAGGCGAGCGGCTGTCGCGCATGGTCACCAGCATGCTGTTCCTGGCCCGCGCCGACAATGCCAAACAACTGGTGCGCATGGAGCCGGTGTCCACCGCCACCGAGTTCGGCAAGCTGATCGACTTTTTCGATATCGTGGCCGAAGAACATGGCGTGACGCTCGTCGCGCAGGGCGACCTGACACTGCCGGCCGATCCGATGCTGTTGCGTCAGGCTTTGTCGAATCTGGTGGCGAATGCCTTGCGCCACACTGCCCGCGGTGGGCGGATTGCGCTGCATGCCGAGGTGAAGGGTGCGGCGGTAGCATTGCGCGTCAGCGACGACGGCTGCGGCATCGCCGCTGAACATCTGCCGCTGATCTTCGACCGCTTTTACCGCGTCGACGCGGCGCGCAGTGCCACCGACAGCACCGGCCTGGGCCTGTCGGTGGTGCGCTCGATCGCCGAACTCCATGGCGGCACCGTCACCGTGACGAGCACACCCGGTCAGGGCACGACGTTCACGCTGCTGTTGCCTGGTGCGCCGGCGCCTGCGTGATCGGCCTTTCCCCACCATCCTTGGCGCGCACTCGAGCATCGAAGAATCTGGTGCGGTCGTGATAATCAGGCATCATCGCTGCGTGGGCTGGACGCTTGCTGTAGAACCGGCGTGATTTTGAGAAGAATCTGCTGTCCATGGCTTCAGGTGAGGTAAAGTCCGGAGTCTTTACTGAGCCTGGTGCTGGTGACCGGTGCATATTGCTCCGCTTGATGTTTAGCACCTGCCACCCGAAGACTTCTTGATCCATCAATCCCGTATAAAAAGCGTGCGATGACAACCATACATGTTTCATTGAAAAACACAGCCGCAGCCGGTGCAGCAAGCGCTGACACCGCTGCCGGCACGCGAAGCGAAATGGAAGCTCTTCAAAAGAAGATGACAGGTTTGATCAAGGAGCTCAGAGACGCTTCGCAAGACACCTCGCCCGGCGCGAAAGAGCGCCTCAAATTACTGCAACTGGCGATCCAGGCCTGTCAAATGCAGATCGAACAATTGATGAATGCCGCTGCCCAAAAAGCCGCCAGGAAGCCCGAAGCATCCACTCATTCCAGCGCGACCAGCGCGACCAGCGATCGCAAGAGCGCAGGTAGTGCAATGGGTGCGCAGATCGATACGCACGCGTGAGCGTCCCGCCACCCGCATATGTGCGGTGACGATGCCGGGCCGGCGTTGCCAGCGCGCGAGTGCACTGGGCAGGTTGGCGGCCAGCATCTCGTTGACCAATGGCTGAATTTCCTCAATCTTTACTTCGCGACCCACGAACTGGCTGAAGTCGGCCGCGGCGTCGATTTTAAAAATCCCCTTGGTCCCGTCGTCGGCCGCAGCGATGCGGAAAAAAAATGGCAACCGCTAAACTGCCCGGTTGCTCGACTTTGGCAAGCGCGATATCGGCTGTCACCGAACGCAGCGTTGCCGCCACGATCGCTCGTGCTAAGTCGGGTTTGATACCCTCCGGCTGATTGCCCTGCACCTGGCGCAGCGCTGGATGGGCCGCCCGCCGTTACGCTTGTACGTGCGCCGGACGTCGCCCGCCTGACGCTGCATCGATACCCTTGTTTAACTTGACCGAGACCAGAATGCAGACACGCAATGCCAGCGCGTGTTGGCGCCGCGTGCTGGAGCGCGGTTGGGGTGAAGGTGGGGTGCGAATCGCAAGAATGGGGGCCAACCGACACGGTGCTGCGACAACGCCTGCCGCAGCGCGGACGTGGCGGAAAAGAAAGACCAAACTTCCACCTTAATGCGAGTGATTATCATTTACAATGTAACTCCTTGTTCTTTTTAACGGATTTCCATGTTTCGTCGTTCTTCCGCGCACTGGTTCGCACTCAGCATTCTGTCCACCGCTTCCGTCGCCGTCCAGGCCGGCACGAGCGATACCACACCCGCAGCCCCGTCCGCCGCGGACACCGCCGACCTGCCGCTGCAACAAGTAAAAATTGTCGCCGACCGGGCGCGTGACCAGTACAACCCGCAACACGCCAGCGGCGCTACCCGGACCGACACGCCGCTGCGCGAAGCGCCGCAGTCGGTGCGCGTGATTGGCCCGCAGCAGATCGAAGATCTGGGAGCGCTGCGGCTGGCCGATACGGTCGACTTCGTCAGCGGCATTTCGCGGCTCAACGATTTTGGCGGGACCTGGGACAATTTCGGCATCCGCGGCTTCAGCAGCACCGACATGGGCTTTCTCGTCAATGGCTTTCCCGGCGCGCGCGGTTACAACCCGGCGCGCGACACGGCCACTGTCGAACGCTTCGAGTTTCTCAAGGGGCCGGCTGCGGCGCTGTATGGCAGCAGCGAGCCGGGTGGCACCATTAATATCGTCACCAAGAAACCGAAATTTTCGCCTCACAACGTGGCGGAGTTCAGCGTGGGCAGCCGCGGGCTGCGCCGCGCCAGCGTCGACAGTACCGGCGCATACAGCACCAGTCTGGCGTACCGCGTCAATGTGATGGTGGAGGAAGGCGACAGCCGTTCTTCGCTGCTGAGCAACAAGCGCACGCTGGTGGCGCCGGCGCTGACCTGGCGCGTCGATCCGCGTACCACCATCAATTACGAGGCCGAGTTCATGCGCGCCGATACCCCGCTCGATCGCGGCCTGATCAATGTGCGCGGCGTGCTGGGCACGCTGCCGCGCGACCGAGTGCTCAACGAGCCGTCAGACGGCAATATGCGCCTGACCAGCGATACTCATCAGCTCACGCTGGACCATGCGCTGTCCGACCAGTGGCGCGCGCGGCTGGGCGCCAGCTACAAGGAAAGCACGTTCGACGGCAACTACACCGAGGCCAGTGCGCTGGCGGCGGACAATCGCACGCTCAACCGCCAGGCAACCTGGCGCCAGTTGCCGTCGCGCGACGCTGCGCTGCAGGGCGAGCTGGAAGGCAAGTTCGCCACCGGCGCCATTGGCCACACGCTGCTCGTCGGCGCCGAGGCTTCGCGGCTATGGATGAACACCGAGATCTTGCGCTCAGCAAATACCCCGCTGGATATTTACGCCCCGGTGTACGGTCGGCCGGCGCCCTCGCTGACGCTGCGCACCTCCAGCTCGGACGAGCGCCAGCGTGTCAAGGCGCTGTTCGCGCAGGACCAGCTGAGCCTGTCGGCGCAGTGGAAGCTGCTGGGCGGCCTGCGCTGGGACCAGTATGGCCAGGACATCGACAACCGGGTCGCCCGCACCAGCACCACGCGCAGCCAGAGCGCCATCTCGCCGCGCGCCGGCCTCACCTTTTTGCCCAACGCGTGGAGTTCGCTGTATGTATCGGCCGGAAAATCGTTCCGCGGCAACAGCGGCACCGATTTCGCGGGCAATGCCTTCCAGCCGCAGCGCTCGACCGCGTACGAGGCGGGCTGGAAGCTGCAAACGTCCGACGAGCGCCTCGGCGCCAACTTCGCCATCTACGACATCACCAAGACCAATGTACTCACAGCGGGCGACGTGCCGGGTTATTCTGTGGCCGCCGGCAAGGTCAAGAGCAGCGGCTTCGAGGCCGACATCTACGGCCAGCTCGACGACCATTGGCGGGTGACAAGCAATTTCTCGTGGGACGACGCACGCGTGACCAGCGACCGCACGCTCGCCGCCGGCACGCGCCTGGCAAACGTGCCGAAAGTCAGCGCAGGCCTGCTGGCCATTCGCGAGGCGGTGCTGGAAAACGGCAGCCGCTACGGCGTCGGCGCCGGCGCCACCTACGTCGGCAATCGCTCGGGGAATGCGGCCGACACGTATGCGCTGCCCGCGTATGCGCTGGCCAAGCTGGTGGGCTACTGGCAAGTGAGCAAGACGGTGCGGCTGTCGCTGGACGTGCACAACCTGTTCAACCGCACCTATTACCCGGACTCGTGGAACAACCTGTACGTGGCGCCAGGCGCCGGGCGCAGCGTGGTGGCGCGCCTGAAAGTCGACCTGTAAGGGTGGTGGCCGGATTGTTCTCACTGGTACATTCAACCAGCAGATCTTATGTCGATGCGATTCGCTTCCAACATGTTCGCCGGCCTGCTGCTTGCACTGACCGTATCCGCAGCCAACGCCAGCCTGATGGACATTCGCTTTACCGCAGCCGGCGCCGCCACCGGCTTCGGCGTCCTGACACGCGATTCTGCGGTGCTCGCCGCCAATTCTTCCACTACCTCCACGGTCGTGCCGGTTGGCGTCAAGAGCCTCGGCATGGCGCGCGATGTTGGCGCTGGCAACACCTTCTTTCATCTGGCCGACCTGACCCGGGCTTACGTGGTGGTCAGTTCCACCAAAACCATCACCGACTTCAACTTCCGGGCCTGAAACGCAGATAGCGTGATCCTGACCGGCGTTAGTGCGTTCACCGAATCGGCAGCCGGCGCCAAGGCGCAAAAGGCAGCCTGCGCTATGTCGTAAGCTCGGTCGGCGCCGCATCGCAAGTGCCCGAGCCCGCGTCGCTGGCCCTGCCCGGCCTTGGTGTACTGGGCATTGCCGGCGCACGTCGCCGCAAGTAATACCGTCCAGGTCCGCCTGGGCAATGCTGGCGGCGGGCTGCTCCGCTGGGTCAGGAAAGACATGTGTGCGGTGCTCCCCGATCGCGCGCGGCTGGACTGGCCTTTTGCCAAGAATACGCACGCCGCAGCTTTAAAACGTCTCCCATTCGTCGTCAGCTCTGCCCGGTGCCCCGCGCCACTGCTGCGGCAAGCTTGCGGCTGTCAGCCGAACCCATCGTCTGTTCGCCGGCACCGTATGAGACGTCAAACTTGAAATCGCGCGCCGTATGACAGACGCCTTGCTGGTGCCAGCTGCGAACACGCCCGGCCAGACCTTCGTCGACCAGGCTGGCCTTGCGCACTGCCAGACCAGGGTGCGCGTCGACCAACCAGTGTGCGGCAAAAACCGCAGGCTTCGTACGGTCCTATCGCAGCAAGCCGGCGCGCGAGAAACGAAGATATCCGCCGCGCCCATCGGACGCTATTGCAGTCAGCGCCACGTCACCGGGAACCATCGGTGACCAGGTGCGTCCATCATCCTCACTACGCTGGAGCCGTCCATCCAGTGCGCTTGCAGTGATGCCCGCTGCATCGGCGCGCAACTGCGTGATGGATGCGGTGGTACCAGTGTCGATCGCGCTCCAGGTGGCGCCCCGGTCGCTGCTGCGCAGCAGTTTGCCGCCAAGGCCACCCACCAGCAACGCACCGGAACCGGTCGCGCTACCGGTCCAGAGCGAGGCTTTGCCACCAGTGTCGCGATAGCGCCACGTGCTGCCATCGTCGGCCGACGCCAGCACCATGCCACGCTCGGCGGCAATGTAGATCTGGCCATCCGGTCCAGGGAAAATTTTCAGCAAATTCAGGTCGCTGCGCTTGGCGCCTTCTTGCGGCGGCAGCGCCACACGATGCCATGACGTACCACCATCGCGGGTGACCAGCAACAGCGACCACAGCCCTGCTGCCCAGCCGTTGAGACGGTCCCGGAAATATACGGTCAACAACGGCTGATCGACGGACTTGTCCTGGCGCTGAAGGGTCCAGCGCTCGCCACCGTCGTCGGTATGCACAATCACGCCACCGTGGCCAACCGCCCAGCCATGACGCGCATCGGCAAAGGACACAGCAGTGAGCGTCGTGTCGACCGGCACCTGCAGCGCCTGGTGTGGGGTATGGCCGCCGTCATCGGTCAACAGCACATGCCCGCGCTCGCCGACGGCAACCACACGACTGCCGGCGCGGGCAGCGTCGAGATACATGGCGCGTGCGGCAAACCGGTCGGGCCGCGCTGGCGCTGCATGGACGGCGTTTGCCATCTGCACGCCGCATGCAAGACTCAGCATGAGGGCGCGCGCCGTGTTTTTTGGGTTGATCATGCGAAGCTCCAGTCAGTGATGCAGTGCGGCGTGCAGTTTCACCGGATGACGGCGTGGAAACACCCGCTCCAGCAGGACGGCAAACGCCGGCAGCGCGGTCATCGCCATCACCAGGTTTACCAGAAACATGAACGCCAGCAGCTTGCCCATGTCGGCCTGGAATTTGAGCGCCGAGAACGACCAGGTTGCCACGCCGATTGCCAGTGTGATCGCGGTAAAAATGGTGGCGATCCCCACTTCCTGCAGCGACTTCTCCAGCGCCACTGCCATGGTGCGGCCCGCCGCCAGGTGCATCTGCAGGCGGCTGTAAATATAAAACGCATAATCGACCCCGATGCCGACCGCCAGTACCATGACTGGCAAGGTGGCCACTGTCAGGCCGATTTCCAGCTTTTTCATGAACGCATAGCCGATAAAAGTGGCCACCGTCAGCGGCACGCAGCAGGCAACGACGGCGCGCAGGTCGCGGTAGACCAGCAGCACCAGCAGCACGATCGCTCCGTAGACATACAGCATCATCGGCAATTCCGAGCGTTCGACTTCGTCGTTGACCGCCGCGAGAACACCGGCATTGCCGGCAGCCAGGCGGACCTTGACGTCCTGCATCGGATAGGCTTGGCGGTACGCGCGCACGGCGTCGATGACCCGGTTGATGGTTGCGGCCTTGTGATCTGCCAGATACAGGTTACTGGCCAACATGCTGCAATCCTTGCTGACAAAACCGCGCACCCGGCCAATTTCAACGCCGAGTGCAGCGTAGTTGGCCGCGTCGAGCGGCACGCTGAACATGCGCGGATTGCCTTCGTTATAGCCTTCGTTGTAGATTTTTAGCTGGCTGGCGAATGAGCTCACCGACAATACGCCGGGAACGTTTGCGATGCTGCTGTCAAAATTGTCCTGGTATTGACCGAAGGCGACTTTTTCGCAGGAATTGGGCGGAACTTGCAGAATGACGGTCAGCCAGTCGAGACCACTGGCGTAGCTGGCGGCGACGGAGGCGGCGTCGCGGTTGTAGCGGGAATCGGCCCGCAGTTCCGGCGCACCCGGCTGCAACGTGCCAACCAGCCGGTCGCTGCTGTACCAGGCGGCAGCGGCCAGCAGCACCAGCGTCGCGGCGCCGATGCAGGCCGCCACCGGCAAGCGCGCGACATGGCCAAGCGGGCGCAGCCATCGCGCCCGTGCAAGTTGCGTGTGCATCGCTTCGTGCGCATAGCGTCCGCTTACCTGCAGCAAAGACGCTGCCAAGGGCAACATTACCAGGTTGGTCACGATCTTGTAGGCGACGCCGATCGATGCGGTGATGGCCAGTTCGCGCACCATGGGAATCGGGATCAGCACCAGCGTGATGAAGGAAACGAACGCCGTGGTCAGCGCCAGCACACCCGGCACCAGCAGGCCGCGAAAGCTGGCCCGCGCGGCCTGCTCGCAAGACAGGCCGGCGGCAATGCCGCGGATGATGTAATTGATCTGCTGCACACCATGCGAGACGCCGATGGCGAAGACCAGAAACGGCACCAGCACGGCCAGCGGATCGAGCCCGTAGCCGAGCAGGCGCAAGGTACCGAACTGCCACACCAGCGACACCAGGGAGCACAGCACCGGCAGCAGCGTAAATTGCCATGAGCGGCAGTACCAGAACACTGCCAACGCCGTCAACGCCAGTGCAATGAAACAGAATTTGACGACGCCGGCGGCACCGGCGGCGACGTCCCCGATCTGCTTGGCAAAGCCGATGATCTGCACCTCGAAATCGGCATTTTCGAATTTTGCTCGGATGGCCTCTTCAAGCATGGCGTTGTAAGCGACATAGTCGATCTTGCGTCCCTGCGCGTCGGTCTCGGCAATTTCGGCCACCACCATGGCGCTGTCCTGGCCGTGCGACACCAGATTGCCCACGAAGCCGCCGTTGATGGCGCTTTGGCGCACCTGAGCCAGCGCGGCCGCATCGAGCTTTTCCGGCGTGATCGTGGCGGGAATGACCGGGTCGGCGCGAAAGCCGTCTTCCGTGATTTCATTGACGAAGGTATTCGGCGTCCACAACGACTGCACGCCCGAGCGATTGATGTTGGGCAGCCCGGTGACGGCCTGCGTCAGGTCGTTCAGGCGCGTCATGCCCGCCCTGGTCCAGATGGTGCCCTTGCGCGCCTTGAGCACGATGGTCAGGCGGTTGGCGCCGATGACCTCATTGCGGTACTGGAGGAGCGTCTGTACGTATTCATGGCGCGACGGGATCTGTTTTTCGAAGCCCGCCTCCATGCGCAACTGCAGGCCAAAATACGCCATCACGCAGGTCAGCAGCCCCAGCGCCGCCAGAATCGGCACGCGCCATGCGAACAACCGTTTTTCCAGTCTGGCAAGCGCGGTCAGGCGCGTCATCGGAGCGCTTTCGCCGTCGTGCAGGGCGTTGCAGGTTTCAACATGTGACACTCCTTCGAAAGGGGGGCAACGACGCCACCATGGCAACAATCGTTGACCTGAGTGTAAGCAGGTGCAGGATCCGGGCGTTATCCCGAATCGGCACATCGGTAGCGGGGGAGGACGGCGCGCTTTACCGTTGCGGCGGCAGGGCCAGCGGCGCGACGGCGCGCCTGGTCTGCGACGGCAATTCGCCGAACAGGCTCTTGTAAGCGACGGCAAAGTGGCTGAGGTGGAAAAAGCCCCACACGGCGGCGGCCTCCCCCACGGTCAGTGCGATTGCACTGGTGGCCAGCAGCTGGCGCCGCACGGCATTGAGGCGGATCGACCGCAGATAATCGACCGGCGTCGTCTGGGTAACGGCAAGAAAACTGTTCTGGATCGTGCGCGGGCTGGTGCGCAGGCGTGCGCACAGGTCGATGATCGTCACCGGCATGTCCCCGCTCGCCATCGCAATCTGATGGCACTTGTCCACGATGAACACCTGCGATGACGTGCTGGGGCGCTGCGACTTGTCACATGCCGGATCAGTCAGCAATTCCAGCACGGCGCCGACCAGCGAGTGCTCCAGCATCTTCTGCGCAGCGGGCGTTTTCAGCAAATGCGGATTGGTCATCGCATGCGCAAACATCGCCAGCAGGCTCTTGCGCACGTCGGCCATCCGGTGTTCGGGCACATGGATCACCGGCTGCCTGAGCACGGCGCCAAGGCATTCCGGCGCCATGATCGCCGCCAGCACGCCTTCGAACGCCGCATAATCGAGCGTGATCGACAGCATGTCGGTATGCATGGGCATGTGAAACACGAATTCTTCGCCGCTTTGCAGCACGAACAGGCTGTTGTCCGGCGCGCTGCGGCCTTGCACACGCGCGCTGACCGGCATGCGCGCCGGCACCGCGAAACATAATTTTTTGGCTGGCGCCACGCCGCGCTGGACCACGCGCTGGTCCAGGTATTCGCGAAACACGTGCAGGTTGCGGGTGGTCAGCTGCATCAGTGAACTATGCAGCGCGCCCGGAGAGATCTGGTTGTAGGTCTGCCGCCATTCCGGGACCGCGGCCGCGTGCAGGTTGGCGTCTCTGAAGCGATTGATGATGGCGAGCATACCGGCCTGCTGAAAGTGACATCGATCTTGCAATCTGCGATGGGCGGCACGCACTGCCTTTCCTTCAGGACACAGTATCATCGATATCTTGCCGTGGGAAGTTCTGATGTGCGGGCAGGCAACGATCACCCCCACCCAAGGAACCAGGCAGCCAGGGCGTCAGGACAGGAAGGCGCCCAGCCGGCGCGCACCGCAAGATGGGGGCGCCGTGGACCAGGATGCCCGGTCTCGCGCAGGCATCGCGTGCCACGCGGACAACGTCGGCGATTACGGGCAGCCGGACTGGCCGCGGTCCTGCCCGATGCCGTGAAAGCGCAGCGGATCGATGCGGCGCAGCCGGCGCGCCGTCAGCCATCCCACCACCAGCGCCAGCGGCAGCACCGCAACCAGCGCCAGCGAAGTGGTCCGGCTGGTGCCGGTCAGGACGTGGAAATTTACAATGGCCAGCGCCAGCACAACGCACAAGCCGGCGCACGAGACCACCGGCAGGACCAGCGTGCGCATGCGGCCGGCGACCGGATGGCGCTGGCGCCGGAAGAACACCACGACCGACACGCTGGTGAGGATCATCAGGGCAAGGATGCACAATGTTGCCAGGTTGGACAGCCAGGTGAACAACGTCATCACCGGGTTGGCGCCGGTGATGACGAACAGCGCAACGACCACTGCGCACAGTGCGCTTTGCAATAGCGACGCAATGTGCGGGCTCCGGTGCGCGCAGTGGGTGTGGCCCAGACGGGCGGGCAACAGGCGCTCGCGGCCCATCACGTAAAAATACCGGGCCGTGGAATTGTGAAACGCCAGCAGGCCGGCATACACGCTGACGATGAACAAGCCGCGCAGCACCAGCGTCAGCGACGCACCGACATAGCGGTCCGACAGGGTGTAGAGGAACATGGTGGGGTCGGACAGCGCGCGAATCGATCCGGCGACCTTGTCCGCTCCGGCCCCGACCACCATGCACCACAGCGAGATCGCATAGAAGCTGCCGATCAGGATCACCGAAACATAGGTGGCCAGCGGAATGCTGCGGCGCGGATCCTTGGCCTCCTCGCCGTAGATGGTGGTGGCCTCGAAGCCGATGAAGGCGGCAAAGCAGAACAGCAGGCCGATGAAAGGGTTGCCGCTGGCGACAACCTGCGGCGTGAACGAGACCAGCGAAATGCCGCTGTCGCCGCCGTGCCTGAGGATGGCAATGTCGAGCACCAGCACGGCCGCATATTCGGCAATAACGAACACCGCCAGAATTTTGGCCGACAGGTCGATGCAGCGGTAGCCGAACACGGCAATCGACGCCATCGCGGCAAACGAAAACGCCCACCACGGCACCAGCACGCCGAACTCGGCCAGTACGGAATCGGACGTCACCGCACCGAACATGCCATACAGCCCAAACTGCAAGGTGTTATAGCCGACCACGGCGGTCAGGGCAGCGGCGCCACCGGTCCGCCCGCCAAGGCCACGCGCGATGAGCGCATAAAAGCCGCCGGCATTGGTCACCTGCGCCGCCATCGCCGTATAGCCGGCAGCGAACGCCAGCAGCAGCGCCAGCGCCACAAGTACCAGCGCCGGGGTGCCGGCGCCGTTGCCCAGCATGATCCCGATCGGAAAGCCGCCCGCGACCACGCTCAGCGGGCTGGCCGCCGAAATGACCAACAGCACGATCAGGCCGACGCCGAGCGAACCGCGCCGCAATTCTGTGGAAATGACTGGCGGGGACTTGGTTGGTGCAGCCCGGTTTGTGTCTGACATGTGCATGGAACTGTCTCTGCTATAGATATTATTGTGTACCCGGCGCCACCGGCGCCGGGAATGTAGCGCTTACAGATTACGCGATATGGTCAGGCCGACAAAATTCCGGTCCCGCAGCGGCTGGTCGAACACCGATTTCCCGCCCCAGAATTTGGCGTAATTGACCGCCACCTGCCAGTTCGCCGGGTTCTGAATCAAGGTGATTGTGAAGTTGGCGGACTTGGCGCCCTCCATGAACGTCGCCGCGATGTTCGGCGTGCGCCCTTTGACGGCGTGAAAAAAATAAATTTCCGGCACGACTTGCCAGCCAGGGATGAGATTACCGTCCGACACCCAGCTGAAATCGAAGTTATAGCCGTAGGATTGTTTGGTGCCCTCCGGCCGCGGCGTTCCCAGCGCACTGGTCTCCTGGCCCCAGCCCCAGCCGCCGGCCGAGATCGGGTCGCTGCCATAGCGCTGGTGCAGGCTCGGATACTGGATGGCGACGGCCTCCACCATCAGGGTCGCAGTGCTGGCGTGCAGAAAGTCCAGCATGCCCTTCGCATTGTTCGGCGTCGCCGAATACATGCCGGTCACAGCGCTCTGGATCTTGCGGCTGTCGACCCAGCAATTGCCACGTTGCGATTGGCAGCCGAAAACACTATTGAGCGCCACCGTATCGCGCGGGCGGTACGACGTTTCCATGCCCACCGCCCAGTCGCCCAGCGGAAAATTGGCCGACAAACCGAACAGCTTGCGGTCTTCAGCAAACGCCCAGCCAGTCACGCCGGTGCCCCGGATATTGGTGCTGAAGGACGGCCCCTTGTCGTGATAATTCATCGCGTACAGCCCCAGATTCAGCTGGGTGCCGTCAGGCTGATAACGCAGCGTTGCGCCCCACTGGCCGCCATTGCGTGCACGGTCGGTGGCCAGCCCGTACGCGGTGTCGCCTTTACCGAGCCCGTTGGCGGTCGACCAGTAGCTTCCGGTCGGCGGCAGGTAATTGGCGCGCCAGCGCGTCTGCACATAGGTTTCCAGGTTCACGCCGCCCCCGAGTCCGGTGGCCACGCTGATCATCGGCGCCGGCAGGATGGCTTCTTTCAACTGGGTGCCCGGCTGGGACAGTTTCAGCAGGTCCATGGCGTTGACGGCGTTGATGCCGCCGGCAATGAACAGGCCCTCGCCCCAGGTGACGACCTGGTTGCCGACCCGGACCCGGGCGCGCTGGTCGCCCACGTCGAACGCTTTGCTGACCCACAGGTCGAGCACGCGCGCCTTGAAGCGCAGATCGCTGCGGGCCGCGTCGCTCAGCCCGTCGACCACGGTTGGCGGCGGCGGGCTCGCCACACTGGTAAAGCCGGTGGTATGCGTGGCCGTGAAATCGCGGGCCCAGGCCACCCGGGTCATGAAGGTGATGCTTTCGTCGGGCATCTTGATCAGCAGTTCATGGACGCCCTTCAGGTAGGTAGTGAAGGCGTCGCCCTTGGCATAGTTCAGGTTACCCTGGTCGCCCATGGTCGAGGCTGGCGCCAGGCAACCGACCGGTGCGCCAACGCCGGTGGCGCCGGCCAGCACCAGGCCGCAGGAAGGATTGCCGGTGCGGATCCCGGTTCCCAGCGACAGCGTGGAGCTGAGGCTGACATCGAATTTGTCGTTGCCAAACGAGGCGGCGGTGGCATGCAAACCTGGCGAAGCAAGTGCGCAGGCGATCGCCAGGCGCATTGTTTTTGTGGTCATGGGAGAGTCCCTGGTGGTCTAGTGAGAGCCGTCGAATCAGCGGTCGCTGATGGCGCGTAAATTTTCGGAAGTAAAGAAGCTGGCTTTGTGGCGCGGGCTGGACGGCTCGGTCGACCATTGAATGTCCTTGCCGGCGCCAATGGTGGTGCTGTCGACCACGTAGCGACCTTCCGACAGGTTGTGCTGGACAAACGCCATCACGTCGCAACTGCCAGTCTCGTAGACGGGAATCTGGAAGCCTTCACGCGTCTTGGCCAGTTTGCCCTGGGCGTCATAGTCTTCGGCCAGCAGCAGCGCCCAGCTGTCTTCATCGAGGTAAAAGATGCGCCGCGGCGCCGTGTGGCGCAAGCCGGGCTTGACGGTAGCCTCCACCACCCACACGCGGTGCAGCTCGTAGCGGCGGTGCCCTGGTTCGATGAAGTCGCGCAGCGCGACGTCCTCGAATTTGGCCTTGAAGTCATACGCGCCGAAAGCGTTATAGGGCACGTAGACTTCCTTCTTGCCCACCAGCTTCCAGTCAAAGCGATCGAGCGCGCCGTTGAACACCTGCGGCTCGTCGAGCGTGTACTGGTTTTCAAACCCGACCTGCGGCGAATCGTGCGAGTACGACGGCATGCGGCGAACCCGCCGTTGACCGGGGAAGTAATAGAAAGTTTCGTTTTCCGCCTGGTTGAGAAACTGGCTGACAGCCACCGCCTGGCCCGCCAGCGCGGTCGGAAAGGTAAAGCCGAAATAGACGAAAAATTCCACCTGCGGCAGGGTCGACAGCAACCTGGAACCCTTGGCGCCCGACGGGATGAACACTGTTTGCTCGGAGCCGGCCTTGATCCATTCGTCGGAGCCCGCGCGCGGCGACACGGCGGTGTACAAATTCTTGTAGTCCACGGCAACGCCGCGGTAGCGCATCTTCGCATTCAGCATCGCTTCCACGCCGGTAGTCGGCATCGGGAACGGATAGCCCGGGACCACGGCCTCTTTCAGGCTCCATCCATCCGCCCCCACCTTGGCCACATCGACGTTCTTGCGCGTGTTCGCATACACGAAGTCTGGCGCGCCGCAGCTGCGGTGACTGGGATAAACATCCATCCGGTAGCCCTTGATCTGCTTGAGCATTGCCAGTTCGCCGTGGGACAATTTATCGGCGTACTTGTCTGCATTCGCCGCATCGATCGAAAACAGCGCCTTCTCGCCCTTGTGCTGCCAGAAATCGCCGCGCAGTTTTCCCCACGCATAGCCTGGCAGTGGCGCTTCGGTGCCGACCCAGGCCGGGATGGTGCCGTCCTTGTTTGCGCCTTTTTCGGCGCCGGACGGGGTCAGGGTTTTGCCCAGCAGCGACGCATCGGCGGCCAGGGCAGCGCCGCCATGGAGGGAGAACAACAGGAGGGCGGGCGCCATCCAGCAGGTGCGCGGGTTGCGCCGAAAAGCAGGTAATCTGATCATTTTTTTCCTCTGAATTTGACATGCACGTCAGTCGGACTGCGCCGCGTGCGTTGATGTAAGCATCGTCTGCGCGCCGTGGCGCGCCGACGCGGTCAGGGCAACAGCACAGTGATGACTTTTTCTTCCGTATAAGCGAGCACCCCGCTGATGCCGCACTCGCGCCCGACGCCGCTGTCCCTGGTGCCGCCCCACGGCAGATTCGGGTCGAGCGGGCTCCAGCAATTGACGCCGACAGCGCCAACCTTGATGGCCTGCGCCACCTTGTGCGCGCGCGCCAGGTCTGTCGTCCACACCGTGGCGGCGAGTCCGTAGGCTGAATCGTTGGCAATGGCAATCGCTTCGGCGTCGGTGTCGAACGTAATCAGTGTGCCCACCGGCCCGAAAATTTCTTCGCGCGCAATCGTCATGCTGTTGTCGGCGTCCGCAAATATGGTCGGTTGCACGAACCAGCCCCGTGCGTGCGTGGACACCCCGCCGGCCAGCAGCGTGGCGCCTTCGTCGATGCCTTGCTGGATATAGCGGTTGACCCGCTCGAACTGCTCCTTCTTGGCCACCGGCCCCATTGTCACGCCCTCCTGCGTCGGATCGCCGACCTTGATGCCCTTCGCCACCTCGGCCAGCGCAGCGGCAAATCTGGCCGCAATCGCGCGCTGCACCAGAATGCGCGAACCGGCTGCGCAGACCTGGCCCTGGTTGACGAACAGCCCCATCGCGCAACCGCGCACAGCCGCGTCGAACGAGGCGTCGTCAAACACAATCTGCGCGCTCTTGCCGCCGAGTTCGAGGCCGATGCGCTTGAACAGGCCGCCGGCCACGCGGGCGATGTCGCGGCCCACTTCCGGGCTGCCGGTGAAGGTGATCTTGTCGACGCCGGGGTGTTCGCATAGCGCCCTGCCCACGACGTCGCCCCGGCCGGTGACCACATTGATCACACCGTCCGGGAAGCCGGCTTCCTGGCACAGCGCGGCCAGGTGCAGCGCGGACAACGGCGTCTCTTCGGAGGGCTTGATGACAACCGTGCAACCGGCAGCCAGCAGCGACGCCAGTTTCCAGGTGGTGATCATCAGCGGCGCGTTCCACGGCACAATGGCGCCCACCACGCCGACCGGTTCCAGGCGCGTGTACGACAAGGTCTGCACGCCCATATAGCCGTCGGTGGGGATGGTGCGCCCTTCGAGCCGGGTGGCCCAGCCGGCGGCAGCGCGCAACGTGGCGACCGCGTTCGGCACATCCATCCGCAACGGGTCCGTCGGAGCGCGGCCGATGCAGCGGGCGTCCATCGCCGCAAGGGCGACGGCGTCGCGTTCGACCAGCGCGGCCAGGCGGTGGAGCAGCAAGGCCCGCGCTGACGCCGGCAGTGCGCTCCATGCGCCGCCGTCCACCTGGGCGCGGGCTGCCGCGACGGCGCGGTCGACATCGGCGCGGGTGCCGCTGGCGCAACGCGCGAAGACCTCCTCGTCGACCGGGCTGACCAGGTCAAGCGTGGCGCCGTCTTCGGCATCGCAGGCCTGGCCGTTAATAAAATGTTGCAGTGGTTTCATCATGGTGGTTTGCTCGATCAGCTACGGGTGAAAGGAACGGCCTTGAACGCGGCCGCCAGGGCGGCGACGATACGGTCGATATCGGGACGCTGGATAACCAGCGGTGGTGACAAAATAATGTTGGCGCCCACCGGACGGACGATCACGCCATGCTGGCGCGCGGCCTCGGCGATTGCATAGGCGAAGCCGGACAAGGGGCTGACCGGCGCGCGGGTGATGCGGTCGTCGACCAGGTCAATGGCTACCATCAAACCCTTGCCGCGGATGTCGCCAATCACCTCGTACCGGGCCATTAGCGGCTGCAGCTGGGCCAGCAGGTAAGCGCCCTGTGTGGCGGCGTTGGCCGGCAAGTCTTCATCGGTGACGATCGCCAGGCTGGCCAACGCCGCGGCGCAGCCCACCGGATGGCCTGAATAGGTGTAGCCATGCATCAGCGCGCCGGTGAAGTCGCGGTTGTTCTCGAATGCCTCGGCGACGCGGCCGTTCAGCGTGGTGGCCGAGAGCGGAATGTAGCCGGATGAAATGCCCTTGGCGAAGCACATGATGTCGGGTTTGACGCCCCAACCGCGCGCGCCGAACAGATTGCCGGTGCGCCCGAAGCCGGTCACGATCTCGTCGGCGATGAGCAGCACGCCATATTTGTCGCAGACGGCGCGCACCAGCGGCCAGTAATTGGCGGGAGGCACGATGACGCCGCCGGCGCCCTGCACCGGTTCGGCGATGAACGCCGCCACGGTGTCCGGGCCCTGGAATTCAATTTCGCGTTCCAGGAGCATGGCGCAGACGCGGCCCAGCTCGTCCGGATCCTGGGTAAATGGATTGCGGTAGACCCACGGGTTTTCGACATGAAAACACCCCGCCATGTTCGGTTCGTAATTGCGGCGAAACACCGCATTGCCGTTCACGCCGGCACTGGCGAAATGGCTGCCGTGATAACCCTGCTTGAGTGAAATGAATTTGGTGCGGTCCTTCTGGCCCAGGATTTTCCAGTATTGACGCGCCACCTTGAGCGCCGTTTCGGTGGCGTCGGAACCGTTCGCGCCGTAGCAGACGCGCTGCATGTCTTCCGGAGCGAGCATGTCGATGAGCCGGGCCGACAGCTCCTCGGCACGCGGATGCGAGACGCCGTCGAAGATCTGGAAGTACGCAAGCTCGTCGAGCTGCGCGATGATGGCGTCTTTGACTTCGCGCCGGTTATGGCCGACATTCACGTTCCACAGGCCGGCCACGCCGTCGATGAATTGCCGGCCCTGGTCGTCGAAAACATGGCAACCGTCGCCGCGCACAATACGCAGGGGCTGGCGCGTTTTCATGTCGGCCTGGTGCATCATCGGATGCCAGAAACGCGATTCCTCGTAGCCCATTCTCTATCCTCCTCATGTGTGCGGATACCGCATCGGTCGATCAGGGCGCCGGGCGGATGGTGCATGACGCATGCTGCAATGAAGGCAAGTTTGCGCCGATGGGTGCGCCGGCGTTAGCCCAAATCAGCACTTCGTGGCGGCGTCAAAGAGAAGGTGCGCACCACCGCGCACGGCGCCGCTGCGGGCACGCGCGGCGGCGCTTCCGGCAAGGGTTTGAACACCTCCATCGCACGCGTCAGCGCAATGGCCTGCTCGGCCAGCGCCGCCGACGCAGCACTGACTTGCTCGACCAGGGCGGCGTTTTGCTGGGTGGCGACGTCGATGTCGGCGACCGCCAGGTTGAGCTGGCCGATATCCTGGGTCTGGCGCTGCGAGGCGGCGGCGACATCGGCGGCAATGGTGGCCAGGCCGGTCATTTCGGCCAGCAGGCGATCCATGGTGGCGCCTGCCCCATGAACTTGCTCCACGCCGGCGCTCACCTCGGCGCCGGCGCGCCCGATCAACCGGTCGATGTCGCGCGCCGCCGCAGCGGCCCGCTCCGCGAGGACGCCCACTTCGCTGGCGACGACGGCGAAACCGCGGCCATGCGTGCCTGCGCGCGCCGCTTCGACAGCCGCATTCAGTGCCAGGATCTTGGTCTGAAACGCAATACCGTCGATCACGCTGACAATCTGCGCCATCTGACTGGCGCTCGCTTCGATGCGCGCCATGGTGCCGATCACGCCGGCCACCGCCTGCTTTCCCTGGCTGGCCACTGCGCTGGCCTGGGCCGACATGCCCAGCGCAGTGCCGGCGCTGCCCGCGTTTTGCTGCACCGACTGCGACAGCGCATTCAGGTTGGCGGCCGTCACCTCGAGCGACGCGGCCTGGCGCTCGGTGCGGTGCGACAGGTCGAGCGTGCCCTGAGCGATTTCGTGCGTGGCGGCGTTGATTTCAGCAGCGCCGATCTTGACAGTCAACACGGCGCGCGACAGGTCCCGCTGCATGACAGCGAACGCCGCCGTCAGGCGACCGATTTCGTTCAGGTGGCGCGGCGCGGGCAGGTGCGCCGTCAGGTCGCCCGCTGCGATCCGTTCGCAATTGCGCACGGCGCCATCGAGGGGACGCAGCAGGCCCGTGACGAAGCTGCGGTAGGCCAGCACGGCCAGCAGCACGCCGCCGCCGATGGCGGCTGCGGCCAGCAGGCGCAACTTGCTGAAAAAGTCGACGCTGTCCAGATAGCGGCTGCGGGCATGCGCCTGGCTGGTCCTGACCAGCACGCCGGACGACGCCACGTAGGCATTCCAGACGACGTCGATACGCGAATCGATGTCGTTCATCACCACCTGGTCCTGGTCGTACATGGCCTGAAAATACGCTGCCGTGAGCCGATGTGCCGGCACGAACACGCGCTCGAAATCGGCACGCAGCGCCATCGTGGCACGATCTGCCGGGATCGCTTTGTAGCGGCGCCAGGCGGCGTCGACCGCCGTCATGTAGGCTTGCGCCGCTGCCAGCAAGGCCGCTTTCTGGCCCTGCGGCGTCGTGCGCATCTGGCTGGAGGCAACCACCGCTTCGAGCATATTGTTGCGGATGTCGCCCATCAGCTCGACCCCATGGGCATCCTGCGTGTAGATTTTCTCCATGCTCTCGAGTGCACGCTGACCCGCATACAGAATACCGGCGCCCAGCATCCCGATGACGGTGGCAAACGCCACGAACGCCAGCAGCAGGCGGGTACGCATGCTGGCGATCTGCGATGCGCCGCTCATGGCTGGTCCGCCGGTGCAGCATGGTGCGGATGCCGGATGTGATCGGTGCGCGCCCGCGCCCGTGTTGGAAAACAGCTCATGGTGATCCCTGTCGATGGTTGGCGCAGCAGCGGTGCGGATGCGTGCGACTGCACAACCGAGCTTAGGCGTTCGCAATGACGGGCAGTTATCCTGAATCGGCAGTCCAGTCCCGGTCTTTCGGTTTTACAACAGTGGTTCAGCCGACGTAGCGGCGGCTGATGCGCGGCCCGAGCCCGGTCAGAATCTCGTAGCCGATGGTGCCGGCCTGCGCGGCCACGTCGTCCACCGTTTGCCCTTCCCATACGAGGTCGACGAGCTGGCCGGGAACGATCTGGCCAGCCAAAAGGCCACTGCAGTCGAGCGTGATGGAATCCATCGAGACATTGCCCACTTGCGCCACCCGCACGCCGTCGACCAGTGCGAAGCAGCGCTGGCCGGCGCTGCGCATCCAGCCGTCGGCATACCCGATGGCGACCGTGGCGATGGTGCGCGCTGTGCTGGCCGTATAGCCGGCGGCGTAGCCGACGTGTTCTCCCGCCGGGATGTCGCGCACCTGGAGGATGCGCGCCGCCAGGTGCACCGCCTGGCGCAGTGGATTGGCCATGCCCGCCAGCGGGGCGAGACCGTACAGTGCCGCGCCGCTGCGCACCAGGTCGAAGTGGTAGCCGGGGCCCAAAAAAATGCCCGATGAATTGGCCAGGCTGGCCGGGCATGGCGGCAGGCGCCTTTGCAGTGCGCCGAATCGTGCGAGCTGGCGCGCATTGGCCGGATGGCCGGGCTGGTCGGCACAACCGAGATGGCTCATCAGCATTGACAGGCGCACGCCGCTGGCCAGGCCCGGTGCACGGACCCAGGCGTCGACCTCGTCGTCGGCAAGCCCCATGCGCGCCATGCCGCTGTCGACCTGGACGATCGCCGGCAATGCGGCGCCGAGCACATGTCCGGCGCGGCTCCACACTGCCATCTGGTCAATGCTGTTGAGCACGGGAACGAGCGCGTGGCGCACAAATTCTTCCACACTGCCTGGCGCCGGGCCATGCAGCACATAGATGGCCGCGCCGCCCGGCAAATGCGGGCGCAGGGCCATGCCCTCGTCCAGGTGGGCGACAAAAAAATCGCGGCAGCCCTCGGCATACAGCGCCGCGCCGATGACTGCAGCGCCGAGGCCGTAGGCGTCGGCCTTGAGCACTGCCGCGCAGCGCGCCGGGGCGGCGGTGTCGCACAGCAAACGGTAATTCGCCCGGATAGCCGCCAGGTCGACGGTCAGCACGGCGCCGGCGCGCGCCGCCGGCCAGTTCATCGCGCTGCCATGGCGGGCGCCATCTGCGGGCTGGCGGCGCCGGCACGCGCGCGCCGGTAGCGCCCGACGCCCAGGTCGGCGTGACCGATCGCCGGTTGCCGCCCCGACAACAGGTCGGCCAGCAGTTGCGCCGAACCGCACGCCATGGTCCATCCCAGCGTGCCGTGACCGGTGTTGAGGAACAGGTTGGGCACGCCGGTCGCGCCGACGATCGGCGTGCCATCCGGCGTCATCGGCCGCAGCCCGGTCCAGAACGAGGCGCGCGCGCTGTCGCCCGCGCCCGGAAACAGGTCGTTGACAACCATTTCCAGCGTGGCGCGGCGGCGCGGATTGAGCCGCTTGTCGAAACCTGCTATTTCCGCCATGCCGCCGACGCGAATGCGCGCGTCGAAACGGGTGATCGCGATCTTGTACGTTTCGTCCAGTATCGTCGACCGGGGCGCCGCCGCCGCATCGGCAATCGGCACCGTGATGGAATAGCCTTTCATGGGATAGACGGGAATGCGCAGCCGCGCACCGAGCAGGCCGGTGGAAAACGCCCCCAGAGCCACCACGTACGCATCGGCAGAAAACAGTTGCGCGCCGCAGCGCACGCCGGTTACGCCGTTGCCGTCGAACGCCAGCGCGTCGATCGGCGTGTCGTACCGGAACGTCACCCCCAGCGCCGCCGCCAGTTGCGCCAGGCGGGCGGTAAACAGCGTGCAGTCGCCGGTTTCGTCGTTCGGCAGGCGCAGGCTCCCGGTCAGTTTGTGGCGCACTGCGTCGAGCGCCGGCTCGGCTGTTTTCAGCTGGTCCGGCGCGAGCAACTCGAACGGCACGCCGGCACCGCGCAAGATGTCGATATCCTTGGCCGCCAGCGCCAGCTGTTTTTCGGTACGAAACAACTGCATGGTTCCGCCCTGACGTCCCTCATAGGCAATGCCGCTGGTGTGGCGCAGCTGCTTCAGGCAATCCCTGCTGTATTCGGCCAGCCGGACCATGCGCTCCTTGTTGACAGCGTATCGTTCGGGCGTGCAGTTGCGCAGCATCTGCCACAGCCACTGCAGCTGGAACAACGTGCCGTCCGGCGCGATCGACAACGGTGCATGCCGCTGCACCATCCAGCGCAGCGCTTTCAACGGCACGCCCGGCGCCGCCCATGGCGACGCGTAGCCGGGCGAAATCTGGCCGGCATTGGCAAAACTCGTTTCCAGGCCCGGCCCAGGCTGCCGATCCAGCACCGTCACATCATGGCCGGCCAGCGCCAGATAATAGGCGCTGGTGACGCCGATCACGCCACCGCCCAGTATCATCACACGCATGCTGCGCTCCCCGCAATGCCGCCCATGTTGATGTATTTGACGACCAGGTAATCCTCGATGCCATGGCGCGAGCCTTCGCGCCCGAACCCGGACTGCTTGACGCCGCCGAATGGCGCCACCTCGTTGGAGATCAGGCCGGTATTCACGCCCACCATGCCGAACTCGAGGCGCTCGGCCACGCGCCAGACGCGGCCCACATCGCGCGCATAAAAATAGCTGGCCAGGCCAAATTCGGTGTCGTTGGCCTTGGCGACTACCTCGTCCTCGTCGTGGAACTTGAACAGCGCCGCGACCGGCCCGAAGGTTTCCTCGCGCGCCAGCTGCATCTGCTGCGTCGCGTCGACCAGCACGGTCGGTTCAAAAAAATGGCCGCCAAGCGCATGGCGGCGCCCGCCGCACAGGATGCGCGCGCCGTGTCCGAGCGCGTCGGCGAGATGCGCCTCCACCTTCGCCACGGCCGCCTCGTCGATCAGCGGGCCGATGCGCACGCCGGCATCGGTGCCCGGTCCGACCTTGAGCAGCTGCAGCGCCACAGTCAGCTTGTGCGCAAACGCGGCGTACACGCTGGCGTGGATGTACAGGCGGTTGGTGCAGACGCAGGTCTGGCCGGCATTGCGAAACTTCGACACGATGGCGCCTTCCACCGCCGCATCCAGGTCGGCGTCCTCGAACACGATGAACGGCGCATTGCCGCCCAGCTCCATCGAGACCTTCTTGACGGTGGAGGCCGTTTGCTGCATCAACAGGCGCCCCACCTCGGTCGATCCGGTGAAGCTCAGTTTGCGCACCAGCGGGTTGCTGGCCAGTTCGGTACCGATATCGCCCGCCGGGCCGGTCACGACCGCCAGCACGTCGGCCGGGATGCCGGCCTGCACCGCCAGGGCGCTCAACGCCAGCGCCGTCAGCGGCGTCTGGCTGGCCGGTTTGAGCACCATGGTGCAGCCGGCCGCCAGCGCCGGCGCCGCCTTGCGGGTAATCATCGCCGCTGGGAAATTCCAGGGCGTGATGGCGGCGCACACGCCGATCGGTTCGCGGATCACGACAATGCGCTGCGAAGCCGACGGCGCCGGAATCGTCTCGCCGTAGATGCGCTTGGCTTCTTCGGCGAACCACTGGACGAACGACGCTGCGTAGAGCACTTCGCCGCGCGCTTCCGCCAGCGGTTTGCCCTGCTCGGCGGTGATGATCTGCGCCAGGTCGTCGGCGTTCGCGAGGATCAGCGCATGCCAGCGACCCAGCAGCGCCGAGCGCTCGTGCGCGGTGCGGCTGCGCCACGCCGGCCAGGCGCTGCTGGCGGCCTCGATGGCGGCGCGCGTATCGGCCGCAGTACCCTTGGCAACATGCGCGATGACGGCGCCGCTGGCCGGATCGGTTACGGCAAAGGTAGTGACCGTGCCGGGCGCCTGCGCGCCGCTCCAGCAGGTATCCTGCAACAATGTCGGGTTGTTCAAGTCGAGCATGGGGTGCGCCTTAAATTTGCGTGATCATTTTTGTAACGAGGAAGCTGTCGAACGACTCGGTGCCGCCTTCGCTGCCAAAGCCGCTGTCCTTGACGCCGCCGAACGGCAGCTCGGGATGGGCCATGCCGGAATGGTTGATGTTGACCATCCCGGCTTCGAGCGCATCGGCGGCCCGGGTGGCCGTTTGCAGCGATTGGGTGAAGATGTACGCGGCCAGTCCGAATGGCAGCGCGTTGGCATGGTGCAGGCCTTCTTCGAAGCTCCCGAAGCGCGCCAGCGCGGCGACCGGGCCGAACGGTTCTTCCTGCATGATGCGTGCGTGCGGCGGCACGTTTGCCAGCAGGGTCGGCGCATGAAAGTGACCCCGGGTGCCGATACGGTTGCCGCCTACCACCACGTCGGCGCCGGTGGTGCGTGCGTCCGCCACCAGCGCGGCAATCGCCTGGAAGCGCCGGTCATGAATCAGCGGTCCCATCTGGATCCCCTCGTCGAAGCCCTCGCCCACCTTGATGGCAGACAGCGCATCGGCGAATGCCGCGACGAACTTGTCATAGACACCGGCCTGCACGAAAAAGCGCGACGGCGACACGCATACCTGGCCCGCATTCCTGGTTTTCAGGCGCGCCAGCAGCGTCGCGGCAGAGGCGACGTCGGCGTCGTCGAAGACCAGCACCGGCGCATGGCCGCCAAGTTCCATGCTCATGCGTTTCATGTTGAAGGCTGCCAGCGCAGCGAGCTGGCGGCCCACCGGTACCGAGCCGGTGAACGACAGCGTGCGCACCAGCGGCGCTTCGATCAACTGGCGCGAGATGTCGGCGGACACGCCCCAGACGATATTGAATGCGCCGGCCGGCAAGCCGGCATCGTGGAACAGGTGCGCCATGGCGACGATGGCGCTGGGTGACTCTGACGGTCCCTTCAAAATGACGGTACAGCCGGCCGCGAGCGCGGCCGCGATTTTTTTCATCGCCTGGCCAAACGGAAAATTCCACGGGCTGATCGCCGCGCAGACGCCGACCGGTTCGCGCACCACCAACTGGCGCACGCCCTTCTGGCGCGGCGGCACGACACGGCCATACACGCGGCGGCCTTCCTCGGCATGCCAGTCGAGGTGTTCGGCGCCGTTGATGACTTCCGCATGCGCGTCGGCGAACGGCTTGCCGTTATCCTGCGTGATGGCGCCGGCAATGGCGTCGGCCCGCGTGCGGGCCAGCGCCGCCACGCGCCGCAGGATGTCGGACCGCACCACGGGCGACTCGTGGCGCCAGCCGAGGAAGGCTGCATGCGCGGCCTGGATGGCAGCATCGATGTCGGCCGGTTCGGCCCACGGCAACCGGCCCAGGACGGCGCCGGTGGCCGGGTTGCAGACATCTTGCGACCGGCGCGACTCGGTGCCGTGAAAGCGTCCGTCGATATACAGATATAAGGGGGGGTACATGGTGATTGCCTCGTGGTGTGTACGGTTCACCCGGCATGCGCCGGCATGGGCGCCGCCAGGACGGTGTCGCAGAAATCCTGCAGCTGGGCCAGTGCGTTCTGGCGCGTACCCACTGCAGCGATGAAATGGTCGGGCCGGATCAGCACCCAGTCGATGTCCCGGGCCTGGAACCACTGGTGCAAGGTGTTCTCGACATCCTGGAGCACGATGCCGCCGTGCCGCGCCGGCAAGCCGCTGCCCACGCCGGCTTCTCCATGGTGCGAGCGCACCGCGATGAAATGGACGCAATCGAGCTGGTCCAGCTTGCGCAGCAGTTCTGGCGTCGCACCGGCCAGTGCATCGCTGCGCCAGCTGATCAGCGCAAAATGCGGCCCGAGAATGTCGTCGAGCCGGCGCACCTGGCCCCGTGCCTCTTCCATGTTGGGCTGGATGAACATGCGCCCGACGATGTCGTCGCGCAGCTGGTCGCCCGTATTGCGCACGATGCCGCGCGTGAAACGGGGCATCGGTTTGAATTTCATTTGCAGGACGTAGTCGCGCATCCGGGGAATGTCCTTGATCGCCAGGAACAACCGGTCGCGCAGCCAGGCCACGAGGCGGTTGCGCTGCGACAGCACCGCGCCAAACAGGTCGGCCAGGTCGATCATGGCCCTGGCGTGGGCATGGCGCTCCTCGTGGTAGCTGGCCAGCAGAGCCGGCTTCATCCTGCCCTGCAAAATCCACGACAGCTTCCACGCCAGGTTCAGGGCGTCGCGCAGGCCGGCGTTAAGGCCCTGGCCGATCCAGGGCGGTGTGATGTGGGCGGCGTCGCCCGCCAGGCAAATCCGGCCGACGACAAAGGAACCGGCCACGCGCGAATTGTGGGTATACACGCGGGCCCGGATCACGTTCAGCTTGCTGGCATCGGCAACGTGCCTGCCAAGCAGTTCCTGCACTTTTGCCGGCGCCAGCATCGCCTCGCTGTCCTCGCCGGGAAACAGCATGAATTCCCAACGGCGCAGTCCGTACGGCAGGCACAGGCAGACGAACGGGCGCGCCGGGTCGCAATGCAGGGCGGTGAACGGCGCGTCGAGCGGATCCTGGTCGCATTCGATCACCACCCACTTGGCCGGATGCGTCTTGCCCTCGAATGGCAGGCGCAGCAGGTCGCGCACGGTGCTGCGCCCGCCGTCGCACGCGACGACGTAACTGGCGCGCACCTGGCTCTCGCGCCCGCTCTCGTCGACCAGGGTGGCAGTGACGCCGGTCGCGTCCTGCGCCAAACCCACCACCGCCATGCCCAGCTGTACGCTGATGTCGGGAAACCGCTTCAGGCCGGCGCGCAGCGTGGCCTCGCCCAGCGGCTGGGAAAACAGATTGCGCCGGAACCAGCCGAATTCGCGCGTGGCCGGCAAAATTTCGGCAAAACAGCGCTTGTTGGCGGCGTACATCCGCATCGGCACATTCTGGATGATGTCGCAGACCATCTCCTCGGCCAGGCCGGCCGTTTGAAACGTGCGCAGCGCCTCGTCGTCGACTCCGACCGCGCGGGGAAAATCATGGATCGCCAGGCTGCGCTCGACGACCAGCGCGGGCGTGCCGTAGGTGCCGAGCAGGTTGGCCAGCGTAACGCCAACAGGGCCGGCCCCGACAATGAGCACGGGAAAGGTTGGAACAGCTGGAATGGTGTGCATGATCGGTCTCCTTGTATTGTCGGCGGCGCCGCGTCAGACCGGACTGAACAGGCGAGACTCCTGGTGCACGAGAAGGTGCCGGACCAGCTGACGGAACGCGGTGAAGCGCTCGTCCGCCAGCAGCGCGGCACGGCGCCGGGAGCGCTCCTCGAAACTGTCGAAACACCAGTGGTACACAAGCTGGTTGATGTCGCCGGATTCCGGCGCGAGCACTGCCACCAGGTGACCCAGCAACTCTGTCTGCACGGCGCGGCCCGCTGCGTTGTAGTGACGCAGGTACTCGCGTACGCCGCCTGGCACCAGGCTGTAGGTACGAATTTCGTGAATCATCTTGCAATCCTTATTGCGTGCATGGTCGGGGCGCCAGGAATGCGCGCACGGCAGCGGCAAACGCGGCCGGCTGGTCGTCGTGGATGTAGTGGCCGGCGTCCAGAATCTCGGTCGCCGCCAAGTGCGGGTTCAGCGCCAGCATGCGCACCACCATGTCCGGTTGCAGGTAGTCGGAGCGGCTCCCGCGCACCACCAGTGCCGGGCAGGCAATCGCACTGACCGACGGCGCCAGGTCGACCACGCGCGCCGGATCGGGCTGCAGGCGCGTGGCGGCGATGCCGGCATGGTCGTAGCGCCATGTAAAGCCGCCGTCGGGACGCCCCTTGAGCATGCTCTGCAAGCGCTGCTGGCGAGCCGCTTCCGGCACCGTCGGGCGCAAGTCGCGCATGAAGCTGCTGGCCGCGTCCCACGATGCGAACGAATCCGGCGTGTTCGCCAGCTCGGCGCGGATGCGCACGGCGCCGGGGCTGGCCTCGAATGCCCCCGGTCCGGCATCCTCGATGACGAGCCGCCGTACCCGCGCGGTATGCCGGCCGGCGTACACGATGGCATTGATCCCGCCCATCGAATGGCCCAGCAGGTCGAAGCGGTCGAGCTGCAAGCGATCGACGATGGCTTCCAGGTCGGCGACATAGGCGTCGGTGTAGTAATTGCGGCCCGGGTCCCAGTCGGTGGCGCCGCGCCCGCGCTGGTCGTAGGCGATCACGCGCCGGCCTGGCTGCGGCATTGC
>JALYUM010000201.1 GCA_030853745.1 Pseudomonadota bacterium | reverse complement strand
GCCACAATGGCCGGATGCACACTAATCTCGTCGGCGAATGCAATCGCATCCTCGGAAGAGAGTGATCGCCGCACCTTGGCAAGCTCCCAACTTTTTTCGGGAATCAATGCCTCTTGCGCAATCGCGTCAGCCTCTGTTTCGACACTATGCGCATTTTTCCGGTCAAGGTCGTCGATAAAAACAGGATTCTCTGGATTCAGATCCTTGGCGACGTGGGCCAGCTCGTGAAGCAAGGCAAACCAGAAGTTGTCCACCCGGTCGTGTCGAAGGGTCAGCGCAACGATCGGGCGTTCTTTATCCAGCATGGCCGCGCCGTCGAGGAAGGTGCGTTTGAAATGCTTCTCGATAACAAGCGTAATTCCGTAGCGCGCAAGATATTCCCTTGCCAGCTTCGGCCCCTCATCGAAGACAGACAATTTAGCAAGTTCGCGCAACCACGCCGACGTGATGGTGCCATGCTTGTAATCTCTTGTGGAACCGGCAGCCCGCGCCTTGCGCAGAACGCACATGCGCCACGCCAGGATGGCAATTTCGTCAGCCTGTCGATCGCCGCGTTGATGCAGCGGGGCACGCAAAAATGCTCGTCCCATTTCTTTGCACGTCAGGTCCGGCATGAACTTCCTGACAAGGTCCTCGGCATAGTCCTTCAGGCGATGGACATTCCCGCCAAAGTCGCCAAAGCAGCCACGCTCCAGCATTTCCTTGAGAGGAAAACGAGAGAAGTCCACCTCTGGAGCCAGATCGATGACTGTAGTATCGGTTTCGACATCCTCAATCAGAATGTCAGCAGGGATGCCCAACCCTTGATTAAGCCGACGAATCATTGGGAGGGATAGTGGCCGTTTCCGCGACAGCACCTCCGAAACCTTGGAGATCGACCCGATGTAAGGAATCAAATCTTTTCGAGTGAGCTGCATCTGATCCATGCGGAAAAGAATCGACTCGATCGGATCGGCTTTTACGTGTGGAACGGTTTGCCGCTCGAAGTCCTGAATAACCAGTGCGATCAACTCCAGCTCATTTTCTTCAGGCGAGTTGGCCGCAAGGTCGAGCGACATCAGCGCTGACAAACGTGCCATCGCTGCTTCGTAGTCTTTCCTGCTCTTAATGATCTTCACGTCCATCGCCATCTCCATTGATTGCTCGCATCCACTGCACCGGTCCGTCTAAAATTTTTTCTTGCTGTACTCGGCGTGCGTCCCGACCCACTCCACCAGAACCAATCCATTTTGATACCGGATCTTGACCACAAGCCGATAGGCGTTGCCCTTGATGTCGAAAATGACGCGGTTGTCAGCCAGAAAGTCTGCGCTTCTATACCTTCGCTTGATGTCATGGGGCGTTATCCAATTATCACGCTCCACATCCACCTGCCAAGCATCCAGCTGCCCCCGAGAGGCAGCGTGATTTTTTTTGAACGCCTCGAGGATAGGTAAACCCAGAATTCGCATGAAGGGACAATCAGTGCGTAGTTAGACATGCATTGTAGTTCCCAAATGGGGAAAACTCAATACGAAAACGTATGGAAACTGGGAACCATGAACCGGAGGCGCCAAAATCCGCATGGGGCGAATCGCACGATCTGCTGAAGAAAATGGTTATAAAATCACCCCATCAAAATGCGCAAGAAATCCGAACTACCCTCCAAGATCTGCGCACACTGCCAGCTGCCCTTCACTTGGCGCAAAAAGTGGAAGCGCGACTGGGAACAGGTCAAATACTGCTCGGAGCGCTGCCGCCGCAGTGGCCTCGTCACGGGCTCCCCGAGCAAGCCCTGATCATTGATCTTATGTATGTTGTCGAACAGTCACTTCGACTATTTTGATCTATCCTGCATACCAGTAATGCTGAGAAATAGTTGACGTTACCAACCTGCCATAGAGCTGCGACGTTGTCGATACGACGGACGTGTTGGACGCTTCCATTCGGAGACCAGCCCCATTCATTTTCCGGAAAGACTCGACTACATGACTTCAGCTATCTCCCCCGCGGCCGCGGCTGCACCCCCGCCCGACACCAAAGAAAGCCGCTTCGTCTTCAAAGTCGCCATTGCCGCCACCATGGGTGCGCTGGCGTTTGGCTACGACACCGGCGTCATCTCGGGCGCCCTGCCTTTCATGAGCTCGCCACTATCTGAAGGCGGTCTCGGCCTGACACCAGTGACCGAAGGCGTGGTCACCTCGGCACTGGTCTTTGGCGCTGCTGCCGGTTCCTTGATGGCCGGCACGCTGTCGGACAAATATGGCCGCCGCACTACGCTGATGGGCCTGGCCTTCGTGTTCCTCATCGGCGTGCTCGGCACGACCTTTGCACCGTCGGTGGCCATCATGGTGGCCATGCGCTTCGTGCTGGGTATCGCCGTCGGCGGTGCCTCGGCTACCGTACCGGTGTTTATCGCCGAGATGGCGGGACCGAGCCGGCGCGCCCGGCTGGTCAGCCAGAATGAGCTGATGATTGTCAGCGGCCAATTGATTGCTTACATATTGAACGCGGTGCTGGCCCATGCATCGGGATCGCCACATGTCTGGCGCTACATGCTCGGTATTGCAGCAGTGCCGGCTGTCCTGCTGGGACTAGGCATGCTGTTCGTGCCCGCATCGCCGCGCTGGCTGGCCAGCAAAAACCGGATGAAAGAGGCCCGCGAAGTACTTGAACAAATTCGTTCCAGCGACAAACAGATCGAGCTTGAAATGGCCGAGATGATCAAGCTGAACAAGATTGATCATGAACAGGCTGGCTGGTCCGCCGTGGTGGGTACACCATGGATCAGGAAATTGCTCTGGATCGGCATCGGACTGGGTTTCATGGCGCAATTTACCGGTGTCAACGCGTTCATGTATTTCACGCCGATCATTCTGAAATCGACCGGCCTGGGCACCAATGCTGCGCTGACGGCCACCATCGGCAATGGCGTCGTGGCGGTGATTGCCACATTTTTTGGCATCTGGCTGATTGGCAAACACGGGCGCCGGCCGATGCTGCTCACCGGCCTGACGCTAGTTGTCGCGACGCAAGCCGCGCTGGGCGCCGTGCTGCTGTACATGCCCGACGGTCCGACAAAAAGTTATGCCGCTCTCGGTTGCATCCTCTGCTTCCTTCTGTTCATGCAGATGCTGATTGCGCCGGTGTACTGGTTGCTGATGTCGGAACTGTTCCCCATGCACTTGCGCGGCGTCCTCACCGGCACTGCAGTGGCGTGCCAATGGATTTTCAATGCCCTGGTCGCGTTGCTGTTTCCCATGGCGCTGGCGCAATTTGGCAGCGCGACATTTTTCGTGTTCGCTGGCATCAATGTGCTGTCGCTGATCTTCGTGGCCACCTGCCTGCCTGAAACCAAAGGCAAGTCGCTGGAAGTGCTGGAGAAGTTCCTGCAGAAAGAACTCAGCTAAAGGCCCAGCCTGGCCAGTAATGCGTCGACCAATTCCATTCGGTCCACCGGGCTGTCCGGCAACACGCTATCCGGATACACCAGCGCCGGCTCCCGGGCGCCGGGCGCCGGCTGGACGGTCGACGATAAACCGGGGGATGGAAATCTCCAGCGGTGTATTTGACAGCAACACATTCTGTACCCCCCGGTTTAACGGGCGCGCGCATCGCCGCCTGTGCCCACCAGTTGAGCGAAGTCAAAATCCTGCACTACATCGCTGAACAACACTGCGTACGAATACGTCAGGCGGCCCACCAGCACGTAGGTCTTGCCTGAAAAATGCAGCGGGTTGGCAAAGTCCAGCGCAACCCAGGTGTCACCAAATCTGTGCACCACATCGGCCCAGTCAGGGTAGACCACGAACATGTGTCCATCGCCAAACAGAGGATGCAATGTCGCCAGCACGCGCCAGGCCGTGTCGCGCGTCAACGGCTGCTGCAATGGCGTGTCGATGCTGATGCATCGGGGACGGTGCTGCCGGATTAGCCGGTTACGGCAGGCTACAATGTAAATACAGGTTACTGAATTTGTCGAAATTTCTTACGTTGTCAAGTCGATTACATCTCTGCCGTGCAGCGTCCTGATGTATGTATTGACATGGTGCTCAGTAAGCCTCAATCGCAGGCCAGACGCCATCCGCAACCCAATTAAACCCTTGGAAACAAATTATATAAATTGTTACCGCATCATGACAACGCGCAAATTTTTTTGAAATTCGGCAAAATATATTGCGCAAAATTCACTAAAACTATCATAAACGTCAGATATTTTACAGTTTTGTCGATAAATCTTACAAATATACGTGCTTTTTTATGTATGACGCATATTTGCTTTCGAAATCAACGCTCTAGATCGCTGGCACGCTAAATGCTAAAGGAACGTTGTCGGCGCTTATTTCGCCAGCAAATTCTGGGCAACCGCCGTTGCAATAATGCAAGGCCGTCATCCCGTCGTTCAATCTCTGGAGACGTATTACATGATCAAACAAGCACTTTTGGCACTGGCAATTTCCGGCACGATGTTGTCAGCTCAGGCTGGCGTCGTTTTAACCGAAGGTTTCGATAATGTCAGCGCGTTGACAGGTTGGACGATGACCAATGCAAGCACGCCGGCCGTGGGTGACGCATTCCGGCAAGGTAACGCTGCGATCTTTACTTCGCAGACAGGTGCCGACAACAGTTTCATCAGCGCCAGTTACTTCAGTTCCACCGATGGCGGCATTGTCAACAACTGGCTGATCACGCCAGTGTTTTCGGCCGTGTACGGCGCCACCGTGACGTTCTGGCTGAAGGGCGAGGTCCTGAACGGCCTCACCGACACAATCACCTATGGCTTCAGCGACGGCAGCACTGCATTGACCTCGTTCGTGACCGGCGCTGCCGTGACCGCGACCGGCGTCTGGACGCAACTTACCGCCACTCTCGCTGCTGGCTCCGCCAACACCTACTTCGGCATTAATTACGCTGGTGCAGACGCAAGCCTGAATTACATCGGTCTCGATACGCTGGTGATCAACGCCAACGACGCCACCGGCGACGTGCCAGAACCAGCATCGCTCGCCATCCTGGCCGCTGGCCTGATCGGCATGGGCGCCGCCCGCCGCCGCAAAAACCGCGCGCTGGCCGCATAAATATCTGCACAGGTTTTCACCAGGTGAAGCGCAGTGCGCTTCGCACGACTAATACCAGGAGATTCACATGTCCCAGAAACATCTGTCCCGCCAGCGCATGATCTGCGCCGCCGGCATTACCCTGGCCCTGCTGGGCCTTGCGAGCCAGTCGGCCAGCGCACAAGAAGCGCAGTCGAATGTCCAGT
Organism: Pseudomonadota bacterium; assembly: GCA_030853745.1. GTDB lineage: Bacteria > Pseudomonadota > Gammaproteobacteria > Burkholderiales > Burkholderiaceae_D > JALYUM01. Next base: position 80,013 of record JALYUM010000201.1, on the reverse strand, counting down.
CGACCGATTCCATGACCGTTGTACGCGATGCCGCTACCGGCAAACTGCGCGGCGCGACGGGCGAAGAAGCCACCGCGCTCAAAGCCGCGGGTGCTGCCCGCGCGATGCGTGTTGCGCCAAAAGCCACCCAGCAAAAAGTGCATGCCAGCGGCGCGCGCGGCGCCCGTCTGACCGACGAATTCATGAGCCAGAGCGTGGCCGTGCGCCAACCGGACGGCAGCGTGGTCGAACAGTGCTTCGATTCGCATGACGCGGCCAGTAACGCCGTCGCAGCAGCTCACGTCCACACTAACAAGGTTGAAACGGAATAACCATGCGCACCCCTCACATTTCGCGTACCGCACGCTCGCTGGTCGCCGCCGCAGCCGCCCTGACGTGCCTGGCCTCCCAGGCCGCTACCATCAATATCGTCAGCCGCGACCCGGCCGGCGTGGGCTTCAACGACACGACGCCAGCAACGCCAGTTGGCGGCAACATGGGCACCACGATCGGTCAACAGCGTTTTAACGTTTATCGTTATGTCGCCGACATCTGGGAACGCAACCTGGTCAGCGCTGTTCCGATCACGGTATCGGCCGGCTGGGAAGCACTCACCTGCACCGCCACCTCGGCAACACTGGGCAGCGCCGGTGCATGGAACATCTGGCACGATTTTCCAGGCAGCCGCCCCGGCCAGTGGTATCCGCAGGCACTGGCCAACAAGCTGGCAGGCGTGAACTTGTCCGCCAGCCAGGCCGATGACGGCACCGGCTATGGCAACGTCGATATTAAAACCCAGTTCAACATCAACCTCGGCAACGCCGATTGCCTGGCTGGAAATGGCTTTTATTTGGGCCTGGACGGCAATGCCGGCAGCAAGGTCAACTTCGCCGCCACACTGCTGCACGAACTTGGCCATGGCCTCGGCTTCTCGGTCGTCAGCGTGAACACTTCCAACGGCTGGCGCATCGATCCTACCGGTTCGGCGTACGTCGCCACTGGTGGCCTGCCAAGCGTCTGGGAGCCGTTCATGCTGGACAACACCACCGGCAAAACGTGGCTGAACATGACGAATAACGAGCGTAAAGCCTCGGCCGTCAACAACCTGAAACTGGCCTGGAACGGTGCCAACGCGGTTGCCGCCGCCTCCATCCTGACCTCGGTGCCGATCGTGAAAGCCGTCAGCCCTGCCGCCGTCATTCCTGCGGTCGACTACAGCGTGTCGGCGTTCGGCCCGGCCTTGCCAGTCAACGCCAAACTCGGCGCACTGGCCGTGCTGACGCCGCAAGCCGGCGAAACCGGCCCTGGTTGCGAGACGTTCGATGCCACCAACCGCGCTGCCGTATTGGGCAAAGTTGCCATCATCAGCCGTGGCGTCTGCGGCTTTGCGGTCAAGGTGAAGAACGCCCAGAACGCCGGTGCGATTGGCGTCCTGCTAGCCAATAACGTCGATGGTATCCAGGCGCCAGGCGGTTCGGACCCTACCGTCACCATCCCGTCAGCAGGTATCTCGCTGGCAGATGGCAACCTGCTCAAGGCAGCCGTCGTCGCCGCCAAGCCATACGGTTCCCGTAGCATTGCCGGCGTCGTCACCGTCTCGATGGCGAGCGACCCAACGCGCCGCGCCGGCGCCGATGCCGCTGGCCGTCCTTTGCTGTACACGCCAGGTGTGCTGGCACCGGGTTCGTCGGTATCGCACTGGGATGTCACCGCATTTCCTAACCTGCTGATGGAACCGAACATCAATTCGGACCTGACGCTGACGCTGACGCCACCGAAAGACATCACGCTGCCACTGATGAAGGATATCGGCTGGTAATCTGCCGCTGCAATCGAGACCGGGCCTTCGCGCCCGGTTTTTTTTCGCCTGTCATTTCAATCGTGTAGCATGACGACTTCTTACCGCCAGTTACATGCCAATGCCTGATTCTTCCTCTGTTGCCGCCTCCAGTCTCATCATCGTGCTCAACGACGCCGCCACCACCACGCTGGCAGTCGCGCTGCGCTACGCCAGCACGGCAGCGGCGATGGATGTGGCAGTGGAGCTGCATGCCGTCAGCGGTGCAGTGACGCTGCTGCGCGAGGGCGCAATCGACGCCGCCCTGCTGGCGCAACTACAGCAAGCCACGGCGCTTGGCGTCGCTCTGTACGCCTGCCCGGCGGCGCTCAGCGATCACAATCTGGTGGCACACCAACTCATCGCCGACGTGGCGGGCGTGCGCGGCGCCGCCTCGCTGCTGGCCGCCGGCCTGGCGCCTGGCGCCCGCTTCATGGTGTTTTAAAAATGACGACGCTTGACTACGACATCGCATGGGACGCCGGCGACCTCGGTTGCGGCGACCTGGTGCTGGCGCTGCGCGTGCGCGTGCGCGCCGATCCCGGCAAGGTTTTCAAGGTGACGGCGCTGGACGCTGGCGCTGCGGCCGATATCCCGGCGTGGTGCCGCATGACCGGCCACGCCTTGCTGGCGCACGATCCGGAAGCACACGCGTTCTGGGTGCGCGCCAAATCCTGATTTTTCACGCAGGCGTTACCTACGCCTGCTTTTCCATGTACTACCTACCTGAATGGAGACTCTCATGTCCGGAAAATTCCTGATCAGCCTGACCCACGGCCTCGATAACACCGACAAGGCCACCGTCGCTTTCGTCATCGCCAACGCGTCGGTCGCGTCGGACAAGGAAACCATCGTGTTCCTGTCGATCGAAGGCACGCGCCTGGCCCAGCTCGGCGCGGCCGATGCGGTGCATGAAGAAGGCTTCGCGCCACTGAAGGAATTGATGGACAACTTCGCCGCCGCCGGCGGCAAGATGTTCGTCTGCTCGCCATGCTTCAAAAAGCGCAAGCTCGATGAAGACAAACTGGTGGCTGGCGCCATGATTGTCGGCGGCGCCAAACTGGTCGAGTTCATGAGCGACGGCTGCCCGTCGGTCAGCTACTAATTTCACCAATAACAAGAAAGCCACCATGACCGCATCCCGCCGCACCATTCTTGCCGCCGCTGGCATCCTCGCCCTCGGCGCTGCCGCACCTGTCTTTGCACAAACGAAGCGCAAGCTGCGCTTCGGCGTCGGCCCGCTGCTGCCGACCGCCGAGGACACGAAAAAGGCGTACATGCCGTTCTTTGCCCACCTGGCCAAAGAACTGAATGCCGACTTCGAACTGTTTGCCACCACCGACTGGGCTGGCATGGCCGTGGCAATGGGTTCGGGCCAGCTCGACCTGGCGTGGATGGGACCATGGGGCTACATCATCGCCAACAACGGCACCGGCTGCACCGCGCTGGCGACAGTCAAATATGACGAGAAGCCGTTTTATCATGCCATCGTCATCGGCAAGCCGGGTCTGAAAGTGATCAAATTCCCGGACGATACCCGTGGCCTCACCATGTCGTTCGCCGATGTCGGCTCGACCTCCGGCTGGCTGATTCCCACCTGGTACGCGAAAGAAGTGTGGAAGATCGAGCCGAAGGCTTTCTGGAAGTACAGCGAAGGCGCAACCCACGCGGCCAACGAGATGGCCGTGCAGGCGGGCCAGGCCGACATGGCCACCGATTTCGACCGCAACCGCAACGCGATGATCGAATCGGGCCGCGTCAAAGCCGACGCCAATAAAATCCTGTGGACCTCGGCACCGCTGCCGAACGACGCCATCGTGGTCCCGAAAGGCACGCCCCAAGCGCTGATCGATCAGGTGCAGAAGATCGTCACGGCGATTACTGTCGAACAGGCCAAGACCCTGCTGCCACCGCACTACACCGGTTTTGTCAAAGCCGATCACGCATCCTACGCATCGATCGAGAAGGCCGGTATCGCGGTCGGCAAGATCAAGTCAAAAGCTTGAAGTTTCCGGTGAAACGCACGCGGGTCTGGTTGGCGTGGCTGGCCGCCGCGGCGTTTTATGTCACCTGCTGGCGCGTCGCGCAGGTCGACCCCGGCCGCCTGGCCGAGGGCTTGCCCAAGCTCGGTCACTGGATTGCGTCCGCCTGGCCACCGGACCTGGCCGAGTTGCCGCTGTTCGGCGAACGCATCGCCGAGACCATCGCCATGGCTGCCATCGGCACCACGGCCGCCATGCTGCTGGCGCTGCCGATGGCGGTGCTGGCCAGCCGCAACATCACCCCGTGGCCCGCGCTGTACCTGCCGGCGCGCTGGCTGCTGAACGCCCTGCGCGGCATCGATTCGTTTGTGTTCGCGCTGCTGTTCGTGGCCGCGGTGGGCCTCGGTCCGTTCGCCGGCGTCATCGGCATCGCGCTGCACACCTGGGGCAGCGCGGCCAAGCTGCTGGCCGATTATGTCGAGAACATGCCCACCGGGCCACTCGATGCGATCCGCAGCACCGGCGCCGGCCGCGCCACTGCCATCCTGTATGCGGTGCTGCCCGAGCTGCTGCCGGTGCTGCTGTCGACCGGCTTGTACTGGCTTGAATTCAATGTGCGCGCGTCGACCGTGCTGGGCGTGGTCGGTGCCGGCGGCATTGGACTGGAACTGAAGAACAGCATGGACCTGCTTGATTTCCCGCGTTTGTTTACCATCATCGTCCTGATCCTGATTGTCGTGACAGTGCTTGACCAGATCAGTGGCTGGCTCAGAAAGCGCCTCGTATGAGCGGCATGTTTATCGCAGCAGGCATTCACCACCGCTTTGCCGCACGCGTCGCACTCGACGATGTCGGCTTTACCCTGGGCCGCGGCCAGATGCTGGCGCTGCTGGGGCCGAGCGGCGCGGGTAAAACCACGCTGTTTCGCGTGCTGGCAGGCTTGCAGAAACCCGACGCTGGCCGCATCACCCTGGACGGGCGCGACGTCGCCACGCTGCATGGCCGCGAGCGGCGCCGCATCGGCCTCGTCTTCCAGCAGTTTAATCTGGTCGGGCGGCTGTCGGCACTGGAGAATGTGCTGGCGGGCCGGCTTGGCCACGTGCCGGCCTGGCGCGGCTGGTTGCGTCAGTTCGATGCCGCCGACCTCGCGCTGGCGCACAGCTGCCTGGACCGCGTGGGCCTGAACGGTCACGCAGAACAGCGTGCCGATACCTTGTCCGGCGGCCAGCAGCAACGCGTGGCCATCGCGCGCGCGCTGGCGCAGCAGCCAGACCTGATCATTGCCGACGAACCGGTGGCCAGCCTCGATCCCGGCTCCGGCGCCGCCATTCTCGACTTATTAACATCCATCTGCCATGCCGACGGCCTGGCCATTATCTGCAGCCTGCACCAGCCCGAATACGCACGGCGCTACGCCGACCGCGTGCTGGGCCTGCGCGCCGGGCGCGTCGTCGTCGATGTGGCGGCGGCGCAGTTTGGCCAGGCGCAGCAGGACGCGCTGTACGATGGCCTTCTCCACGCACCAGGAATTGAACATGACCATTCAGCATCCTCATAACGCCGACGTCGGTTTCGACGGTGGCGACCTCGATTGCGGCAACGGCTTGCTGCTGTTGATCCGCAAGCACATCGACCCGCTTGCGCGCGGCGGCCTGCTTGAAATCCGCTCCACCGAAACCTCGGTCGATGAAGATCTGCCGGCGTGGTGCCGCATGACCGGCAACGAGCTGGTCTCGTTCCTGCGCGACGGCAAGCAGCGCAGCTTCCTGGTCGCGAAGGGCAAGTTTGCCGAGCGCGCAGTTGCAGGCGCAACGTCCGCAGCAAGTGCGCCGGAGATGGGAAGCCGTTTCGACGTGGTCGCCGTGATACCGATGACGGTGTTCCCGCCCGTCGCCCCGGCGCCCGCCATCCGGCCTTTATCGGTGATGGGCATCGGCAGCTGGCCGCGCCCGCGCTGGATGCTGCAGGCGGTGCACGAACACATGGAAGGCAGGCTCGATGAAGATGCATTCCAGGCCACTGCCGACGATGCCGTGCGCCTGGCTGTCAGCGCGCAGATCCGGGCCGGCGCCGATGTCGTCAGCGATGGCGAACAGCGCCGCGACAGTTACGCGAGCTTCGTCGCTTCGCGCCTCGACAATTGCCAACTGATTCCGCTGACCGATCTGCTGCCGCTGGTCGACGATCCGGAAGAATTCGAACGCGAACTGCGCGCCCTCGACATCCCGGCTGGCGACGTGCGCCATCCGGCGCTGTTCGGGCCACTGGGACGCAGCCGTGGCATCGCCGTGCACGAAGCCGAATTCGTGCACACGCTGACCGAGCGCCCCGTAAAAGTCGCCCTGCCCGGCCCGTATCTGCTGACGCGCACGATGTGGATGGAGTGTATTTCGGACCGCGCGTATGACAACCGCGAAGCGCTCGCGGTCGACATCGTGCGCGTGCTGCGCGAAGAAATTGCGTGTTTGCTGGCGGCCGGTACGGCGCTGGTGCAGCTCGATGAACCGGTGCTGTCGGAAGTGGTGTTCAGCGGGCCCGCCAACGGCCGCAGCTTCATGTGCGGCGCGCTGTCGGCCAAGGCGGATAGTCCGGTGGAACTGGCGTTTGCGCGCGACCTGGTGAACGCGGTCACGGAAGGTTTTCCGCGCGACCGGCTCGCGTTGCACATGTGCCGCGGTAACTGGAGCGCCGATGAAAACCTGGCGTTATCGGGCGACTACACGCCGCTGGTCGATATCCTCGGCCAGATGAATGTCGGTACGCTGTTTCTGGAGCTGGCCACGCCGCGCGCGGGCGAAATGGAAATTCTGGCGCGCTTGCCCAAGCACCTGCGCATCGGCATCGGCTCGTGCAACCAGAAGCACGCGCACGTGGAAAGCGTCGAGAGCGTCGTCGCTCACGTCGAAAAAGCCATTGCCTTGTTTGGTGCCGAGCGCCTGCTGCTGACGCCCGACTGTGGTTTTGCCACCTTTGCCGACAACCCGCTCAACTCCGACCGGGTGGCCGAAGCAAAGCTGGCCGTGCTGGCGCAGGCGGCTGCGATTTTGCGCGCGCGTCACAATATTGGCTGAGGTGCCGGGAATTCTGTCGAAAAAATTTACATTAATCAACTTAAGTTTCCCGTATAAAACTCCAAGCCACTGATTTTATGAACGTTTATTGTGCTGGCACAAGTATTGCATTAATGAATTATAAGTTTTCAAGTATCAACATTTAGCTTGCCAATCTTTTAACTCTTTCTGGATGACTATGCGCCTCGCCAAATTCCTGGTTTCTGCCCTGTTCGCCACCGCCGCCGTGACCTCGCAGGCTTCCGTGATTAACGTCGGCACCGATATGTCAGTCGTCGATACCATTCCGGGCGTGACCGGTTTCGCGACCACCGGCGCCCAGATGGCTGGCCTGCTTGTCACCGCCACCTTCAGCAGCGGCTTTTCGCAAACGCTGGGGTGGGCCACGACCGGTGCGCAATCGGGCGGGGTCAGCGGCGATGGCTGGGGTTTGTCGACCAATGGCGATACCTTTTCTTCACTGTTCAACTATACCGTCGACGCGACCCGCGGCCAGTTGTCGACACTGGTCATGAATGCTGCGGGCAGCAACCAGGTCACTCTGTTCGACACGACATTCGGTGGCGCAACCGGCACCCCAGGCTCTGCGACCGGACGCACATTTGACATTGCCAGCGGCTGCGTCAGCTGCAATGTAACGGCAACCTATTCGAACGTCGTGGCAGTCAGCGGCAACGCTGCAGTCGGCGACCTGTTCCACGTACTGTCGCTGACGTTTGTCAACGGCACCGGCCCGACCGCCGCCTTCGCCTTCCGCCAGGACATCGACAACGACAGCCGCCTGACCACCGGCTTTGTGCCGGAGCCAGGTGCAGTATCGCTGCTGGCACTCGGACTGCTGGCCATGGGTGGCTTCCTGCGCCGCCGCGTACGCTGAAGACCAGCAAACTGCACCACGGTGTGCAAAGAACAACGCCACCTGCGGGTGGCGTTGTTCTTTTCGTGGACCTGACGCCACATTTGGGTGCAGCGTCCCTGACTGGGCTCGTCGATCTGCGTAAAATGACGATACAGTGCGCTATTATTCAATAGTTTCCACTGATAAAGTACGTTGAGTCCGCTGTAGCGCATGCCTAACAACACCAAGCACATTGTTCGTCTCGCCCAGCAACAAGCGCTGAGCGGTTTTGCAGCACTGGTGAACCAGATGCTGGCGGATACTGACGTCCAGATTGGCGCGGCCCTGCGCACTACCACCGCGGCCGAGCATGTCGCGTTGAATGGCGCGCGTTACTGGCTGCATGAAAAGGGACGTGGTTTTCGCGACATCATGCTGGCAAAGTTCAGTGTACTGCTCGAGCGCGCGATGGAAACCATGCACACCGACCTGCGCGCCGGCCTGCACGACATCCGCGCCGACATGCTCAGCCTGGTGGAGGACGATGTCATGACGCGCCAGATCGAACTCGACCGGCTGGCGGTGCGGCTGCGCGACGTCGATGAAATCAGCCTTGGACGCATCAATCTCACCATCGCCACCCTGCACGGTGTGAGCAAGGTGCGCGAGCGCGAAAATCCGTTCCGGCCCTATCTCGCGGCCCGCGCACTGTATGAAACCCTGCGCGAAACCGCACGCGAACCGGCCGTTGCGAAAGTGCTGTTCGAGCAGATGGCTACCGCGATGGCAGCCCGCTTGCCAAACTACTACGCCGCGATCCTTGCACATTTCGAGGCACGCGGCGTCGATTCACGCCTGCTGGCCCAACCGTCCGAAATGACGCGCGCCCAACGTGAACGCCTGAACGCGCAATACGGCAGCGGCGGGCCGGACCAGGTGCAGGGCTTGCAGGAACTGGTACGGCAAGTGCTGGAAGAACGCCCTGGCGCGAATGTCCGTCCAGCAGCCGCTGCACGCGCGCCTGCCAATGCCGCACTCAAGCAGCCGCCGCAACGTTCGCGCCTCGATGCGCAACTGCGCCAGTTACAGCAAACCCGCGCGTCTGACAACGATGCAGCTGCGCCAGCCGCACTCACGTTGAGCGAGCAGATCGGCGAAAAGGCCGATCCGCTGGACCGCATCACCATCGATCTGGTCGGGCTGGTATTCGATTACGTGGGACGCACCAAACTGTTGCTGCCGACATTGCGGACACTGCTCGGACGCCTGCACGTACCTTTTCTGCGCGCCGCCTTGCTCGACCCGGACATGCTGCAACAGCGCGGCCATCCGGCGCGCAGCCTGCTCGACCGCCTCGGCATGCTTGGCGCAGCGATGGTGCCCGGTGTTGACGCCTTGCAGACATTGCCCGCCGAAGCGAGCCGCCTGATCGAGCAGGTCCGCCAGGACTTCGACGTCGACACCACCGTCTTTGCCCATGCCGAACGCGTACTCGACAGCATCGTCGACGCCATGCTGCAGCGCGCCAACCCGGTGTACGGCGTGCTGGCCGAGACTATCGCTGCGGCCGATGTCAACGGCGCCCGGCACGCCGCGCTGCAAAGCAAACTGAACACGATGCTGGCGCCACTCCAGCTCGATCCGCGCCTGACGGCCTTCATCGATACGACGTGGACCACGGTCATGCTGCACCAGGACGGCGCCGCATTGGGCGCGGCATTGTTGCCCGAACTGGTCTGGAGCGCCCAGGCCAAGACCACGCCGGCCGACCGCAGCGTTCTGATGCGCTCATTGCCAGACCTGGTGCGCCGGATCCGGGAGGGTATTTTGCTGCTCGGCTTGCCGGCGGAAGGATCGAAGGCGGCGCTGGATCAGCTGGTCGACATCCACATGGACGTGCTGGGCCAGCGGATTGCGCCGGGCGGACGCTCCACCAGTCTGGACTGGCTGCACGTGCACTTCTCGCAGCTGGGCGTTGCAGCGGCAGCCCCGGCGGCGCCACTGCCTGCAGCGGCAATCGAAGCAGTACTTGCGCGCCAGGGCTTGCGCGCCATGGTCCACGATCAACCAGAGCAACGCGACCCGGCGCCGATCGATGCCGAATGGCTGGCGGGGGCGCGGCCGGGTGCCGGCTACGAGATGGAATTCGACGGCAGCTTTGTCGTCGTGCGCCTGGAAACTGCCAGCGCCGACAAATCCACTTTTATTTTCAGCACCCCCGCGCCGGCCCCCCCACTGGTATGCCGCCAAAACGCATTTCTCGCCGCAATGCATACCGGCGCCCTGCGTCCGGTGGAATACGCGCCACTATTCGAACGCGCCGTCAGCTCGGTAATGTCCGGCCTCGGCACGCCAACCTGACCCGGGGTCTGACCCGGGGTCTGACCCGCGGTCTGACCCGGGGTCAGGTCTGCCATTCGTACACGAGCTCGACAATTCTGCCATTTTCGTTGCGTTTTTGCCCCCTATGAATCGGTAAAATTCGACCGTACAGTTGAGGCCGTGTCGGAATGGCAGACCTGACCCCGGGTTAGGATTTTTTCAGGGCGCTGGCTTTGTGTGCCGCTTCGGCGCCGGTTTTGTCGCTGGCTACCAGGTATTCAGGATGATCGGGCGACGCTGCAACCTTGTGGCCCTTGATGGTGCGCGGTGCGGTCAGCTTTTTCTTGACCGTGCCATGCACGATGCCCTGCGACGATTCCCACTGCACCTTGTCGCCGGACTTGAATGTGTCTGTCATGTTGCACTCCAGCTTGTCATAAAACGCCAGTGTGCAAAATATTCCCGCGCGCGGGCGCGCGGTTGACGAGTTTGACTTAATTGCGCCGCTGGTTGCGTCCGGCGGCCGCACCGAGCAATGCCAGGCCGCCGAGGAACAGCGCTGCGCTGCCCGGTTCCGGCACCAGGGCACTTTGCGTGACGTTAGTGAACCCGCCGTCGAAATTGAATGCAAACGCGCCGCCACTGCTGCTGCGCAGGGAATTCATCAGCGCGAGGAAGCCGGCATCGCTGCCGATGTCACCGACAAAACGCAGCCCGGTACCATCGCCGATCAATGTCAGGGTTTTATCGGCCACGATGGCGCCCAGCGCACTGAATGTGAGGGGTGCGTCGCTGTAATAGATCGTCGAATTGTCCAGCAGCGACAGGCTGGCAAACGATTGCCCACCACTCTCGACGACATTCAGCAAGCCGCCGCCAAGCACCAACGCGCCGGCTGCGGCAATGCGGTCAGCGCCCACCAGGCTCAGGCTGCCACCGTTGAGGATCGTGGCGCCGGTGTAGGTGCTCCGGCCCGAAAACGTGACGTCACCGCTGGCGATGGTGACGCTGTTGACATTGGCAATGCTGCCGGCATAGCTGAACTTGTTGCCCGCGCCGGCATCGACAACCATCGTGTTGGTGCCGCCCACGCCGCCATCGATGCTCCCGATCACCACCGCATTGCCGCCACTGATGATCACCTGATTATTCGCGCCGCCCAGTTCAATGGCCTTGCCGCTCGACGCGCCGTTGATGGTGCCGGCGTTCGTAATGATGGTGCGGTCGTTCACGGTGCGGATGGCGGCGGTGAGCGCGCCACCGCCGAGAATCGATGCGCCGGCGTTATTGTTGATGGTGACCGTAAAACCGCTGGCCGCACCAGCCGCCACGATGGCCGAATCGCTGTCGCCACGAATCACGCCGCCGGCCTGGTTGGTGACGGTAGCGTTGCCGTAAATGCCTTCGCGGACAGCGCCGGTGGTGTCGTTGCCGGCCAGCGTGATCCCGCGCCCGACGGCATTGTTGTTGCCCGCTGCGACCAGCCCTTCGATCGTGCCGCTGTTGACGATGGTGCCGCCGCCGGCGGAAATGCCTTCGCTGTAGGCAATGCCGCTGGCCGGCGCGCTGACCGCGTTCGTGGAACGGATAATGCCGCTGTTGGTGATATTGACCAGGCCGTCGACATCGACCCCATCGCCATCACCGGTGACGCCGTTGCCGGCGATGGTGCCGCGGTTGACGATGGTGGCCACCTGCTTCGCATTGAAGCCGTCGAGGTTGACGCCGGCGCCGTTGATGCCGCGGATACTGCCGCCGGCATTGTTGGTGATAGTGATCGTGTAGTTGGTGGCCGCGGTCGCGGCGCCGCCGGTGATGCCGTGGCGGGCGCCATCGATGACGCCGGTGCCATTGTTGATGATGTTGATACCGCTGTTGGCCTGGCCGTCGACGCCATCGCTGCTGCTGCCGCTGGCGGTGGTCGATTTAATGATCCCGGCATTGACGACGACGCCGTTCGCGCCCGGCCGCACGGCGTCGGCTTCGCGCGCAGTGATGCTGCCGCCAGCGTAGTTATTCAGCACGTTGGCGCCAGTAACGGACGAGAAATCGACGGCCTGCGCGCCGCCTGCCGATGCGTTCAGTGAAATGAGCGACCCGTAGTTGTTCAGCGTGACGGACGCCGCCGGCTGCGCCATCTGGATGACATCGTTGTCGGCCGTGCGAATGACTGCCGCGGCATTGGTGGCGCTACCGTTGTTGACCACCAGGTTGGCCACGCCGGTATTGTCGCGGATGGCGCGCCCGGTGCCGGTCTGGGCGATCGTGCCCTGGTTATCCAGCGTGGCGTTGTTGCCGGTGATGGCCACCGCCACCGTCGACCCGCCCACGGTCAGCGCGGCGCCGGCTGCGACCGAACCCGTCTGGCCACTCGCGCTGCCCAGCGTTTGCGCTGTGCTCGTATTGCCGGTCAAGGTGAATGGCGTCGCGGACGCGGACGCCATCGTCACGGCGAATGCGCCAGCCAGTATGGCGCGCAAGGTGGAGGTCGGGCGGAGCTGCAGCGTTGACATAAAAGATCGTTCCCAAATAAAGTTTTGTTAGCAAAATTAAACTTTATTTGTGACGGGATCGTGACAGTGCAAATAAACAACCCGCCGCTGCCTACGCTGTCCTCGCCCATCTCAGCCCTGCTACACTGCCGCCGCAGCCAACCTGCATCTACCATTACGAGGAAACTTTCATGTCAAAATTTGTCGAGCGCATCATTGCGTGTGCCATCGTGATCATTGCCATTGCGCTCACTATTTTGACGTGGCAATCGTTCCACCGCCAACACGTCCCGGACACCGGCACGGCCTGGCAGTCCGTCACCCTGATCAACGGTCAATTATTCTTCGGTCGCCTGGAGCCGGCCGCCGGCGATTTTGTCACCCTGCGCGATGTATTCTATGTGCAGACGCGCCAGAATTCGGACACGAAAGCCGTCGCCAACATCCTTGTCAAGCGCGGCGCCGAACCGCACCAGCCGGACCGCATGCTGATCAACCGCAGCCAGGTCCTGACGATCGAGCCGGTAAAAACCGATTCGCAGATCGCCAAACTGATCGCCGCACAACAGGCCGCAAAATAAGGCCCGGTCAGCTGAAAATGGCGCGCAAATCGTCCGCCGTCACCTGCTGCCCCAACGCGCCGCCTTCACCCAGTAGCGCCTTGGCCAAGCCGGATTTTTTCCGCTGCAGTTCCTGGATTTTCTCCTCCACACTACCCGTCACAATCAGTTTATAGACGAACACCGGCTTGTCCTGGCCGATGCGCCACGCGCGGTCGGTGGCCTGATCTTCGCTGGCCGGATTCCACCACGGATCGAAGTGGATGACGGTATCGGCCGCGGTCAGGTTCAGGCCCACACCGCCTGCCTTCAGGCTGATTAAAAACAGCGCCACGTCGCCCCGCTGGAACGCCGCTACCGGTGCGGTACGGTCGGCCGTGTCCCCCGTCAGCAAGGCATACTGCTCGCCACGCGCCTCGAGGGCAGCGCCAATCAGCGCCAGCATGCTGGTGAACTGGGAAAACACCAGGATTTTGCGCCCCTCGGCCAACAGCGTATCGAGCAGTTCGAACAGCGCGTCGAACTTGGCCGAACCGGCAGCTTTGGCCACCGCCGTCGTGGTTTTCAGCAGGCGCGGATCGCAGCACACCTGGCGCAGTTTCAGCAGCGCGTCGAGGATGACGATCTGGCTGCGCGCCACGCCCTTGCGGTCGATCTCTGCGCGCACTTTCTTGTCCATTGCCAGGCGCACGGTTTCGTACAGGTCGCGCTGCGCACTGCCGAATGTCACCGGCCAGTCCATCACGGTTTTCGGCGGCAATTCCTTGGCCACCGTGTCCTTGGTCCGGCGCAGCATGAACGGTTTGATACGCTTCGTCAGCAGCGCCGCGCGCGCCTGGTCGCCGCCCTTCTCGATCGGTTTGCGATAGTCGGCATTGAAGGTTTTATCGTTGCCCAGCAGTCCCGGCATCAAAAAATGAAACTGCGACCACAGCTCGCCCAGATGATTCTGTAGCGGCGTGCCGGTCAGGCATAAACGGTGGCGCGCGGTCAGCAGACATGCCGTTTGCGCCGCCTTGGCGCGATGGTTCTTGATGTACTGCGACTCGTCGAGGATCAGCAAATGGAAGCGCTGGCGTTTCAGCGTTTCTTCATCGCGCGGCAGCAGCGCATATGTCGTAAGGACGATGTCGGCACCGGCAATCTGGTCGAACTGCGCCGCGCGGTCCTTCCCATGCAGCAGCAGCACGTTCAGACCGGGCGCAAAGCGGGCAGCCTCGCTCTGCCAGTTGCCAATCAGGCTGGTGGGCGCCACCACCAGCGCCGGACAATCGAGCCGGCCGGCTTCTTTCTCGACCAGGATGTGGGCCAGCGTCTGGATGGTTTTACCGAGGCCCATGTCGTCGGCCAGGATGCCGCTGAAACCATACGCCCGCAGGAACTGCATCCAGGCCAGGCCGGCACTTTGGTAGTCGCGCAATTGCGCCTGCAGACCCGCCGGCGCAGCCACCGCTTCCACGCCGCCGAACTGCTGCAGCTTCGCGCCCAGTGCACGCAGGCGCTCGCCGCCCAGCCAGCGCAATTGCGCGCTCGCTTCGAGTTCGGCCAGACGGGCCGCGTCGAGATGCGGCAGGCGCAATGTAGCGCCATCGCGCTCAAGAAAATACAGCTCGCCGAGCGTGGCCAGAATCGGCTTGATGCGGGCCCATGGCAGCGCCACGCGGGTGCCGCCGGGCAGGTCGGCCAGCAAAACGTCGGTGTCCGGATGGCGCGCCAGCACGGCAGGATCGAAATCGCGTGGGGCCTGACGGATCAGTTGCACCAGCAGCGGCAACAGCGAATGCCTGACGCCCTCCACGACGATTCCCAGTTCCAGGTCGAACCAGGGACTGCCGCCGTCGTCGTCGTCATGTTCGGTGACATTGGCAGTCCAGTCATCGACTTCGGCGATGGCGAAACGATAGTCGTCGACGGCATCGATGCGCCACCCTTCCCTGCGCAGGCGCGGCGCATGTTCGCGCGCGAAGACCACCCAGTCGGCATGCGTGGGCAAGGCCACGGCATCGTCCAGCTGCGGCAGCGGCGCATCGATAAAACCGAGGTTCGCAAACGTTTGCAGCGCAGCCTGCTCGAAGCCGGCATCGCGCTCAATCAGTTCCAGCCCGTTATCCTTCACCCGCTGCAAGAGCGCCTCCGACTGCGCACCCACCGCCATGCCATCGTAGTCGAACGACAACCGGCCATAGTCGTAGCGTTGACCGCCGCGCCCCGGCCGGCTGCCCAACTGCAGAACGGCCTGCGGCACGACGTCGCGGCGTACGGTCTGCACAAGTGCCTGCGGCGGCGCCACGATGCCGTCCAGCCCGCGCGCAACCAGCTGGTGCGACAGCGCGGCGCGTTCGGACACCCGGAGCAACGGCGCATGTTCCATCAGCGCGATGAGGCGTTCCAGCGGAATTGTCGTCGCGCTGGCAGGCAACGCCAGCGTTCCGAGCGCACCGGCATGAAAGTACAGCGCCGGTTCGGTGCCAATGACGCTGTCGGGACGCGTGCCATCATCGAAGGCGAGTTGCGGCGAGAGCGCGCTGCTGTCCTGGAATGGCCGCCATGCGAACGATGCGTGCCGCAGCGGCCCGGCCAGCACCGGCTGCAGCTTGCCTTCACTGAGCCCATCGCGATCAAGCGCCCACCACAAACGCCCGGCCGCGCACAACTGATCGAGCAGCGTAAAACCGAGCGGCCCGGCCGGTTTCAGCGCCATGCTGTTCATGTCGCCAGCCTTCAGCGCGATATGCAGGCGCGCCGCACGTTGATCGACCGCATCGACATAATCATGCTGGCGCGCCAGCAGGTCGTGGAGGGAATTGATCATGGTGGTGGCCGCGATCTTTCCGCTGACGAGCAAACGGGTGCGGCACGGGTACACATGCATGCCGCCACTTTGCGCATCGGCGATCAGCACCCAGGCGATGCCGGCCACCGCCTTGGCAACCGGCGCCTTGCCATCGCCCCGCGCCGCCGCGCTGGCCTGCGCCAGCATGTCGAGCCAGCGGACATTTGCATCACTGAGGCCCTCAATGGCCGGACTGGGCAAGGTGGGCAAGGTAGGCGCGGTGGTTGCGGTGGGCGCGGTGGTTGCGGTGGGCAGGCTTGGTCCCGGCAGCAGTTCCGGGCTGCGCTTGAGCGCTTCCACCAGCAACGCCACCACATGCTTGCAGTTGTAATCCATCGGGCAGCTGCACGATCCGGCAATATCGAGATACGAACCCTTGCGCGTGATGCGCACCCTTTGCCGATACACGCCGCGTCCGCTGCCAAGCACTTCGCCGTCGCAGCCGGCTTTCGTCCATGTCAGCTTACGCACCCGGCCTTCGCGCGCGTATGCCTGGCCGCGCGCGAGGGTGCCACTGTCAAACAGATTGCGGATGTCGTCAACGGTGTACTGCATGGTGTCAGCGCTCGTGTGGGTGAAAAACGGAATTATCCCTCATGGCAGCATGGTCACGCCGGTCGGTTTGCGCGATAATCATTGCAAACCGCCAACAGAGCCAACGATGCCGCCTCTTGATCTGACCGATGTATTCGCAAAGCGTTCACTGTGCGTCCGGCAGTGAAGCCTACCTCGCGCACCTCGCGTTTGTGCGAGGTCATGGACCTGATGCTCGACTCGGTCGGCGACCCGCTGGCGCTCGAAAGCCTGGCCGCGTCGGCCAGCTATTCGTCGTTCCACTTCGACCGCATCTTCCGCGAACTGACCGGCTTCTCGGCGGTCGAATACCAGCGCAAACGGCGTCTACGCCGTGCCGCCCACTTGCTGCGCCACGAACCCGATGTACCGGTCGGGCGCATCGCCCAGGATTGCGGTTTTCCGTCGAATGCCGCCTTTGCCAAGGCCTTCAAACAGCAATTTGCGATGTCGGCCAGATCGTGGCGCGACGGCGGCTGGCGCAGTTACATGGACCAGCAAGTGGGGCGCGAAAGCGATGTCAGTTTTTTTGTCGCCGAGCCGGGCAACCTGGACGTGATCCTGGCGCCCTATATCGCCCCCGCGCCGGGCACGGTGGCAGCGCAGATCAGCGTGCGCGCCCTGCCCGCGCTGGCGCTGCGCTACCAGCGCTTTTTCGGCCAGTCCGGCGCGGCGCTGTCGATTGCCTGCAATGCGTTTATCCAGGATCGCGAGACCATCGATGGCGCGCCCGCCACCACGGCGTACTACGGCGTCTTCGATGAAGACCCCGGATTTACGGGCGAACGCGAATACTGCTACGACTTCGGCGTGGCCGGCATCGACGTCGCCGATCCGAACCTGGGCCTGCGCGTGCTGCCCGCCGGCGACTACGCGCTACTCCCCTTCCACGGCGAGTGGCCGCGCTTCCGGTCGATGTACGAAGACTGGCTCGAGCACCAGACTATCTGGCGCCTCGACAGCACCCGGCCGCATATCCAGATGGTGCAGCGCGATGCTACGCGCCAGTGGCAGGGCTGGCTGGCGCTGCCGGTGAAGAAGCGCTAGCCGCTTCCCCGTCGAACTTCATGCAGCGCGACAGCAGCAAGACCGGCACTGCCGCGACCAGCACCCAGACGAAAAAATGGCGGTAGCCGAGCGCCTGCTGCAGGTCGCCGCTGATCATTTTGAAGAGCACGAAACCGAGCTGCATGAAGCCGGTGCCGAGCGCGTAATGGGCGGTCTGGTATTTGCCGGTGGCGACCACCTGCATGATGAACAAAATGACGCCGACAAACCCGAACCCATAGCCGAACATCTCCACGCCGAGTGCCACCGCGACCAGGCCCAATGCTTCCGGCTGCACCGCGCTCAGGTACCAGAACACCAGGTTCGGCAAATTCATCGCAAGGATCAGCCACAGCATCGCGCGCCGCAAACCCAGCTTCGCCGTAAAGTAGCCGCCGCCAATACTGCCGGCCAAAAACGCCAGCGTGCCGGCAGTGCCGTACACCGCGCCCACTTCGGCAGTCGACAGACCGAGGCCGCCGAGTACGCGCGCATCGCGTAAAAACAGCGGGCCGATGGTCTGGATCTGCCCTTCCCCGGCGCGGAACAAAATGATGAACAGGATCGCCATCCAGATGCCCGGCTTGGCGAAGAACGCCTTGACGACGTCGACCAGCGTGGCGGCAATCGCGCGGCTGGAAGTTGATGCCGCGTTCACAGTGTCCGGCAGCGCCCACACGTGGTACAGCGCGAGTCCGGCCAGCGCTGCCCCTAGCAGCAAAAAAATCGTCGACCAGGCCGTGGCTACGCCGATGCGCGGCTCAAGATACCCCGCCAGGATCACCAGGCCGCCCAGCGACAGGAATTTGGCCGCGTTGAAAAAGGCACCCTGCCAGCCGGCGTAAGCAGCTTGCTGGCGCGGCGACAGGCTGGCGATGTACAGGCCGTCGGCCGCGATATCGTGCGTGCTCGAGGCCAGCGCCACGACGCCGAAGAGCGCAATGCTGGCCGCAAACCAGGCCGGCAAATGCAGCACCATGGCCACGCAGCCGAGCGCCGCCCCACCGAGCAGCTGGAACGCCACAATCACTTTTTTCTTGCTGCGGGCGAGTTCCAGGAAAGGACTCCACAACGCCTTGAATACCCAGGCCAGGCCGAGCATGCCGGTCCAGCGCGCGATCTGATCGTTCGGCACGCCCATGCTCTTGAACATCAGGCCGGCGATGAGGGCGACTGCATAAAATGGCAGGCCCTGCGCCAGGTACAGCGTCGGCACCCAGGCCAGCGGGTGGCGGGCGGGCTTATTCATCGGCGTGGCCTTGCAGGTTGAAGTGGATGGTGCGGCTCTTGCGGCCGCGCGTGTCGAACGTGGCGATGCTGATACTTGCAGCAGCAACCGGCCCGGTGTAGCACGGGCTGCTGGAAGTCGGGTCGCTGCCATCGAGAGTGTAATGCAGCGCCAGTCCCGGCAAGGCGACATTCGCATGAATGGCGCCGTCGATGCGCGCAACTCCGGGCGGCGGCAGGCGGTAGCCATACGCCATGGTGGCGTCGAGATGCGCCAGCACGCGCTGGCCGAGGCGATTGGCAAAGGCGTTCCAGTCATCGGCCACTGCTTGGCTATCCGGCCAATGCGGATCGGGCGACCAAGCCCGCTCGGCCAGCGCAATCAGGCGCGGCGCCGCCATGTACTCGATACACTCCGGGGTGCGCGCATTTTCACCGAACAGCTGGCCTTGCAGGCCAACGATATTCGCCGTGCCGGCAGGGGTTAATCGCGTCATGGCAGCCAGCGCCGCAGCGGTCATCGTCCGGCCCATCGGCGTGCGTCCCGCCGTGGTGGTGGCGTCCAGCGGACAAAAGGTAAAGGCGTCGCGCGTGCCCACGAAGCCGGCCCAGTAGTAGCCCGGCTCATGCGATTCCTTCGCGTGCGCCAGGTCGAAGTACAAGTGCGCGGCATTGGCCAGCACCACCGGGTAGCCCGCGTTCGCCAGCCGGTACGCGACGTCTTCCTGGCCATTGCCCCAGGCGTTGTTCCAGGCATATACCTGCAAGCCGCCGCCGGCAAAGCGCGTGCTGGGCGCCCTGCCCTCCAGCGCGTTTTCTTCCCAGCCGGCGCACGCCACGCCATGCCTGGCGAGGATGGCCTGGCAGCGCGCCAGGAAATCGGCGCGCAGTTGGTCGACGTGCGTCCAGCCGCGCTGCGCCATCAGCGCCTGGCACATGGGGGAACCTTCCCAGGCGCCGTTCGGTACTTCGTCGCCGCCCAGGTGAATCGTGCGCAGTGCGACGCCGGCGGTGCGGTACAGCGCCACCAGCGCCGCGACCACGGTATCGACAAACCGGTCCACCGACGGCAATGCGATGCAGATGACATTGTCGTGCCACAGCTGGACCGATTCGTAGCGCGACCGATCCTGCGGGTCGTCCAGCAAATAGTCGGCGTCACCACGCGCGCGCATTGCCACGATGGCGGCGCGCGCATGGCCCGGCATATTCACCTCGGGGATGACCTCGATATGCAGCCCCTGCGCGTGACGCAGGATGGCGATGAAGTCGTCGGCGCTGTAATGACCGGTGCCCGGAGAGCCAGCGATATCGGCGCCCGAGCCGAACGACGGTGGCAGGCAAACATCGCCGTCAACCGACACGCCGCGGCGCGCGCCGACGCTGGTCAATTCGGGCAGTGCCGGCACTGGAAAGCGCCAGCCTTCGTCGTCCGTCAAATGGAAATGGAAACGATTGAGTTTATAGAGCGCCATGCAATCGAGCAGGCGCAGCACTGTCTCCTTGCTGGCAAAGTGGCGCGCCACATCGAGCATCAGGCCGCGGTAAGCGAAGCGCGGGCCGTCAACCACGCGGCCACGCGGCACCTGGCCGCGGTCGATCAACTGGCGCAGGCTCTGGATGGCGTTGAACACCCCGTGGGCGCTGGCACTGGCGATGCGGATCGCGTCCATCGTGATGTCGATGCTGTAGGCCTCGGGCGCACCATCGCCGCATGTCGTCAATTCGATCTGTGCGGCGCCGGGAACATCGGGCAGCTGATCGAGGATCGCCCGCAGCAGTGCGGTTTCATTCGCCAGCCCTGCCGACGCGACGATCGTCGTGCCGCGACCCAGCGTGCACGTCGCCTGATCGAACAGCGCCATCACCGGCTGTGGCGTGATGCGCCCCACATCGGCCGGCGCCAGCAAATGGACCGCCGCGTTCTGGGCAAAGCGGCCGGCTTCATCGTCGAGCGGCGTGGCATCATTCGGTCCGCGATGCTGCTGGCGCGGGTGTGCAAATGGCGCGATGGCCGGGTCGCCGAGCGCCGTCACGCTGCCGTCGGCGTGCACCAGGTAAAAGCCGAGCGGCGCATCGGTGGCGCTGATGGTCCAGAACTGGCCCAGGTACGGCACCTCCAGCACCTGGCCGGGCTGCCACGCCGCGGTGTCGGTGGCGCCAAGGCGAAACAGGTCGCCATTCACATGGTCGATCGTGAAACCGTGGGCGGCGGAACCGGTGACGATCTTGCGGCAGGTATTAAAGTAAATCGCCCAGCCGGCAGCGATGGGCGCGGCGCTGGCATTGCGCAACGCTAGGTGGGCGCTGAAGGTTTCCTGGTGGTCGACGTTCGACACGCAGGCCCAGTCGATGGCGACAGGTGAAGCTTGCAAGAGCATGTTGGTCTTTCGCGCGCGCGTTCAAAAAAAAGGCAAGACCAGCTGCGGCCTTGCCCAAAGCACTACCGGAATGGCGTGGTTACAGCTTGACCCGCAAGCCGAGATAAAAGGTGCGACCGTTCGAGTAGAACGCGCGCGGGCGGTCCTTGTTTTCGGCGTACATCTTGATGGTTTCGTTGGTGAGATTGAGCGCATCGAACGTGAGCGTCAGCTGGTCGGTCAATTTGACGTTCAGCGATGCGGCCAGCGACGGCATCGCATCGACGTGCTGGCTGGCGCCACGGTCCACACCGGCCTTGTATTCGGATCGGTAGTTGTAGGCCAGGCGTGCGCTGAAACGCTCGTCCTCGTAGTAGCCGGTAACGTTCGCGGTATTTTTCGAGGAGTTCAGCAACTCGCTGCCATCGTCGAGCGCGCCGTCGGCGTACGTGTAGTTCACCAGCATGCCGAAGTTGCGGGCAAACGGTTGCTGCCAGCTCAGTTCCACGCCCTTGTTTTCGCCGGTGGTGTTGTACGGCGACGTGATCTGATAAACAGTTTGCGTGCCGCGCTTGTTGTTGTAGTAGGTGCCGGTCGACGTGCCCTGCGCGACGATCGAGCGCAGGTCCATGTAAAAGAACCCGGCCGACAGCAAGGCCTTCGGTGCGAAATACCATTCGGCCGACAGATCGAAATTGGTCGAGCGCACCGGATTCAGGTTCACATTGCCGCCGCTGCCGCTGAGCGCGTCGTCGTTCAGCGACACCGAGCCACCGAGCGCGCTGTAATCGGGCCGGGCGATGGTTTTCGCCAGCGCGCTGCGCACCACCAGATCGGGCCGCACATCGAATTTTACGTTCGCGCTGGGCAGATAGTCGCGGTAGGTACGCTCGAACGTCGTCGGCGTGTACGGTCCAAAGGCCGAGCCGACAATCGGCGCCGTGCCGCCGGCCAGGTTGACCACCGTGGTCTGCCTGGTCTGAATGGCGCGCAGGCCCACGTTGCCATGCCAGCGGTCGCCACCGAATTCCGCCATCGCATACACGGCAGAGGTTTTTTCCTTGAGCTTGAATTCATCGGTCCAGTTATGGCGCACGACATAATCGAGCAGACGATTGCCCGGCACCGCACCCCAGGCGCCCAGCGCCGCGCCGTCATATTTAAAATAATTCGAGGACAGGCTCCCGCCCAAATCCGACGCGAAATCGGACGGGTACAGCTGGCCGTTCCAGGCCGGGCCAGGATTCGAAAAGCCCAATGCGCCGGGGCGCGTTTCAAGTGGATGCTCGGCGCTGCGGTCATGGTCGGTGAAACGCGCGCCGAATTTGATGGCTTCCACCGCGCCCATATCGGCCACGCGCCATTCACCATCGATCTGCGCGTATTTCTCTTTGTCGACCGACTGCGATTCGCCCCCGCCGGCCCACGCGGTGGAGCCAGGCACATTGGTGACGCCGCCCGGATAGCTGACGTTCGCCGGCGACAAGCCATTGAGTGCATACGCCATGCCCCCATTCACATTGTTCTGGTAGTAGACGTCGGCGCGGTCGTAGCCCACGCCGTGGGTCTTGCCCACTTTGCCGGTGAACGTCAGGTCTTGCGTGGCGCGCCACTTGCCGTTCAGGTCGAGGTACCACGATTCGCCGCCGGCGTCGGGCCGGTAGATATTATCGACCTCGCCGTTATTGATTGGAAAACTGGCCGCCACCAGCGTGTTGTTGCGCACCACCGCGCCCGTGGGAATCTGGTCGGCGCTGTTGATGGAATTGGCCGGCGCGGCCAGCCAGTTGGTGTTCTGGTGCGGCGCTTTCAGCTGTGAGTAAAAGCCATTCAGGTCGATGGACACATCGCGCGACGGTTTGGCTTCCAGATCGAATGCACCACCGCTGCGCTTCTTGACCTGCTCGAACAGGCTGGCGCCGATAAACGTCGGCACCTGCACGCCGGCCAGCGCCGGGTTGGCTTTCGCTGCAGCGCTGGTGGCGAGAATGGGCGTGTAGCCGAGGATTTCCTGGCCATCGCGGCGCACGGCCTGCTTCTCCGAAAAACCCTGGACCAGCACGCCGAAGGTATTTTCCGGATTTTTCCAGGCGATCAGCGCCGACAATTGCGGCTCGGTTTTCTTCGACAGGTCGTTGTATGTGCCCTGCACCGACGCTTCGATGGTCAACGGCTGGCGCAGGTCGAGCGGCCGGCGCGTGATGACATTGATGGCGCCCGAAACACCGCCTTCGACCAGGTCCGCGGTCGCGCTTTTTTGCACGACGACCGACCCCACCAGTTCCGAGGGCAGCAACGAAAAACTACTGGAGCGGCCGACATTCCCACCCAGTTGATTCAGGATGAACCAGTCGCCGGTGCTGATGGCGTGGCCGTTGAACAGCGTTTGCTGCAGGCTCGGGCTGGTGCCGCGCAGGCTGACGCGATCGTTCTCGCCGAAGCCGCCTTCACCACCGGCCGACGATTGCGTGTTCACACCCGGCAGGCGCTGGATCGCATCGGCGACGTTTTTATCGGGCATCTTGCCGATGTCTTCGGCGGTGACGACATCGACCACCGCATCGGCATTCCTCTTCTGCCGCAGCGATTGTTCGAGCGCGGCGCGCACGCCGGTGACCACCACCGATGGCACTGCGGCGCTGGCATCATCGACTGTTGCCTGGGCTGAAGCCTGCGCCGCTGCGCCCATCATCAAGACCGTCACCGCGGCCGCAATTGCGGTGCGCGTGTGCTGTTGCCGTGCCATCTTCTTCATCACTTTTCCCCAAACTGTGTGGTTGACGCGCGCCGCCCTGAAGCGGTCACATGCCGGTTCGATTATTTTTATATTCCAGTATTGATTCAGTGGACGCTTGGGCGTCTCTCCAATGGATGCATCGGATTGTGTGGCCGGCGCGCCATGCATGTTTGTCAAATCTTGCTAAGACAACAGGCTGTGTCATATTGGTGACACGGCGGTCCGGCGATCCGGCGCTCCGGCGATCCGGCGGTCCGGCGCTCCGGGATGTGGCAGGAAGGCGATAAAAAACGCCCTGACTGAGCAGGGCGCGGGGTGATTGCAGACTGGTTACGGCGGCGTCAGCGCACGACTTTCAGCTTGGTCAGTTTGCCTTGCCGGTAGGTGTACAACGTCAGCGCCGCGTCGCGCAAATCGCCTTTCGGATCGAACGCGATATGTCCTGTTACGCCCTGGTACTGGATCTTCGCCAGCACCGGCATGAAAACCGCAGGCTTGGCAGATTTGGCCTGCTGCATCGCGGTGGCCAGCGTCATCACCGCGTCGTACGCATACGGTGCGTAGGTTTGCAGCTGCAATTTGTAGCGCTGTTCGTAGCGCGTGACAAAGGCGTTATAGCCAGCTTCCTGATCGGCGCTGATGCCACCCGCAACCATGCACACCACCTTGTCGTTGCCCAGCGCATCGCCCGCCAGCAACGGCAGTTTTTCCGAACAGACGCCGTCGCCCGACACCAGTTTCGCGTCGATGGCCAGCGCCTTCATCTGTTTCAGCATCGGGCCGGCCACGGCGTCCATGCCGCCATAGAAAATGACATCGGGTTTGCGCGCGCGGATCTGGGTCAGGATGGCGTTGAAATCGGTGGCCTTGTCGGTCGTGTACTGGCGGCTGACGATCAGCGCCGCGCCGCCCGGCGTCGCCTTGATGCCCTTGACGAATTCGTCGGCGAGGCCCTGGCCAAAGGCGGTACGGTCATCGATGACCGCGATCTTTTTGGCTTTCAACGTGTCGAGCGAATAGCGCGCCAGCGCCTGGCCGATCAGCTTGTCGTTGGCGACGACCCGGAATGCAGTCTTGAAACCCTGCGCCGTGTAAACCGGCGACGTGGTGGCCGGCGAAATTTGCGGGATGCCGGCGGCGCTGTAAATTTTCGACGCCGGCACCGTTGTGCCCGAATTCAGGTGCCCCACCACGGCGACCACGCCGCCGTCGACGAGCTTTTGCGCCACCGCCGTGCCCTGCTTCGGATCGCTGGCGTCGTCTTCGGCCTGCAACACCCACTGCACCTTTTTGCCATCGATCATGGCGCCTTTGGCATTCAGGTCTTCGATGGCCAGGCGCGCGCCGTTCTCGGTGTCCTTGCCCTGGTGGGCGCCGGGACCGGACGTGGACGCCGCGCTGCCAATTTTTACAATGGTCTGGGCGTGGACGGGAATGAAGGCAACAGACAGCGCGAGCGCCAGGGTGGAACGAGACAGCATGGCAGCAAACTCCTCAGGTGGCGATGCCTGATTGTAAATGCTGCCATGCGAAAGGTGCGCCGGTTAGACTTATGCGCGGATGCGCGTGACAGTTGCCAGATGCGGCGTTGCGGGCACGGGCACGCCTTCCGACAGCGGCGCCGACAAGCCGCGCGGGGCCCGCAGCATCGCTTCGAAGTCGGCTGCCGGCAAAGGTTTGCTGCGGAAGTAGCCCTGGTACTGGTCGCAGCCGAGCGCGCGCAGGTACTCGAGCTGTTCGGCCGTCTCCACTCCCTCGGCAATCACCTGCAGGCGCAGGCTGTGCGCCAGCGCGATGACCGAGCGGACGATGGCTGCATCGTCGGCGTCCGAATCGATGTCGCGGACAAACGAGCGGTCGATTTTCAGCGTGTCGAGACGGAACTGCTTCAGGTAGCTGAGGCTGGAATAGCCGGTACCGAAATCGTCGACCGAGATATGAATGCCCTGCGCGCTCAATTGCTCGAGGATGCGCACCGCGTCCTGCGGATTGTGCATGACCACGCTTTCCGTTACTTCGAGCTCGAGGTATTGGCCGGACATGCCTGCATCTTTCAACACCGACGCGACAAAATCGGCCAGATCTGTCTGGCGGAACTGGTATGCCGACAAGTTGACGGCCACGCGCAGACGCGCCAGGCCGGCATCCTGCCAGGCCTGATTTTGTTCGCAGGCCTCGCGCAGCACCCACGCGCCGAGCGGGATGATCAGGCCAATCTCTTCGGCCACGCTGATGAAATCGTTGGGCGGCACCATGCCGCGGATCGGGCAGCGCCAGCGCACCAGCGCTTCCATCGCCACCACTTCACCACTGGCCATATCGACCTTCGGCTGGTAGTGCAGCTCGAATTCCTTGCGTTCCAGCGCCTGGCGCAACGACTGCTCCAGGTTCAGGCGCGCGCCCGCAGCAGCGTTCATTTCCGGCGCAAAAAATTGATAGTTGCCGCGACCGACTTTTTTGGCGTGGTACATGGCGCTGTCGGCGTTGCTCATCAATTCACGCAGCGTGGTGCCGTCTTCCGGAAAGACGCTGATCCCGATACTGCCGGAAATGCTTTGCTGCTGGCCTTCGATATCCATCGGCAGCGTCAGCGCATCGAGCAGTTTCTGTGCGACCGACCCGGCCGCCGGCGGGATGGAAATTTCTCCCAGCAGCACGACAAACTCGTCGCCGCCGAGGCGGGCCACGGTGTCTTCGGCGCGCAGGCAGGCGGTCAGGCGCTCGGCCACGCCCTGCAGCAATTTGTCGCCGTAATGGTGACCCAGAGAATCGTTGATGGTTTTAAAGCGGTCCAGGTCGATAAACATCAGCGCAAAGCCCTTGCCGGAGCGCTCGCTCGACGTGATGGCATGCGTGATGCGGTCTTCCAGCAGGCTGCGGTTCGGCAAGCGCGTCAGCGTGTCGTGCAGCGCCAGGTGATGCAGTTGGTTGTTGGCCACGCTCAGCGATTGCATCAGGCCGGCAGTCCGCGCGGCCAGGCGCGAATCGACGACCGACAGCAACATGGTGATGGTCAGCAGCGACATCGCCGCCATGGCAACCAGCAACGCCAGCCAGTCGGCATTCACGCCACCTCTCGCCATGCAAATACTGCCCAGGCCAAAACGGGCTGCTTCCATACCGGTGTAATGCATCGCAATCACGGCCAGGCCCATGACGATTGCCGCGCCGCCTTTTTTGACTTGCGCGCGCCAGCCGTATTCCGAGCGCAATGTAAAGGCCAGCCACAGCGCGACGATCGACGCCACCACTGCGATGACCACCGACACGGCAACGATGGACGGATCGTAATCGATGCCGGGGTTCATCTGCAGCGCCTGCATGCCCATGTAGTGCATGCAGCAGATGCCGGCGCCCATGATGACGCCACCCAGCAGGATGTCGAGACGGCGGATGGTGGGGCGCGTTACGACGCGCAGCGCGAAGGCCGATACACCGATCGCGGCGACCAGTGAAGCGGCCGTCCACGCAATGTCGTAGCTGAGCCGGATCGGCAGCGAGAACGCCAGCATCCCGATGAAGTGCATCGACCAGATACCGCAGCCCATGGCCACGGCGCCGCCCGCCAGCCACAGGGCGCTGGCGCGGCCCTGCGTTTCGGTAACGCGGCCAGTGAGGCTGAGCGCAGTGTACGACGCCATCATGGCCACGAAAACGGACAGCAGCACTATACTAATTTGGTAATTACCAGCTAGATAAGACACAAAAAAATCCCATACGAAAAATCAATCTCATCTTCTTTATCGGCGGAGATCAGTCGAAATGAAGGGAAAACGCATCGGCCAATGACAAAAATAGTTACCATGCATAAACTGAGCGTAACATAGTTTTTGTAAGGCAACACATTTAGTCTGACCGTCGATTCAACGGTCGATTTGCAATGTTGTTTAAAAAATCGGGCAAACTATCGTACTTTCTTGCCAACCCGGGACGATTCACCATGAGCGATGCCATGCATTTTTACGAACCGCGCGAGGGCCACGGCCTGCCGCACGACCCCTTCAACGCCATTGTCGGCCCACGCCCGATTGGCTGGATTTCGTCGATCGGCGAGGACGGCGCCGTGAATCTGGCGCCTTACAGTTTTTTTAACGCATTCAATTACACACCGCCCATCATTGGCTTTGCCAGCATCGGTTACAAGGACACGGTGCGTAACATCGAGCAGACGCGCGAATTCGTCTGGAACCTGGTCACTCGCCCGCTTGCCGAAGCGATGAATGCCACATGCGCGCCGGTAGCGCCCGGTGTCAACGAATTCGATCTGGGCGGCCTGACGCAGGTTGCGTCGAATCTGGTCAAACCGCCGCGCGTGGGAGAGAGCCAGGTGGCATTCGAATGCCGCTGCACGCAAATAGTGCAGCTGGAGGGCGCGGACGGCCAGCAGGTGCCAACGTGGCTGGTGCTGGGCGAAGTGGTCGGCGTGCATATCGCCGTGTCGGCGTTGAAGGACGGCGTGTACGACACTGCCGGCGCCGGCCACGTGCTGCGCGCCGGTGGTCCGGCCGATTATTTTTCGGTGGGTCCGGAGCAGTTATTCAAGATGCATCGCCCGCGCTGACGCACTGTACGGCCAGCCGTACCGCCTGAAAAATTCACTTCGGCTAGACTTCTCTTACTTATTCATGAACAGGAGATCGTATGGACACAACGTGGATTGTTTCAGCTGATGCCGGCCGCGCGCGTATTTTTGCGGAGCAAAATCCGTCCAAACCGCTGCAGGAAATTGAAGACATGGTCAACGGCGCCGCGCGCTTGCGCGACAGCGACATCAATACCGATGGCACGAGTCCGCAGTCTGCCGGTAAAAGTAGCCATGCTACCGGCGGCGCCCTGCCCGGCAGCGGTTACGAGCCGCAAACCACACCTGAACAGCACAATGCCGAAATCTTCGCCAAGGAAGTATCGGGCTTTCTGCTGCAGGCAAAAAATGCCGGCAAATTCCAGAAACTGGCATTGATCGCGTCGCCGAAATTTCTCGGCCTGCTGCGCGTTGCCCTCGATCCGCAGCTGAAAAACCTGGTCAGCATGGAAATCAACAAGGACTACACCCATTCCAATGCTCAGCAGCTGCAAGAGCAAATCAAGGCACATCAAGCCCAACAATAACTCACCGGGAAAAACCGCCATGCCCAGCCACACCATGAAATTGCTTGGCCTTACCTTGTTGATGGCCAGCGCAGTGAGTGCTTCGGCACAGAGCAAGACCGAGGTGCAGTGGCTGGGCCAGTCGGCGTTCAAGATCACCACGCCCGGCGGCAAGGTCATCGTTATCGACCCTTACCTGACAGCCAACCCGAAAACACCAGAGGCCTACAAAAAGCTCGACGCGCTGGGACATGTCGACCTGATCCTGGTCACCCACGGCCATAACGACCATTTCGCCGATGCGCCGGCGCTGGCCAAACTCAACGATGCGCCGGTGTATGGCCCGGCCGGGCTGATGCAGTCGGTGGTGGCGCTGGACATCTTGCCGGCCAGACTGGCGGTACGCTTTGGCAAGAGCGGCACGGTGACGCCACTCGGTCCCGACATCAAAATTACTGCCGTGCACGCGGAACACAGCTCGGAACTGGGCTGGAAAAATCCTGCCACCGGCAAGGAAGAAGTACATGTCGGCGGCGAGCCAGTCGGCTACATTATCACGCTGGAAAACGGTTTCACCATTTATCACATGGGCGACACCGGTCTGTTTGGCGACATGAAATTTATCGGCGACTATTACAAGCCCGACCTGGCACTGGTGCCGATTGGCGGCTATTTCGTGATGAGCCCGAAAGATGCAGCGTATGCCACGCGCGAATGGCTGCATCCGCGCGCAGTGATCCCGATGCATTACGGCACTACACCGCAACTGGCGGGCACGCCGGCCGAATACACGGCGGCACTGGGCACTAGCCGGACCCGTGTATTGCCACTGAAACCTGGGGATAAAACCAGCTTTTAAGGTTTGCCCACCCGCATTACCACATCAAATCGTCCGGGATCTGGAAGGCGGCGTACGGATCGTCTTCTTCAACCACGGCGGCGCTCTTGTTGACCCGCACCACCATGGCTGGATTACGCTCGGCAATCTTGTCGGCCACCACGCGCGGTACCAGTTCGGTGACCACACCCTTTGCACCTGGTTCCACCACGATCACCAGCCGCCCCGCCATCAAATGACCCTGCACGGCCGCTGATACATACATGCGCTCAACTTTGCCATCGTATGTGTAGTGGTAGGCAATGTCGCCATTCCCCTTGCTTTGCCGATTTTGATTCACCATCTGCGTGATTTGCGCGGCAATCGCCTTTTGATTGGCGGCAGCATCGCGCTGCAAATTCAGTTCGCGCGCGCGCTCGGCGTTCTTGCGCTGCGTCTCCTGCGCCGCCAGACGCACCTCGTCGACGCTCTCGGCGCCCGTCCGGCGTTCGACTTTCTTCTGCTTGCTTTTGTCCTGGTTGGCCAGTTTGACCTTGTTCTTGTCGACCAGCCCTGCTTTGAGCAATTGCTCTGCCAAGGAAACCATGTGCTACTCCCTCAAAATATTTCAGCGTGAGGCCGTCAGCATAGCAAGGAATCGCCTGCCCCAGAAACAACAGTTGTCGGAAAAGGAACAATTTTTCTGGGGTCCATGGCGACCACGCCGCCCCTGGCATGCGTTACTACTTCTGATCCCGCAGGCGCAAGTCATCGTGCCGGTCCAGCAACTGCGTCAGCCACCCGGCGAACACACGCAGCTTCGGACTGGCCATTCTTCCTTTTGGATACACCAGTGAAATTGGCAGGGCCTGCATGTGCGTGTCGGGCAATATCTGCACCAGCCGGCCTTCCTGCAGATGACCGCGCGCCTGATAGGTTGCGCAGCGCGCCAGACCCAGCCCCTGCAACGCGCAAATGAGATTGGCGTCGGCATCGTTGACCGCCACCGGGCCACCCGGATCCACATTGATCCACGCGCCGTCCACCAGTAATTCCCACGCAAACGCCCGCCGGGTGCGGCCGGAAAAGTACAGCACGCTGTAATGCCCCGCCAATTCTGCGACAGTTGCCGGCACGCCATGGCGCGCAACATACGCAGGCGCCGCGACCAGCACAAATCCCATGGTGCCGATCTGGCGCGCGATCATCGATGAATCCTGCAATTTGCCCACGCGTACCGCGCAATCGGACCCCTCCTCGGTCAGATCGACCAGCCGGTCGGTAAATGAAATGACCAGTTCCAGGCCTGGATAGGCAGCGCGAAATTGCGCCAGTTGCGGCAGGATCAGGTTGCGGCCCAGCGTCGATGGCAACTCGATGCGGAGGCGGCCTTGCGGACCGCCGGCATCGTCGCCCTTGAAACGCGACTCCGCCAGCTCGAGCGCTTGCAAAATGTCGCGGCAATCACGCAGATAGTCGGTGCCCTCCGGCGTCAGCGACAAACGCCGGGTGGTGCGCTGGAGCAGTTGCACGCCGAGCGCCGCTTCGAGCTTCTGGATCGTTGCCGTCAATGCCGCACGTGGCACACCCAATGTTTCGGCGGCCTTCGAAAAACTGTGGGCTTCCACGATGCGCACGAACGCGCGCATTGCCTTGATTTTGTCCATTGTTCACAAATAACGAAAAGTGATGGGCGATTATGCCCGATTATCTATGGTCCCGATTTCTTTATACTGGTCGACTGAACAGACTGGATAGCACATGAAAACCGATACCGACATTTCTCCGCGCATGACCCTGCTGCTGGCCACCGCCTGCGGCATGATCGTCGCCAACCTGTATTACGCGCAGACGCTGGTGGCGCCGATTGCGCGCGCCACCGGCTTGCCACCCGAACTTGCCGGCCTGATCGTCACGCTGACCCAGGTGGGCTACGCGTTGGGCCTGCTGTTTCTGGTACCGCTTGGCGACTTGCTGGAAAACCGGCGCCTTGTGGTCACCGCCCTCGTCTTCAGCGCGCTGGCCTTGCTGGCCGCGTCGTTGAGCACGAATGGCGCCGTATTCCTGGCCGCCGCGCTGGCGATCGGCCTGTCGTCGGTGGCGGCGCAAGTGCTGGTGCCGTTTGCCGCCCACCTGTCGAAAGAAGCCACGCGCGGCGCAACCGTCGGCAAGGTTGTCAGTGGACTATTGCTGGGAATCATGCTGGCGCGTCCGGTGGCAAGCCTGGTGGCCGACCACGCCAACTGGCACGTGGTCTTTGGCGGCGCCGCAGCGCTGATGGCGGTACTCGCGTTCGTGCTGTTCAAGAATTTACCGCAGCGCCATCCGCAGGCGCCGCTGCCGTATCCAGAACTGATCGGCTCGCTATGGCCGCTGGTGTTGCGCACGCCCGTGCTGCGCCGCCGCGCGTTGTATCAGGCCGGCCTGTTCGGCTCCTTCAGCCTGTTCTGGACAGTGGTGCCGCAGGAGTTGACCAGCGTCGAATTTGGCCTGTCGCAAACCGGCGTCGCCATTTTTGCACTGGTCGGCATGGCCGGCGCAATCGCCTCGCCGGTGGCGGGACGGCTGGCCGACAGCGGCCACACGCTGTTCGCCACGGCTGCGGCGCTGGTGCTGGGCATCGTCGGCTACGCATTGCCTCTGTTCAGCACCAGCTCGCATACGCTGGCGCTGGCGATATTGGTGGCGGCGTCGATCATCCTCGACATGGCAGTCGCGGCCAGCCTGGTACTGGGTCAGCGTGCCATTTTTGCGCTGGCTGCCGATATCCGCAGCCGCCTGAACGGCCTGTTCTTTGCATTGACGTTCGCTGGCGGCGCCCTCGGCTCTGCGCTGGGCGGCTGGATGTACGCCAGCCACGGCTGGCACGCCGCGTTGTTGACCGGCATGGCGTTCGTGGTTGTCGCGTTTGCCGGCTGGCTCGTGGAATATGCCGGGCACGCCGCCGCCGGACGCTCAGTCAAACCACAGTAGGTCAGATGGTATTCAACGCTGCCAGCGCGGCAGCGTCGAGCTGCAACGCTCCGGCGGCAACGTTTTCACGCAAGTGTGCGACCGACGAGGTACCGGGAATGACCAGGATATTCGGTGCGCGCTGCAGCAGCCAGGCCAGCGCTACCTGCATCGGGGTGGCATGCAGTCTGGCCGCGACATCTGTCAGCGTCGTCGATTGCAGCGGAGAAAATCCACCCAGCGGGAAAAATGGCACATATGCAATACCCTGCTGCCCCAGCGTGTCGATCAGGGCATCGTCTGCGCGGTGTGCGAGGTTGTAATAATTCTGCACGCAGACAATTTTGGCGAGCTTTTGCCCTTCCACGATCTGCGCCGCATCGACATTTGACAGGCCGATGTGGCGCACCAGGCCGGCTTCCTGCAGACGGACCAGCGTGCCGAGACTGTCACCGATCGACGAACCGTCCGGGCCGGTCAGACCCGGGGCCCGGAGGTTGACGACGTCGAGCCGTTCCAGGCCAAGGTTGCGCAGGTTGTCATGCACGGCATCGCGTAATTCCTGCGGCGACGCTGCCGGCAGCCACGAAGCATCTGCGCCGCGCTTGTAGCCAATTTTGGTGACGATCGTCAGGTCGTCGCGGTACGGATGCAGCGCTTCGCGGATGATCTGGTTGGTGATGTGCGGCCCGTAAAAGTCGGATGTATCGATGTGGTTGATGCCCATTTCGATGGCGGTGCGCAATACGGCGATGGCTTCGGCACGGTCTTTTGGCGGGCCGAACACGTGTGGACCGGCCAGCTGCATGGCGCCGTAACCGACGCGGTTGAACACGATGGCGCACTGTGCGGGGGTGAATTGGGTGTGCATGGAAAGCTCCTGACGATAGTTGAAGGAGTCATCGTAGGCGCGAATCGACTGTGTGATAATCCATTCAATCGCGCACGGGCTGTGCGCCAATCCGCACAGTGAGGGCATATGACCGCTGAACTGCAAGATTTGTCGACCTTCGCGCTGGTGGCGCGCCATGCAGGCTTTCGCCAGGCTGCGCGCGCCAATGGCCAGTCGGCATCGAAAATGAGCGAAGCGGTGCGCCGCCTGGAACAGCAACTGGGCATTCGCTTACTGGTGCGCACCACGCGCAGTGTCATGCCGACCGAAGCCGGCGCGCTGTTGCTGACGCGCCTGCAGCCAGCGCTGGACGAAGTCGC
The DNA here is from genome assembly GCA_030853745.1 of Pseudomonadota bacterium. Classification (GTDB taxonomy): domain Bacteria; phylum Pseudomonadota; class Gammaproteobacteria; order Burkholderiales; family Burkholderiaceae_D; genus JALYUM01. The sequence continues at coordinate 46,086 of JALYUM010000201.1, read as the reverse complement.
CAGCGCGCTCGACGTCCTGAACGACTTGCGCGACAAACCGCGCGGCACGCTGCGCCTGAATGTTCCCGTCAGCGCGGCGCGCTTGTTTCTACCAGACATGGTCAACCGGTTCATGACCCTCTATCCGGACATTGTGCTGGAACTGATGGTGGACAACGATTTCATCGACCTGGCGATCAGCGCGGCCATCGCCGGCCACGGCATTCTGTATCTGTTCGAAGAGTGGCTGGCACCGCACCTGGCGTCGGGCGACCTGGTTCCCGTGTTGCCGGACTGGTGGTTAAGTTTTCCCGGACCATATTTATACTATCCGGGACGGCGCCACCTGCCAGCGCCACTGCGCGCGTTCATCGACTTTATTCGCGATGAGGCGCCGCCAGCTATGATCACGGCATGACAAGGAGAACCAAGATGTTGCTGAAACAATGCCTGGCCGCGGCCTGCCTGGTGATGGCGACTGCCGCCGCCCACGCCGCCCCTGCCGACCTGGCCACCGTACCGACACTCGACACCACGCGCTATCTCGGCACGTGGTACGAGATCGCAAAATATCCGAACTTTTTCCAGCGTAAATGCCTGGCCAACACGGTTGCCAACTACACCGCCCAGCCCGATGGCACGATTCGCGTCGACAACCGCTGCACCCAGGAGGGCAATAAAGTCGCGTCAGTCGTGGGCGCCGCACGCCAGCCAGGCGGTGCCGGCTCGCCTAAGCTGGAGGTGCGCTTCGCGCCGTCGTGGCTGTCGGTATTGCCTTTTGTCTGGGCCAATTACTGGGTCATCGACCTCGACCCGGACTACACACTGGCAGCGGTCAGCGAGCCGAACATGGAGTATTTGTGGATCCTGTCGCGCACATCCAAAGTCGATCCGGAGGCGTACGCTGCCTTGCTGAAACGGCTCACCGCGCAAGGGTTCGATACAAGCAAGCTGGTCGTCACAAAACAAGCGGATTAATGCGCGCCCTGCTTGCCGCCTGGGCCCTGCTGGCAGCATCGGCCCAGGCCGCGACGCCAGCCGATATCGTTCAGCTGATCAATGATTATCGCGCAACCCCGGCCGCGTGCGGCGGACAGGCGTCGCCAGCCATGGCGCCGTTGCAGGCAAGCGCGGCGCTGGCCGCAGTGCATCTGGCGCCCGGCCGTTTTTTGCAGCAAGACCTGGCGCATGCAGGTTACCGCGCTGCGCAGGTGCAAGCCATCGGCGTATCGGGCGCGAGTACTGCGGCCGGCATCGTGCAACTGCTGCGCGAACAACATTGCACGACGCTGCGCAACCCGCTGCTGACCGATATCGGCGTCGCCGGTGCCAACGACGCCTGGTCGATCATCCTGGCAGCCGAGGACATCCGGCCGCCGCTGCCATCGCAGCAATCTGCCGTGGCCGCGATCCTTGCCGCCACCAACCGAGCCCGTGCCAGTAGCCGCACCTGTGGCACGCGCCAATTTGCTGCCGCGCCGCCACTGGCTGCCAGCCCGGCGCTGAGCCAGGCCGCATTCGTGCACAGTACCGACATGGCGACGCTGCGCTATTTCAGTCATGATGGCAAGGACGGCAGCCAGGTAGGCGACCGCGCCCGCAATGCCGGTTATGCGTGGCAAGCCATCGGCGAAAATATCGCATCAGGCATGCGTACTCCCGAGGAAGCCGTGGCTGGCTGGATTGGCAGCCCTGGCCACTGCGCCAACCTGATGAATCCCGGCTTCACCGACATGGGCGGTGGCTTCAGCGAGACACGGGAAAATGGCATCGTGCTCTGGACGCAAGTATTCGGCCGGCCCCAATAAATCTGCGGGGTTTCTTCGGCCGACCCAATAAATATGCGGGGTTTCTTCGGCCGCCCCAATAAATATGCGGGGCTTCATTACCTTGCGTTCAACAGGCTTCGATAATTCTGCCGAGCTTGATTATCACGTTCCGCCGGCCCTGGTAGAGGTGCGGCGCGACATTAGTTAGGGTTCCGCCGGCCCATGGTATTACTGCCGAACTACATTATCTTGACGGCGCGGCCGATGAACTGGATCGGGCCGGTGGGCTTGTCGATCGGCGAACCTTTGGCCGGTTCCAGCGTCAGTTCGAACAACTGGTTCGGCTGCACGTTCGGCAATGCGGCAAGCGGAATCGTGATGGTCTGGCCGGGTTTTACAAGGCCGAGCGAGACCGGGCCGCGCCAGCCATCGGCCTTGGTCCAGAACTGCAGCGATTTATCGACAGGCACGGGCGTCTGGTGCAGCGGCATCAGGCTGAGCTGACGGCCTATGCTGGCCTGCATGACGTAGCCCGGTGCCTGGTCTTGCGGCGCAACCATCACCACCATGTATTGCGGCTTGCCGGGCTCGGCACCTGGACGACCCACCAGCAACACTGCCAGCAAGGCCGACAGCGCAACGGAGGCACCGGTCAGGCCGCGCCACAGCGCCAGGTTGCGCCAGGCCGACAGTTTCGCAGATGGAAGCACAGCATGCGCCGCGACCGGCGCCGCGCTGCTGCGCGCGATACGGCGCCACAGCTGACTCGACGGCGTCACCGGTTCAACCAGGCTGGTCAGCGGCAGCAAGTCGGCTTCCCATTGGACAATGGCGGCGCGCAAGGCCGCGTTTGCACCTAGTTGCAGGTCGATCTCGCGGCGTTCGTCAGCGTCCAGCGTGCCGAGGACATATTCGGCCGCCTGAGCGCGCAATGCATCGGAAAGGGGAAGTTCGCTCATGACAGGCACAATTTCAACGACGCGAGGCTGCGTTTGATCCAGGATTTGACGGTACCGGCTGGCGCTGCGACGCGCTCGGCAATTTCACGGTGCGACAGGCCGTCGACATACGCATGCAGCAGGCAATTGCGCCGCACCGGTTCCAGTTGTTCCATGCAGATGGCGATCTGGCCGGGCGACGCCTGCCACGCAAAGCTGTCGGTCGCGTCCGCCCACTGCGCCATCGACGCATGGGCGTCGAGCGCGACTGCGGTAGCATCGTCGACGCCAATTTCACGCGCATTGTCGCGTACCGCGTTCAGCGCCAGGTGACGCGTGACCGTGTACAGCCAGCCGCGGGCGGCGCCGCGCAGAGGATCGAAACTGCCCGCGCCGGTCCATATCTTGATAAAAGCATCGTGCACGATATCCTCCGCCAGCGCAGTATCGCGCACAATGCGCCTGGCCACGCCGAGCAGGCGCGCACCCTCCTGGTCGTACAGGCGGCGCAGCGCCGACTGGTCGCCTGCAGCGCAGGCCGCCAGTTCGGCGTCGTAGTCAAATCCATTCAAATAATCAGGCAAGATAGTCGTCAAGTCGCGCAGTAATGGTGGGATGATCGTGCCGCTGAAATCCTAGCACAGTTGCCAACGCGACAATGTTCGCTTGAAATCGTCGGACGGCTTTCCAGAAGATGTAGATGCCCTGGTCGGGCAGCACTTCTTTTGCGCCCTTGTCTGCCGGTGCACCACCGCTGGCGGCAACACCTTTCGACGCCACGCGCTGGAGACAGGTAACGTCCTGCATCGCACTGCTGCCCATCGTATGGCTGGCTTTGACCAGCTGATACGGGATATTGCCCGCGCCCGACGGCGTCCCTGCTACCTGCATGCCGGACACCCTTGAGTTGCCACCCGACTGTCATGTTGCTGGCGCTCCTTATGACATACCAATCTACTTGCAGGCGCGGCCTGTCAGCGCGGCGTGCGGGTCGACAAACACCCAGTCGACGGCACCCGGCATGGCGGTCTTGTCGGGGCCCGCGGATGTCAATTCACGGGTGGCAACGGTTTCCATCGCGACCTTGTGGTCGGCCGGAAATTGCACGGTCACTGGCAAACTTGTTCGCGAATATTTGATGGTGTTCGTGGTCGCACTGGTGCCTGTGCTGGTGCTCGCGTTTCTGCCTGTACTTGTGCCGGTCCTCGTGGTCGCGCATGTGCTTATGCTTCTGCTTGCGCCCGTCGTCGTGTTAGCTCAGGGCATCGTGCGGCAGGCCCCCGGCAAGACAGTGGCGGCGGTGGCAGCAGCGGTGGCGGTGGAGATGGCGATGACGGTGAGGATCAACGCAGGCGAAATGGCGTCATGATGGCGCACGTAAAGTCGTTGGACAGCGCACGAGGTGCGCTGATACAGGTGCTACCCGTGACCCATTGATTTGAAGGCAGTGTGCAAAAAATATTTCTGGGAACGAAAAAAATCGCTTCACATCAGGAACATACGTCGCCACCCGCCGAACGACAGGCGCGCGGCGGCTTGGCTACATGGTAGCGCGCGATTGCTATACTGCTGCTCTTTCATTCATTCGCAAGGTTCCACGATGAGCGCACTGCCCCCATGTCCTGTCTGCCAGTCTGCCTTTACTTACGAGGACGGCACGCAGCTGGTGTGTCCGGAATGCGGCCATGAATGGCAGCCAGCGGCTGACAGCGCGGCGGAAAACACACGCATCTACCGTGACAGCGCGGGCAATATCTTGCAGGATGGCGATACCGTCACCGTCATCAAGGACCTGAAGCCCAAGGGTTCGGGCGGGGTCATCAAGCAAGGCACCAAAGTCAAAAACATTCGTCTGGTCGACAGCGACCACGACATCGATTGCAAGATCGACGGCTTCGGTGCGATGAGTCTGAAAACCGAATTCGTCAAAAAAGTATGAGCCGCAGCACCCTCTCCTGAAAAACGAGGTCTGCTGCGGCCGTAGCGCTAAACGGTGCTAACCAGCGCTAACCAGTGCGACAGAGCACTATGCAGCAATAATTTACTGGCCGGTGGTGGTTGGTGGCGTCGTCGGCGTCATGCCGCTGGTGCCGGCTGGCGGCGTCATCGTGCCCGTGGTGCCATTGCGCCCGGTCGAATTCATCGTGCCGTTATTGCCCGACATTCCGCTGCTGCCGGACATCCCGTTGGTGCCGCTGGTACCCGATTTACCGTTATTGTCGCTGGCTTTGCCAGTTCCGTTATCCATCGTTCCGGTGGTGGCGCCACCTTCGCTCGAACGGCCGCTGCTACCTGCCGTGCCGGACATGCCCTGGCTGGTGGTATTGGCCGGATTTTTGTACATTTTCGAGCTTTGCTTGTTTTTCTTATGCATGGTCTTGGCTGGCGCCTTGGCGTCGTTCATGGTTTTGTCCGGTGCCATGGTGCTGCTGTTTTCCTGACCTGCAGCCTGTGCGCCGCCTGCCAGTGCCATTGCGATCGATGCGCCGATGATGCCTTTGATAAATGAATTGATATGCACGGTGTTTCTCCTGAAAGTTGGGAAATTTCCAGCAAATTTGATGCGCTGGTTTGACAATCAGTCTAGGCTTTCAGACAACGGGTGAGCGCACGGTAGCCGTGCGGAAATTTTCTGATCCGATCAAAAGAGATATGCGCGCGGCAAAAAAACCGCTGCCCCGCACGCGAAAATTCGGTCAGGCGTATCATGTTCCGATGATTCCATTATCCATACTCGACCTCTCCCCAATTGCCGAAGGCAGCGATACCGGTGCCTCTTTCCGCAATTCCCTCAACCTTGCCCAGCATGGCGAACGCCTCGGTTTTAACCGTTACTGGCTGGCAGAACACCACGGCATGCCAGGCATCGCCAGCGCTGCCACGTCAGTCCTCATGGGCTATGTGGCCGGCGGCACCAGTACCATCCGGGTCGGTGCCGGCGGCATCATGCTGCCTAACCATTCTCCCCTCGTGATTGCCGAACAGTTCGGTACGCTGGAGTCGCTGTATCCAGGCCGGATCGACCTCGGCCTGGGCCGCGCCCCGGGCTCCGACCAGGTGACGGCGCGCGCACTGCGCCGCAACCTGAGCTCGGATTCGGACCAGTTCCCGCAGGACGTCGTGGAACTGCAGGATTATTTTGCCGACTCGCCGCGGCGCCAGGTGCGTGCCGTGCCGGGTGCAGGCCTGAACGTACCGCTGTGGATCCTGGGCTCCAGCACGTTCGGTGCTCAGCTCGCTGCGCATCTGGGCTTGCCGTTCGCGTTCGCGTCGCACTTTGCGCCGCAGATGATGATGCAGGCAATTTCCATTTACCGTTCGACCTTCCGGCCGTCGGCGCAGTCGCAAAAGCCGCACGTCATGCTGGGCTTTAACGTGTTTGCTGCCGATACCGACGCTGAAGCGGCATATCAGGCCACGTCGATGCAGCAGGCGTTCGTCAACCTGCGCACCGGCCGGCCATCGAAACTGAAGCCACCGCAGGAAGGCTATCTGGAGCAGCTGGGCCCGCAGGAACGCGCGATGCTCAACGACGTGCTGTCATGCTCGGCAATCGGCTCACCGGCAACGGTGGCCAACGCCATGAAGCAGTTCATCGAACGCACCGGCGCCGATGAGCTGATGGTGACTTCGCAAATTTTCGATCATGCCGCGCGCCTGCGCTCGTATGAAATTACGGCGCAGGTACGGGACGCAGCGTAAGCAGTTTTCCCGGCGCGCTTAATTTTCCGGCGGCAGTGCCTGAATGATTTGCACTGTCGACCGGACCTTGCCCATCGCCGGGAAAATTTTCTGCGTCGAAAAGTTGTGCAGTTCAGCCGCGCCGCTGGTCATCGCGTCTTCCGCAAAGTACAGGTGGAAGCCACGGTCGAAGGCTTCGCGCGCGGTCGACTCGACGCCGTAATTGGTGGCGATGCCGCACAGGATGATGTTCTTGACGTTGTTGCGACGCAGATGCAGCTCCAGGTCGGTGCCATAGAACGCACCCCACGAACGCTTTTTGACCACGATGTCGGTCGCTTCCACGCCCGCTTCCGGCACCAGCCGGGACGCCTGCGGTGGCGGCGGTGCGCCCTTGCCGGAAATGGGGGCGTCGCCACCCATCTGCAGCATTTCATCGAGCTGCACGTGCACAAAAATGACGGTGCCGCCGTGATTGCGCATCGATTGCGCCAGCAGCACGGTATTGCCCACTACCTGTGACGATGAATAGGGTGCATGGTGGTCACCGGCGACAATGCCTTCCTGCAGGTCGATGACGACCAGCGCAGTACGGGCAACATCGATTTTCAAGGGATTGATTGGATCAGTCATGGGTGTGTTCTTTCATGGTTAAAAGGTCATGCGAAGCACGCCAGTATGCCCAAAAAATGCCCCGTCCGTCGCCGCTCGCATTGTCTGGACAGCCTGTCAGTACGGCCGTTATCGCTTTTTCAACGGTTCAATTTTTTGGCGCTGCCTCTGCAACAATTTTGCTGCCGGGGTACTATGGATGTCTGCACACCGCGTAAGGATGTCTACAATGAATCAACGCCGCTCGTTTTTCAGCTTGTCCTTGAAGGCTTCCCTCGTACTCGCTTCGGCCTCCAGCCTGCCGCTCGTGGCACGTGCCTCGGTCGCCACTCCGGCTGAACGCACGCTCAGCCTGTACAACACGCATACTGGCGAAAGCGTCAGGCGCGTGTTCTGGGCCGAAGGCAAGTTCATCCCCGACGCTTTGCAGGATATTAATAAAGTGTTGCGCGATCACCGCAACGATGCTGTCGCCGTCATCGACCCGCAACTGCTGCTGCTGCTCGACCGGGTCAACGGCAAGATGGATTCGACCAAACCTCTGCACATCATTTCCGGCTACCGCTCGCCCGAATCGAATGCGCTGCTCAATGCCAGCACCACCGGCGTTGCCAAACACAGCATGCACATGGATGGCAAGGCCATCGACATCCGCATGCCGGGCCGCAACCTGGCCCAACTGCGCAAGGCAGCCATGCTGCTGCGCGGCGGGGGCGTCGGCTACTACCCCGACTCCCAGTTCGTCCATATGGACACCGGACGCCTGCGCAGCTGGTAACCATGCGCCGCCTGTTACTGCTGTTGTCCATCGTCGCGCCATGTGCGCTGGCCCAGACCGTTATCGTGAAAAGCACGCGCGATCCGGTCGACAAGTCCTACCGCAAGATGGTCAAGGGCATGGAGCGGTTTGACCGTGAACATGCACTGGCGCCACAGGCAACATTGCGTTTTCGCCTGTTGCCGCGCCTGCCGAATTCCGACATGACCGGCATCACCTTGCGCATTGCCGGCGACACGGCATCGCAGCCACTCCCGATTGCCGCCGACAACAGTTTTGCGCTGGTGCGCAATGAGCAATTGCTGCGCGAAGACGCAGCCGTGCTGGCCAACCGCCGCACGGCCAGCATGACCTGGCGCGCATCGATCGTGTCGCCCGGTGTGCCGGACGGCAAGCGGCGCCTGGGCGACCTGCGCCTCGAATGCAAGGTGGGCATGGATGCCGGCCTGGTATCGAACACGTCGCCGATCTTCGCGTGGCTGTCCGATGCGCTGACCAGCACCGACGATGTGTGCGGCACCCCGCGCGGCAACTATCTGTTTTTTGCCGAGCGACCAATTTTCAGCGTCACCCTGCAGTCCGGCACCCGCTCGGAAACTCTGCCATTCAAGATGCTGTACGCGGGCGGGGGCAGCACCACGCCAGACCAGCTGCCGTACTGCGACTGCCAGGTATTGCTGGACCGCTCTTACTATGCGCCCATCTGGGACGCCAGCTGGCCCGACGACACGCTGGTCGAATTTGCGTATATGGACGATGCACCGGGAGGTGCGCCATGAAGTCGATCGTGCCTGTTATGTTGATCGTTCTTCTTGCCGGCTGCGCCACCGGACCTGCGCCGCTTGGCACGTCCATTCCGGCAGCCAGGCTGGAAGCGGCCATCGTGCCCGGCCAGACCACGCGCGCCCAGATGCTGGCAGCGCTTGGTCCGACCAGGTTCATCCACTTCGATTCGGGCTATGAAACGTGGTTGTACCAGGCCCCCGCCGATGGTGGCCGGTTCTCCGAATTCGTCGTGCTGGTCGACCCTGCCGGCGTGGTCCGCAAGCTGCGTCAGCGCGCACCGTCCGCGCCCTGATCGTTAACAAGTTTCCCAGGCCAACCGTGCGCTGCGTGCGGACGGTTCGCGCCACAATCCTCCTCAAGTAATCCTGCATCGATGTCGTCTGCCTCCGGGAGCTGCCATGATCGTGCACGCACGTTTTTACCTGTTGTGTCTGGCTTATTGCCTGATGTGCGCGTGCGGTGGTAGTGGTAGTGGTAGTGGGGACAATCACGTCAACCCGCCCGCACCCGCAGCGACCACCGGCAGCCTGGTCGTCACGATAGCGAGCGTACCAACCGGCAGCAGCGGTGCCGTGCACATTACCGGCCCCAACAATTTTCTGCAGGACCTGACGCAAACCACCACCCTGAGCACCCTCGCGCCTGGCGCCTACACGGTGAGCGCCGGCAGCATCAGCGTCGGCAGCACCATCTGGACCCCGTCGCCGGCGTCGCAGGTAATCACGGTCACGGCCGGCGCTACCGCAAACGCTGCGGTTGTGTATGGCAACACCGCGTTGTCACTCGCGGCAGTGGAAGTTGCCACGGCAGTCAGTCCGGTCTTCCTGACGGCGCCGGCAGGCGACGCGCGCCAGTTCATCGTCGAGCGCGCCGGCCGCATCCGCATTCTGCAAAACGGCACGCTGCTGACCCAGCCATTTCTCGATATCAGCGCGCGCGTGTTCACTGGCGGCGAGGGCGGCCTGCTGTCGATCGCGTTCGATCCGCGCTATGCCGCGAACGGCTACGTCTACCTGTATTACATCGACAACAGCCAGAACATCACCATCGAACGCTTTACTGTTTCGGGCAACGTGAACCTGGCCGATGCCGCGTCCGGTCTCGTCATCATCAGCATTCCGCATCCGGATTTCACGAACCATTTCGGTGGCCAGGTGGCGTTCGGTGCGGATGGTTTCCTGTACCTCGGGACAGGTGACGGCGGCGGCGGTGGCGACCCGCTGCGCAATGCGCAAAACCTTAATGTGCTGCTGGGGAAAATGCTGCGTCTTGATGTCAGCGCGGCCACGGTGGCGCAGCGGTATGCAATTCCGTCCTCGAACCCATATGCCGGCCAAACCGCGCGACGGGGAGAAATCTGGGCAGCCGGATTACGCAATCCATGGCGCTTTACCTTCGACAGCGGGCTGGCCTTCATTGCCGATGTGGGCCAGGACCGGCGCGAAGAAGTCGATATTGTCGACGCAACTGCCGGCGGCTTGAACTACGGCTGGAATATCACCGAGGGCACTGCCTGCTACAACGCCACTTCGTGTGACCAGGCCGGCCTGACGGCGCCGGCGTTCGACTACGAGCATGGCACCAATAACGTCAATGGCTGCTCCATTACCGGCGGCTTCGTCTACCGCGGAACGGCATTGCCCGAACTGGCCGGACGTTATTTTTACTCCGATTATTGCACCGGATTCTTGAAGAGCGTGGTGCCGAATGCACTGCGGAGTGGCATCACCGAACAGCGTGACTGGAACATTACCGGGCTGGGCAATATCGTCTCGTTTGGCCGCGATGGCAGCGGTGAGTTGTACCTGATTGCCGGCAACGGCAAGATTTACCGGATCAGCCGCAAGTAAAGGACATACCGATGCTGTGTTGTGCTTCCTGTGCCGGCACGACGCTATGAGCACAGTGCGTCCGTCAGCGCTGAAATTCAAACCGGATGAGAGAAGGAGCAGAACCAGTTAAAATTAACGCATGGCACGCTTACAACTCGACTTTCCTGAAGACCAGTACTGCTACACCACGCCGCTGACGGTGCGTGTAACAGATATCAATGGCGCAAATCACCTCGGTAATGACTCGATGATCTCGATGATCTCGGAAGCACGCGCGCGGTTCCTGTTCGAATACGGCGTCCCCGAAACCGAGCGCGACGGCACCGGCATCATCGTCACCGACCTGGCCACCACCTACCGCGCCGAAGCGCATGCGCGCGATCAGCTGGTATTCGAAGTGGGTGTCATGGATTTCAATAAATACGGCGGCGACATCATCTTTCGCGTCACGCGCCCGCGCGACCGCAAGCTGATCGCCATGGCCAAATCCGGCTTTGTGTTTTTCAACTATCACAGCAGCCAGGTGGTGGCGATGCCGGACGACTTCCGCGCCAAATTCAGCAGGGTCAACTGGCTGGATTAACGTCACCCGACGCGGTGCGATACCCCAACATTGCACCACACTGGCTCATCTCCAGCCACTTCAATTACGCTGCGCAATGTCGTGGCGCCCACGTAATTTGGCTCACCTCATGTCAAGGCGCGTCACCCCGGCTTGCGCGGTGCGATCGCTTTATAAAACCACTCGTCGATCATGTGCTTTTCGTAGCGCAGCGGGTCGCTGTCGTTTGAACGCCGGGCATTGAACTGATAATTCATGTCCTGCAACTGAGCGTCTCCGCTGTTCACCACTTTTCCGCCGGACTCGATGGAAAAATGCAGCGTCATGCGCGGCCAGTCGGCGCCGCCGCGCAGGATGCGCAAATCGCGGTCGCCGCGTCGGGACGGTTCCAGCCGGCCAGCCAGGTCCAGGTCGAGAACATCGATGCGCACATCGGTCCCGTCCGGCAGATTTTTGCCCAGTGTGACGAAATGGTCGCCCAGTTCTTTAAGTATTGCATCGCGGTCGACGGGAGAAAATGGCATGTCCGGGTAGTCTTCCGGCTTGACGAAATTGATGGTCACCGCCGCGCTGGCGGCAACGCTGGCGAGCAGCAGGCTGCCAGCGACCAGGGTTTTCAGGAACTGTTTCATTTGCAGCCTCGCTATTTACTGTTGAAGACAAACTGATCTTACGCCGCTTTGCCGGCAGCGGCAGCACGCGCGCAGTGTTCGTTCCCGCACAGGTGGCCCCAGGAAACCTGTCCAGAATAAGGCAACCGTCTCGACAAGGAGAATCACCGTGCCCGAAGGACCAACCCTGTTTATCCTGCAGGAATAAACAACGCGTTTTGTTGGCCAGCACATCGTTGCCGCTGAAGGCAACACGACCGTCATCGACCCGCAGACACTGGTGGGCCAGCCAATCCTGTCGCTGCAAGCATGGGGCAAACATTTCATTATCGCGCTGCCGACCATGGCACTGCGCATTCACTTCCTCCTCTTTGGCAGTTATGCCATCGATGCACACAAGGAAGGCCGCTTCAAACGGCTCGGCCTACAGATGGAAGATGGCGGTGAAATGAATTTCTATGCGTGTTCGGTCAAGGAAATCGATCCAGACGTGGATGCTGTGTATGACTGGAGCGCCAGTGTCATGAGCGACACGTGGAATGCGGCGCAGGCACTTAAAAAATTGCGGGCGCAGCCCGACATGCTGGTTTGCGACGCACTACTCGACCAGGACATTTTTGCTGGCGTTGGCAACATTATCAAGAACGAAGTGCTGTTCAGGATCAGGGTGCATCCGCTGTCGACGATTGGCGGCCTTTCAGCCCCGAAATTACGACAAATGGTTGCAGGAGCACGCGCCTACAGTTTCGATTTTCTTCGCTGGAAAAAGCTGTATGTACTGAAAGCGCACTGGCTGGCGCATGCAAAGTCGGTGTGTCCCAGATGCAACATATTGTTTTCAAAAGGGAAATTCGGCAAGACACAGCGCCGTGCATTCTTCTGCGAAAACTGTCAAAAACAATATAACTGACGTATCGAATTTCTTAAAGTTGCTTTTTGGTAAGAACAATAGTATTGCCTGTTGTTAATGCGCAAGTCCCATACTACAATCATTTGATCCAGCGCAACTATTTCTGCCGGCGCAATTATTCACTTGATAACTGGTATCGGAACATTCACATGTCCTTTCTCTCCCCTGCCGCCCCCAAGCTCGCACCGTGGAAAGTTTTACTCGTCGATGATGAACCGGATATCCATGATGTAACAAAATTGACCCTGACCCGGTTCCGCCTGGACGGCCGCGCATTAAGTTTCGTGCACGCCTATTCGGGCGCGGAAGCGAAGGAAGTGCTGGCGCGTGAAAAAGATATTGCGCTGGTGTTTCTCGATGTCGTGATGGAACGTGAAGACAGCGGGCTGGAAGTTGCGCGCTGGATGCGCGAGGATCTGCACAACCAATTTACCCGCATTGTCCTGCGCACCGGTCAACCTGGGCAAGCGCCGGAAGAGCGCGTCATCGTCGATTACGACATCAACGATTACAAGGAAAAGACCGAACTCGACCGCACCAAGTTGTTCACCACCACCTTTGCTGCGCTGCGTGCTTATCGCGACATCATGAAAGTGGAAGAAGCGCGCATCACGCAGCATGTCTATCGCGAAGGCCTGGAACGCGTGATCGCAGCATCGGCTCATATCTTCCAGCAACGTAATCTGAAAGACTTCGCCAGCGGCTTGCTGCAGCAAGTTGTCGCGCTGCTTCGCCTCGAACAAAGCATGCTGCTGCGCGTGGCCGGCGCCAGCCTGATTACCGGCGAATCCGAATATGAAGTGTTGGCGCAGATTGGCAATATGGATGGCGACGTCCTCTCCGATGACCTGCTGGCGCAACTCGACGACGCGCGCCGCAACCGTATTTCGCGCCTGCAGTCCGGCACGTATGTCGGCTACTTCCCAAACAATAGCGGGAAGGTATCTCTGCTGGTGCTGCGCGGTGTGGAATCCATTTCCGACATCGATGCGCAATTGCTGGAAGTATTTTGTTCCGGCGTTGCCATTGCGTTCGACAATATTTTGCTGAATCAGGAAATCACCGATACCCAGGCCGAGCTGATCATGCGCCTCGGCGACGTGGTCGAGTCGCGCTCGCACGAGGCGGGCAACCACGTACGCCGCATGGCGCAGGTGGTGCACATGCTGGCGCAGGAGTCCGGCATGTCGAGCGATGAAACTGCCGTGCTCGTGCATGCGTCGCCGATGCACGACATCGGCAAGATCGCCACGCCCGACAGCGTGTTACTGAAACCTGGCAAGCTCGATGCCGAGGAGTGGGCCATCATGCAGCAGCACCCCACCATCGGCCTGCAAATCCTGGACGGCTCGACCCGGCCGATTTTGAAAGCGGCGGCCGTGATTGCGCACCAGCACCATGAAAAATACGATGGTAGTGGCTATCCGCAAGGACTGAGCGGCACGAATATCCACCCGTATGCGCGGATCGTCGCCGTAGCGGATGTGTTCGATGCGCTCAGTCATAGCCGCTGTTACAAGGAAGCGTGGCCGCTGGACCAGGTCGCCGACTACATGCGCGAAGTGGCAGGGACGCACCTCGATCCGCACTATGTCGACATCCTGATCAGGAATATGGACCAGGCGGCGGAGATCAATCGGAAGTTGCCGGATTGACGTTTAACTGCGCTGTCGATACAGTGTCGATGGCGCCATGCTGAGCAATTTAACATCACTCAACATGGGCCCTGGCGCGTTTGGCGGGGCGACGGTGTTCAAGGCAGCGCCTTCAAAACCGTCATTCCCGCGCATGAGGGAACCCATACCATCTCAATAACACCGTCAGCCAACTCAGCCCGCCACTTTCTCCACGCGCCGGCTCTGCGGAAACCGCAGAAAATACTTCAGTCCCTGCCCCGGTGCACTTTCCACACGGATTGTCCCGCCCAGTGGGCCGGTCGCCAGGTTGAACAGGATATGCGCCCCCAGTCCGCTGCCGCCGGTGCCGCGCCGGGTCGTGAAAAACGGTTCGAACAATTTGCCGAGCGTATCGGCATCCATCCCGGCCCCGTCATCGAGGTAAGTAAGTTTCACCATGCCATCGGCACACGATGCCTGCAGGCGGATGTTGCCGGCCTGCTCGTGTTGAAAGCCATGTACCAGTGAATTGACGACCATATTCGTAATGATCTGCGATACCGCGCCGGGGAAACTGTCGAGCACAATATTGGCCGGGCAATCGATGTCGACTTTTACCGGACGCCCCTTCAACTTCGGCTGCAGCGACAACAGCACCTCGTTCAGATACGTCAGCAAATTGAAACTGCGGATCGCGTCGGACGACTGATCGACCGCCACCTGCTTGAAGCTGCGCACCAGCGCCGCGGCGCGCTGGGTATTCGTGGTCATGATGCGCAGCGACTGGTCGACGATGTCGAGAAACGATTCCAGGCTTTCCGCCGTCATCTCGCCGGCCGCCAGTTCCGCGCGCGTCAGCCGCAACTCTTCCACCAGGTGGCTGGTAGCAGTCACGCAAATACCCAGCGGCGTATTGATTTCATGCGCAACACCGGCCACCAGGCGCCCCAGCGACGCCAGCTTTTCCTGGCGCACCAGTTCCGATTGCGCCTCGCGCAGTGCGGCGTTCTGGCGCGCCAGCATCTCGGTGCGTTCGTGGACGGCGCGCTCCAGGCGGTCGACACTTTGCAGACCCTGCAATGCCACCGACACATGGTTGGCAATCACGCCGAACAGGGCTTCGTCTTCATCGCTGTAACGGTGCTGGACGTCGTAACTCTGGATGACGATCGCGCCCAGTACCTGGTGATGCTGGTCGAGCAGCGGGCACCCCATCCATTGTTCGGCATTGCTGCCAATGCTCTGGTTGCCGCTTTCAATGTCGCGCTGGCGGAAATCCTGCGCGGTCAGACTGAGTTTTTCACGGTGGGCAATCACCCAGGCCGTGGGCGACTGTTCCGGCGGGCCCAGCGTGACTGCAGTCTCGGGACCGGGCACCAGGTCGACGTCGACTTCATCGACAAAATAAACGAAGCGGACAGTGCCATCGTCATTATCGGACAAGGCCACATAAAAATTGGCCGCGTACATGATGCGGCCCAGCGCGCGGTGCACGGCGCCGACAAACTGGCGAATATCGGTGCAGCTCATCGACAGTTGGCCGATGTCCAGCAACATCGACTGCACCGCTTCCAGGCGTTCAAGACGGTTATGCATTATTTCCCTTGGATAGGCACACAAGTTAGTGCACCCGGGAAATATAGCAGCCCGATCGCCGCGCGGCCAGTAGCAATGCGGCCAAGTGTGGTGCGCCTGCCTACATCGACGATCCGCGGGGGGCGCGGAAATCGTTGGCGACCCATTTGTCGGCGCTGGCCGTGGTCAGTTTGAAGTTGGCTTCCACGCGTGCCGTGGCAACTTGCTCGCCCATCTCGTCGAAGGCTTTCAGGATGGCATATGGATGTTCTTCGTCTGGAATGATATCCATCGTCACTTTCAGTTCGCCCTCTTCCGTGCGCACATATAAGTACTTGTGCAGTTGGGCATGCAGCGCCTGTTCATGGCGGCGGATCACTTCTGACGCGGTTTTCACCAGCGTATGAAATGCATTCACGTCGAGCGGTTTCGGGTTTTTCTTGTCGCGTCCCATCGTCCACGGACCGACCAGGGCCGGCTCCGGTTCGCCATCCTTGATCATGGCGACCGCCCAGCCCTCGTCGTCGTCATTCTTGATGACACGCGCGGTCCAGCCATTGGCTTGCCACAGGCGCGGTTGCTGAACCGGGCCGTCGTCGGGTTCGTCGTTTTCGTCGTGTTCGGAGTTCTGGTCATTCATGGTGGACATCGTTTGAGCTGGCATTGCGCCTGGGCCCAGATGATAGAGGAAAACGCCACCGGCTGTTCAGCAATGCACAAGATAAAAGCCGGGACGACCAGGCGGCGCAACCGGTGGCCCGACCGGCACGCGGATGGGGTCGATGGACGGCTCAGGCACATGTTTGCTGAAAGGATTGACGGGATTGATGATGATCGGCGGAATTGCTGGCGGCGCCGAGGGCGGGCCTTTCGGACCGCCGGGGACGGCAGCATGGCGCGCCGTCAAAGCCCGGGCGGCGCTGGCCAACTCGTGCGCCAGGTGATGGATGACTCGATGCATGTTGACGTCCTCCTGTAACAGAGCAGGCTGTCAGTATAGGCGCGAACTCGGCGTTTGCAAGGTCTGACAACGGACCCGGCAGCAGCTAATCGCACGTTCCAGACCGTCCGTCGGCGCACGCTGCAGCCTGTCGCAAACGGCGTATCGACAGGCGCGGCGCTGGCTAAAGTTCCACCATACCGACCACGATTTACGACCACCCGAGAGGCCCCGCCATGAAAAAAATTGCCCCCTTTATTTTGCTGTTCCTGTTTGCCGCCATCTTCTGGAACTGCTTTGCCAGCACCCACGGCGTCGCGTTCAACATTGATGGCGATGAATTCGACGGGCCGGCCGGCGCGCTGCTCGGCCTGCTGTTTGCCGGGGGCGGCACCTTGCTCGCCGCCTGCATCATGATGATTGTCGGGGTCGTGCTGGTGGTGGTGTTTGCCGGCGTCGGCATCGTGCTGTTCGGTGCACTGGCGCTGGTGCTGCTGTGTGTTGCCGTCGCAGTCGCGCCCCTGCTGTTGCCACTGCTGCTGCCGCTGATACTGATCTGGTACCTGGTCAGCCGTTCGCGCCGGCCAAGGGTGGTGCTTGAAAAATCGGCTTAAACCGGCTGCGTGGCGGCGAACTGTTGGTAGCCGCGCGCACGCAGGGCGCAGGCCGGGCACGTGCCGCAACCATAGCCCCAGGCATGCAGCGCGCCGCGCTCACCCAGGTAGCACGTGTGGGTATCGGTGCGGATCAGATTGACAAGTGCATCGCCGCCGAGCATTTGTGCCAGCTCCCATGTTTGCTTCTTGTCCAGCCACATCAGCGGCGTTTCCACTTTCAGGCGCGTCGCCATGCCCAGGTTCAATGCCACCTGCAGCGCCTTCATGGTGTCGTCGCGGCAATCCGGGTAGCCGGAAAAATCGGTCTCGCACATGCCGCCAACCAGCACCGTCAAACCGCGGCGATACGCCACCGTCGCCGCCACTGTCATGAACAGTAAATTGCGGCCTGGCACGAACGTGTTCGGCAAGCCATTTTCCTGCATCGTGATTTCCACATTGCTGGTCAGCGCGGTGTCGGAAATTTTACCGATCAGCGACAGATCGATCATGTGATCCTCGCCCAGCTTGTCCGCCCACTGTGGATATTGCTGGCGCATTTTGTCGAGCAGCGTCGGACGCACCGTGAGTTCGATGGCATGCCGCTGGCCGTAATCGAAACCGATAGTTTCCACTCGTTCGTAACGGGCAAGCGCCCATGCCAGGCAGGTGGTGGAATCCTGGCCGCCACTGAACAGGACGAGTGCGGTATCGGGGGCAATAACGTTGAGCATGAAAGTGTTGTCTTGAGGTTAATCGTTCGCCGCTATTTGTAGCAATCCGTTAAGATACGGCGAGTATTGACATCCTGGAGCACCATGTTTCTCGCAAGACCCCACCACGCTGCAGCGGCGTATCGGCAGCACCGAATTCTTGCACAGATCGTGCTGACCGTGTGCATCGCACCCGCCCTTTCGACAGCCGCTGCGCAGGAAGCGCCGGCGCCTGCCGTCAAATATTCGGTGCAGATCGATGCGCCGCGCCAGCTGGAAAAACTGCTCGAAGATAATCTCGACCTGGTGCGCTTCAAGGACAACCCGAAGACCACGATGGACCAGCTCCAGCGCCTGGTCAAAACCACGCCGGACCAGGCCAGAACGCTGCTCGAGACCGAAGGCTATTTTTCGCCGCAAGTGACCGCAGGTCTCGACACACGCGCCAACGGCAGCAACGTCGTGCGCGTGATTGTGGTGCCGGGCCAGCCAGTGGTGGTGGGGAATCTCGATCTGATCCTGCAGGGTTACGTTCCCTTCGACGACAAGAGCGTGCCGCTCGATGCAAACGATCTGCGCACGCGCTGGGCGCTGCCGGAAGGCGCACGTTTCCGCATGGCCGATTGGGAAGGCGCGAAAAAATCGCTGGTGCGCCAGATTGCGCAGACGCGTTTTCCGCGCGCGCAACTGGCCGAATCGCAAGCCACGGTCGATCCGGACCAGCACAAGGCGGCGTTGAAAGTGGTCATCGACAGCGGTCCGGAAATGCGCTTCGGCGCCACGCGCATCCGCGGCATGAAGCGCTATCCGCAAACCATCGTCACCAATCTGAACAAGATCCGGCCCGGCGACGAATACAGCGAAGCGGCCATGCAGGCTTTGCAGCAAAAACTGCAGGACACGGGCTACTTTGCCAGTGTTGAAGTAGGCGTCGACCTGCGCGGCGTCCTGGGTGCAAAGATCGATGCGCTCGACGGTGCCGAAGACAAGCCCGATCCGGCCGCCGCCGCCGCACCGACTGCCGCCAACGGCCCCACCCTGCTGCCGGTGGTGGTGCGCGTCACCGAAAACAAGCAGCAGAACGTCACCGCCGGCGTTGGTATCTCCACCAACACGGGCGCGCGCACGCAGCTCGCGTACGACAACCTGAACGTGTTTGGCCTGCGCATGAAGTCGAACCTGACGTACGAGCAGAAACAGCAGATTGCACGGGCCGATTTTTACTGGCCAACCACGCCCGATGGCTACAACGACAGTGTCGGTGGCGGCTACACACACACCGATATCGAGCACGAAATCACTGCCGTGACCAGCGTCTCGGCCAAGCGCGCGTGGGGCACGCCGCTGCTGGAGCGCAGTGTGACGATCGAAGCGCTGACCGAACAACTCGGTGTCGACAACGTCATCTCGTCGCGCGCAAAAAGCGTGCCGATCACGTTTGCCATTACCAAGCGTTCCCTCGACAGCCTGACTGCACCGACCCGCGGCTACGCCGTGTCTGGCCAGTTCGGCGCCGCCGTGCTGCCGGTGCTGACGGACGAAAAATTCGTCCGCGCGTACGCCCGCGTCATCAATTTACGTCCGGTCGGCAAGGAAGGCACGCTGATCCTGCGCGGTGAGGCCGGCGCGGTCGGCTCGAAAGAAAAAGTCGGGGTACCGAGCACGGTGCTGTTCCGCGCCGGTGGCGACAATTCGGTGCGCGGCTACGCTTACCAGGAACTTGGCGTCAAGGTCGGCAACGCCACCGTCGGCTCGCGCTACCTGGCCACGGCCAGCGCCGAATACGACTGGTGGTTCAAGCCGCCGTATGGCGCGGCAGTCTTCATCGATGCCGGTAACGCGGCCGATACGGTCAAGGACCTGAAACCAAAATATGGCTACGGCGTGGGCGCGCGCTGGCGCAGTCCGGTCGGACCGATCAATGTCGACGTGGCGTATGGCCAGGCCGTCAAAAAGATCCGCCTGCACTTCTCCCTGGGATTTACCTTCTGATGCATAGCGACGACACCAACACCACTACCGCCCCGGTTTTGAAAAAAAAGCGCTGGCCGCGCAACGTCGCGATCGGCCTGGCACTGACGGCCGTGCTGGCCGGCGGCGCGCTGTATTACGGCGGCCGCGAAACCACGCTGCAACTGGTGGCGCAAAAAGTCGCCAATGCCAGTGGCGGCAAGCTGACCCTGACCGGCGTGACCGGCTCCCTGTACGGCAAGATGCACATCGCGCGCGCCGTGTTCCGCACGCCCGAGCAGGTGCTCACGCTGGACAATATCGACATCGACTGGTCGCCGCGCCAGGTGCTCACGGGCGGCATTGCGATCGACCAGCTGTATGTCGCCAGCCTGCGCTCGGAAACGCTGAAGGAGTCGCCGCCGTCGCCGATGCCGACATCGCTGTCCGCCCCGTTCAACGTGACCGTTTCCGACGCACGCATCACCAAGGCCGTCTTCGTCAGCAAGGGTGCCGCCACCGAAGTGGACAACATCAAGTTCAAGCTGCAGGGCGACAAGCAAAAGTGGGCCTTGCGTGACGCGTCGGCAGCCACGCCGTTCGGTAACGTTGCGGCCAACGCCAGCATCGGCGTGGGCAAGCCCTTCAAGCTCGATGGCACGGGCAGCCTGACCCAGTCGCAAGCGACAGCCGGCACTGCCGCCGCGCAGATCGCGCTGAAAGTCGGCGGCGACTTGAACCTGGCCATCCTGGACGCCACCGCCAAGGCTGGCCGCGCAGTCGGCGACGGCCATTTTGCGATTGCGCCGTATGGTGATATTCCGTTGCGCGAGCTGCGCCTGAATGCCAAAAACGTCAATCCCGGCTTCTTCAATCCTTCGCTGCCGACCGCCGACCTGACGCTTGCCATCGCTACCAAGGTGGATGGGCAGCGCAACGTGACGGGCAGTGTGAACATCGTCAACGACGGTCCTGAAGGCGCGCTCGACCAGCAACGCCTGCCGCTGCGCACGATGCATGGCGCGCTCACTGGCAACCTGTCCGCACTGAACATCGCCGACGTGCTGGTCGATTTTGGTGAAGCAGGCAAATTCACCGGCAGCGGCAGCGTGCAAAGAAAGGCAGGCGATGCCGGTTTGGGCAGCGCCGACTTCGCGCTGCACACCGATCGCCTCGACCTGAAAAAAATCTACGGCGCCGTGAAGACGACGCGCATCGCCGGCGATATCCGCGTCACCAACAAGGGCGACACGCAGACGCTGGAGACGACCCTCAGCGACGCCGGCCTGAAACTGACGGCCAGCGCAGCCCTGACGAACAATGTGCTGACGCTGCGCGAAGCGCGCATTGGCGCGGGCACCAGCAGCGTCACGCTAAATGGCACCTTGAACCTTGCCGGTGAAAAGCCATTCGATATCAAGGCCAACGCCAGCAAGTTCAACCCGGCCTCGTTCGGCGATTTTCCCAAAGCCGACATCAATGCCGATATCCACACCAGCGGGGTGTTAGCCGAATCTCAGCCAACTTCGGCGACCAAGCCGGACGGCCTGCCATCGTGGCGTGTCGCCGCCGATTTTGCATTGCGCCCCAGCCGCCTGTTCGACCAGGCGCTTACCGGCAAAGGCAAGCTGACAGCCGACGCCACCCACGTCAGCGGCGTGAATGCCGCACTGGCACTCGGCCGCAACACGGTCGAACTGAACGGCGCGTTCGGTGCGCCGGGCGAGAAATTATTGTGGCGCGTGGCCGCGACCGATCTGTCCGTGGCGCGTGGCGACCTGTATGGCGCGGTCGATGCGAACGGGGTCGTCACCGGCACCATGCAGGCGCCGCGCACAAGCTTTGCGCTCGATGCAAAAGGCCTGGGCTGGGTGGCAGGGCAACGCAAAGGCGCCGACGGCGTGCTGCATGCCAGTGGCGAAGGATGGATCGGAGCAAGTGGGCCGGAAGTCAAAGCCACCGGCACCGCGCAGCGCTTCAACCCCGCCACCTTCGGCTCGCCGCTGGCAGGTTCGATCAATGGCAGTTTTGATGCCAGCGGACGCGGTGGCGCCAACTGGGCCGGTGCACTGAACCTGGCGCTGCAGCCATCCACACTGGCGGCGTCGCCGTTGACTGGCCACGCAAAACTGTCGGTCGATCGCCAGCATGTGTCGAATGCCGACGTCGACCTGCATGTGGGCGCGAATGTGATTGCGGCCAAAGGCAATTTCGGCAAGACCGGCGACAAGCTCGACTGGCGTATCGATGCGCCGCAACTGGCCGCATTCGGGCCCGATTTTGCGGGCGCGCTGCGCGGTGCAGGCAGTGTTTCTGGCACCATGCAGGCGCCGTCGCTGGTCGCAGCGCTCGAAGGCGCGGACATCCGCGCCATGGGCACGGTGTCGCTGAAAACATTGAAAGCGTCGGCCACGCTGGGCGCCGGGCGCGGCGCGGCCGATCCGCTGGTCAGCGATATCGCACTGACGGGTTTTGCTTCCGGTAACACGAAAATCGCCTCGGCCAGACTCGTTACCGATGGCACCCGCGGCGCGCACAGCTTGCGTCTGACCGCGCGCGGCGACAATATCGACGCCAACGCGGAAGTGCGCGGTGGCTGGTCGGGCGACACCTGGGCCGGCACCATCGCCGCGCTGCAGAACCGCGGCCAGTACGCGGTCACGCTGCAATCCCCGGTGTCATTGCGCCTGACCACGACACCTGGCGCAGGGGTGGCAGGCTTGGCCAAACCGGAACGCATCGATCTCGGGAACACGGTGCTGGCGCTGGAAAAAGGTTCGGTGAATGTGCAGTCGCTGACCAAGAACGGCGGCCACTGGGCCAGCCGCGGCGGTGCGACCGGCGTGTCGCTGGCGTACCTGACAAAATTTGCACCGAGCCTGAGCGAAACGCTGGCCGGCAGCCTGACGCTGGGCGCGCAATGGGGGCTCGATATGCAGGTGGCCGCCACCGGCGTGCCTGCGCTGAACGGCAATCTGCGCGTGTACCGCGAGAGCGGCGATCTGGTGGTCGGCAGCGATACGCCGGTCATCCTGGGTCTGACGAAACTGGAAGCGCGCGCCGATGTCACATCGGGCGCGCTGCGCATGCAGTTCGATGTCGATGGCACGCGCCTCGGCCAGGCACGCGTGGATGCTACCGCGCAGATGATCAACGGCCGGCTGAACAACGACAGTCCGCTGCGCTTTACTGCCAACGCCAACATGGGTTCGATCGCCTGGATGGCACCACTGGCCGGCACGCCCGGGCTGGAGCTGGACGGCGCACTGAAACTGGCGCTGGCTGGCGCAGGTACGGTCGGTACGCCTACCCTGAACGGCAATCTGAATGGCGACGGCATGACAGTGCGCTGGGCTGAACAGGGCCTGCGTCTGAGGAATGGCCAGCTGCGCGCAGAACTGGCCGGCGACCAGTTGCTGTTGCAGCGCCTGGCGTTCGATGGGGCTTCCGGCAATGCACTCGCCAGCGGCAATGTGCGCTTTTCGAATGGCGAAGCGACGGCGAACTTGAAACTCGTCGCCAACAAGCTCGAGGTATTGTCGCGCCCTGACCGCACGCTGATCGTCAGCGGCGAAAGTACGCTGATACGCGATGCCAAAACATTTGCGCTCGATGGCAAATTCAAGGCCGACCGCGCGCTGCTGGAACTGGCGCCGCTGGGCCGCCCGACCATCTCCGACGATGTCGTGATCCTGGGCCGCACCAATATGGCGCCGCAAAAAGCCGAGCCATCGAAGCCGCTGGCGGTCGATGTCTCGGTCGATCTGGGCGACGATTTCCACTTGCGCGGCATGGGCGCCGATGCTTACCTGGCCGGCACAGCGCGGGTGCGCATGTCGGGTGGCCGGCCGCCGCGCGTGAACGGCAATATCAGCATCAACAACGGTACCTATGCGGCGTATGGCCAGAAGCTGACCATCGAGCGTGGCCTGGTGACGTTCAGTGGACCGTACGATAATCCGGCGCTGAACATCCTCGCGGTGCGCAAGCGGCCGGAAGGCGAACAGCTCACTGAGACCAATGTCGAAGCCGGCGTGGAAGTGCGCGGGACGGCGCTGGCGCCATCGGCGAAACTGGTGTCGACGCCTACCGTCACGGACAGCGAAAAACTGTCCTGGCTGGTGCTGGGGCACGGCATGGAAGGCAATACCGGCAATGAAGCGGGCGTGCTCAGCGCCGCTGCGGGCGCGCTGCTGGGCGGCGCGGGGGGCACCGGTGGCATCCAGTCGAAGATCGCCAATTCACTGGGTCTCGATGAACTGGGCGTGTCGCAGGCCGCCGGACTGGAAAGCACGGTCGTCACGGTGGGCAAGCGCATCTCGAATCGTTTATATGTGACGTTCGAGCAGGGCGCCGCCACCGCGAGCAGCCTGGTGAAGGTGCGCTATAAAATCAATCCGCGCCTGTCGGTACAGGTGCAGACCGGCACCAACACCGCGCTCGACCTGCTGTACTCGTGGGCGTTTGATTAAGGGTGCGTGATTAAGGGTGCGTAATTAATGCAGCGTGTGGGTTTGTGGGTTGGGATCCGGTTCTGGCTCTTCATCTGACGGCATGTGGGAAGGGCCATGGTGCGGATGCTCGGACGGCATTGGAAACGGATCTTCCGCTGGCGCCGGGTCGGGGGCGCGGTGCGCGTGGACGGGTTGTTGGTGCATGGTGCAGACTCCTGAAAAAGTGAAGTCAAAACAGTAACACGGGCAGTCGCTGGATGACGTTCGGCTGCATTACAATGGCCGCACCCCATCGACCGGATCATCGACTATGCTGCCTGCCCCCGCCATTGCCGCCATCCTGACGCCATTTGTCGCCTGGCGCGTCTACCAGCGCGTGCGGCGCCTGATGGTGCGCCAGCAATCACACGCGTGGCGCCACTGGCTGTCGATCGCCATCATGGGTGTGCTGGTCGTGGTCTTCGGCGTGATGACGCTGGGTCATCCACTAGCAGTGGCCGCGCTGGCCGCAGGGGTCGCGGTGGGCGTCGGCCTGTCGCTGCTGGCGCTGCAGCGCACCCGGTTCGAGCGCATCGGCAGCAATTTTTTCTTCGTGCCGCACGCGCCCATCGGCGCCATTGTGTCGCTGCTGTTCATCGGACGCCTGCTGTACCGCGGCTACGAGTTTTATGTCGACGGCGCGGCTGCCAGTGCCCATTTCACCAGCACTCCGCTGACCATGATCGTGTTCGGCATCATGGCCGGCTACTATGCCAATTTTGCGCGCGGCGTGCTGCGCTGGCGCGCTGACAATAAAGAAACCACCGTATGAATTCAGGTATCACCGTCACCACCATCGCCCTGCTCCTGCTGACCCCCGTGCTGGTCTGGCGCGTGTATGCGCGCCTGAAAACGCAGATGCAGCGCCAGCGTTCAATTTTGACGCGCCACTACACTGGCATCCTGCTGTTTCTCGCCATGATCGTCGTGCCGGTGTCCGAATTGCTGACCAAGCCCTACTCGCTCGGTGCGCTCGCGGTCGGCGTGGCAGGCGGCATCGGCTACGGTATCTGGGGCTTGAAACTGACCCGCTTCGACGAGACCGACGAAGGCTATTTTTT
Source organism: Pseudomonadota bacterium (assembly GCA_030853745.1). Taxonomy (GTDB): domain Bacteria; phylum Pseudomonadota; class Gammaproteobacteria; order Burkholderiales; family Burkholderiaceae_D; genus JALYUM01. The sequence goes on along the minus strand of JALYUM010000201.1, from coordinate 20,684 downwards.
CACGCCCAACGCGCGCCTGGGTATCGTCATCGCGATGCTGTTTGCCGCCCGGGTGCTGTACATCGGCTTCGAGCTGTACGCCGGCACCGGACCCACGCCACCCTTCACCGACAGCCCGCTGACCATGCTGGTCGTCGGCCTGACTGGGGCGTATTTCGCGACGTATTCCATTGGTGTGTTGCGCTGGAGGATGAAGCGGCAGAAGGCGCACCTGGCGGGGTAAGCAGCCACAGTCTTCGAATATCGGTTGCGCGCATATATAAATACTTGTATATTCGCTCAATGACTCCGATCAAACCTGTCGTTTTTTGCGCCAGTTCGCTGAACGATTTGCGCGCTTTTCCGCCACAAGCGAAGAGCGAGGCCGGGTTTCAGCTGGATCAGGTGCAGCATGGCCGCGATCCGGATGACTGGAAACCCATGGCATCGGTCGGTTCGGGCGTCAAGGAAATACGGGTGCGGGATGAGAACGGCATTTTCCGTGTGATGTACGTGGCGAAGTTTTCCGATGCCATCTACGTGCTGCACTGCTTCCAGAAAAAGACGCAGCAAACCAGCCAGCAAGATATCGACCTGGCGAAGTCCCGCTACAAAGATCTGTTGAAGGGAATGTGACCATGAAAAACGAAAAATTCACCAGCATCTGGGATGCACTTGAAGACACCCCCGAAGCTGCAGAAAACATGAAAGTGCGCTCCGGCCTGATGATGGCATTAAAAGGCTACATCGAACGCGCCGGGTGGACGCAGGCGCAGGCCGCCACGCATTTCCATGTCACGCAACCGCGTATTTCCGACCTGCTGCGCGGGAAAATCAGCGTCTTCTCGGTCGATTCGCTGATCAACATGACGGCGCAGGCCGGCATGCGGGTCGAACTGCACATCCGCGACGCGGCCTGATTCAGCCGGGCTTGCCGAGCCGCTCCACCAGGAAATCGATGAACGCCCGCGTGCGCGCGGCCTGGTTGCGGCGGTTGGGGTATGTCACGAATAAGTCCGCCGCCGGCAAGTGCCAGTCCGGCAGCACCACTTTCAGCCGGCCACTTTCCACGTAACGCGCCAGGTCCCACTCCGAACGCACCAGGATGCCGTGCCCGTCGAGCGCCCACCCCAGCACGATGTCGCCATCGTTGCTGGCCAGCGCGCCCTGCACTTTCACTGTTTCCTCCTGCTGGTTGTGCGTAAAGCGCCAGGTACTATACGCGTCGTCGTTCTGACGGTGCAGGATGCAGCGATGCCGGGCCAGGTCGCTCAATTGCTGCGGTTCGCCATGCTGCGCCAGGTAGCGCGGCGAGGCGCACAGCATGCGCCGGTTCGACATCACGCGCCGCGCGACCAGCCGTTTATCGGGCAGCGCGCCGAAACGGATCGCCAGGTCGACGCCACGTTCGACCAGGTCAACCGGGCGGTCCGTCACCTCCATCTGCACCTCGACTTGCGGGTAGCGTTTCGCAAAACTCGAGACGATTGGCGCGATCACCGTGCGCCCAAAACCCAGAGTCGCGTTGATCCGCAATAGTCCGCGCGGGGCCGCCTTGGTGCTCGCCACCGCCTCTTCCATTTCACCGATCGACGCCAGGATGCGCGTCGCGTGCGCGACATACGTTTCGCCTTCGCTCGTCAGGCTCAGGCTGCGCGTGGTTCGGTTCACCAGCCGCACACCAAGGCGCGCTTCCAGTTGCGCGAGGCGGCGCGTGGCGGCCGGCGGTGTCAGGTCGAGCGCACGCGCGGCCGCCGACAGATTGCCGAGCCGTGCCAGCAGCACAATGAATTCCAGTTCGCTTTTCACTTTGACTGAATAATGAAGTAAGGATTAATGAATTATACGGAAGATCAACGGGACTACACTGGCCTTCACTTTCACCAGGAGACACACATGAGAATCGTCGAGATCCGCGAACAGACCATGCCAATCAGTTCCCCCATCCGCAACGCCTACATCGACTTCAGCAAGATGACGCTGAGCCTGGTGGCAGTGGTCACCGATGTCCTCCGCGATGGCAAGCCGGTCATTGGTTACGGCTTCAATTCGAATGGCCGCTACGGCCAAGGCAAGCTGATGCGCGACCGTTTCATTCCGCGCATCCTGGAAGCCGATCCGGCCAGCCTGGTCAATGCCAAAGGCGACAATCTCGACCCGCATAAAATCTGGGACGCAATGTTCACCAACGAAAAACCGGGCGGCCACGGCGAGCGCTCGGTGGCCATCGGCACCATCGACATGGCAGTGTGGGATGCCGTGGCAAAAATCGCCAATCAACCGCTGTTCCAGTTGCTGGCCGACCAGTATGGCAATGGCGTGCCGCCAAACCGCAAGGTGTTCGTGTACGCCGCCGGCGGTTATTACTATCCCGGCCAGGATCACGGCAAGCTGAAGGACGAAATGCGCAGCTACATCGACCGCGGCTACACGGTCGTCAAAAAGAAGATTGGCGGCGATTCGCTCGACGAAGATTTGCGCCGCATCGATTCGATCCTGTCGGTGCTGCAGGATGGCCAGAAACTGGCGGTCGACGCCAACGGCAGGTTCGACCTGGACACCGCGATCAAATACGCCAAGGCGCTGTCGCAATACGATCTGTTCTGGTACGAAGAAGCCGGCGACCCGCTTGACTTTGCGCTACAGGCCACGCTGCGCAGCTATTACGACAAGCCGATGGCAACCGGCGAAAACCTGTTCTCGATGCAGGATGCGCGCAATTTGATCCGCTACGGCGGCATGCGCGCCGACCGCGATTACCTGCAGTTCGATTGCGCCCTCAGCTACGGCCTGGTGGAATATCTGCGCACGCTTGACATGCTCCATGAGCACGGTTGGAAACGCGACCGCTGCATCCCGCACGGCGGCCACCAGATGTCGCTCAATATCGCAGCTGGCCTGGGCCTCGGCGGCAATGAGTCGTACCCCGACCTGTTCCAGCCATACGGTGGTTTCCCCGATGGCGTAAAAGTGGAAAACGGCCACATCACGATGCCGGATCTGCCGGGCATCGGGTTCGAGGGCAAGAGCGATTTGTACGCGGTGATGAAGAACCTGGCGAGCTGATTACGGCCGGCGCAGCAGTGCGAGATTACCAGCAAGGCGCTCGCGCATGAACTGCGCCCATTCCTTGTCGAGCACCATGGCGGCAGCGTCGAAGGTCGATGCCATTCGTTCCAATAAACCGTCCAGATGATATTCGGCTTCGGCGCGGGAGGCGAAGCCGAATCGCAGCGCTGATGCCAGTATTGCGTCGCGCGCAATATCGAAACGACCGGTCGCCAGTTGCATGGCCAGATGACGCGGCGTTTCTACGGCATTTGGCACCACGTCAAAAGCCGGCGCCAGGCGCCACCCACCCATGTCCGGCCGAAAATAGACGGCATGATTGCGCACGTGATCGTCGTCATTGCCGCAGACTGCGTTGAACACCATGCGGCCAAACAGTTCGTGCCGGTCTTCGTCAGGCGCACCGATCAGTTTCAGTTGCTCAGCCAGGCGTGGATAGCTCCATCGGTCAATTTCCTGTGCTGTAGCGGGATATTCTGTCTGCAGCAAACTGGCTGCGCTGACGCACATGAACCGGCGGCTTCCATCACGGTCAAAACGCTGCACGCGCACCGCGCTGAAGCCGGCGTCAATGGCGTGCAGCATGGTCGTCGCGCAGTTGAGACCACTGGCGGCGCCCCATTGCCGGGCCATGTGCTCGAGGCCAGGAATATCGGCAACGTCGGTCGCAATACGTGGTTTCACCAGCCAGAACTGCCCATTACCGTCTTGCACCGTCGCTTTCGGCCGCGCACCGCCGACACTGGCTGTCTGCATCAGCTGGGCACGCAGCGCGGTGTCGATTGCGGGACGATGCGCGCTGATCGCCTGCAGTTCCCCAACCAGGTTTGCGAGTTGCGGCAACTTCGGCGTGGCAATATTTGCCACCGAAGGATGCTTGCTGGCGCCAACCGCCAGCGCCCCCCAGCGATGCGCATTGTTCGACAGGATCAGATAGCGCACCAATGGCGTGGCATCGGGCAGGTTGTGTTCTCGACGCAGCAAAGCCTGGCCCCAAGCATCCGGGCTGGCGTCACGCAAAACATCGTGCAGACCACCATAACGGGGAGCGTGGAATGCATGACCGGGTAGAAACGGCAGATTGACAGGGTCGATCGCCCAGGTGCAGCCGGCGTCGATGTAACTCGGCGCATACATGAATGTGCCGTGGCCGCTCGTCGCCATCGCATACCGGCCCACGGTAATCCAGTCGCCAGTGTTAGGCCGCTGCAGGTAGACATACAGCGGCTTAGAAATAATCATCGGCGCGCTCCTCGCGGCGCGCCCTGACGCGGCCATTTTCGTCAGAAGTCCACAGCGCCGGGCTCAATGGCGGCATGGCGACATCCAGAATACCGAGCACGTGAAAGGCCGTCATATAGGCTGCCACATTGACGGCCGGATCGCCACGTTCCAGCCGGCTGAGCGTCGCACGCGAGACACCGATGCGCACGCACAACTGTTCAGCGGCGATACGCTGGCGGACGCGCTGGGTGCGGATCGTGCTGCCCCAGATTGTCAGGCGTTCCGCGATCAGGCTGGGAACCGCATCGTGGATGAGCATCTTGCGTGGCATAGCTTCTTTCATAGATCAGACTTTACAAGTATAAGTCGTTTTCTATGGAAAATATCGTTATGACGATATTTCATAGATGATTCATTATCTTATTAACGCCTCATCTATGAAAAACTACGCCGCCTTCATTGGCATCCGCCGCTGCAGCACGAAAATCGGCTGCGCCCACTGCGTATCCTTTTTCTTCTTGCTGGTAATGAGCGTCAGCTCGGACGGGTCGTAGACGTCGGTGTTGTGCGTCAGCGGCGTTGTCATCAGATACTGCGCATCGGTGTTCTTCAAAAATTCGCCGACCAGCTGGATGTTGCGGATATCCAGGTGGGCAAACGGTTCATCGATGAACACGAAGCCGCCGGAGCCGTCTTCCGACTTCAGCAAACCAATCAGCAGCACCAGCGACTTCATGACCTGCTGGCCACCCGATGCCTCCCCGTCGTTCATGCCGATTTGATCCTTGCCGTCGAACTTGAAGCGCACGTGCAGGCCGGCCTGCGCCAGTTGCACGTCGTCGTTTTCCAGCCGCACCGGATCGGCCTGCACATCGATGCCGGCCAGTTCGCCCAGCTCCTTGATGTTCTTGCTGTACGCCTTGACGGTGTAACGCAGCCGCTCGATGTATGCACCGCGCGCATTGCCCGTCGCCTCGATGGCGCGGTTGTTCTGGTAGCGCCGTTCATCGGTTTCCACTTGCCGGCCCTGCAACTGTTCGTTGAGGCGGCCGTACTGGTCGATGACGGTGGCGTCCAGCTCCCAATCGTCGCGCGCCAGTGCGTGCTGCAAAGTGGACACGCGCAAGTCGACCTGGTGCGCGTTGACGTGCTTGGCCACCAGCGCATTGCGACGCTCGGCGCGGCGCCAGCCTTGCGGCAGATGGCGCCAGCCGCGGCGCAAATCCAGCAGTGCTTTTGCGTGCTCTGCGCGCTGCTCGATCTGGCGCCGGTGGCCCAGGCGCAGGCCGGCTTCGGCTTCGGCCAGCGCCATGCGGGCGTTTTGCCAGACCGTGTCGGCACGCGTGCGCGCAATCGTCGCGTTCTTGATCAACGTTTGCAGTTCCCCCAGGCGCGCACCCACTTGCAGGCGCTCGGCTTTCAATGGCGTGAGGCTGCGCGTGGCTTCGTCGAATTCCCCGGACCGGGCATCGAGCTCTTTCGCAGCATCGACGCCGGCGATGCGGGTCTTCAGCGCGCCCACTTCGGCGGCCAGTTTGCTGATGGTGAGCGTCAGCGCATCTTCTTGCGCGTCCAGGCCCGGCAGCAGTTTTTGGATCGCTTCCAGGCGCTGGGTTTTACCGGCCGACCCGAAGCGATAGCGCGACGGCTCGACAAACAGGGAGCGGCCACCGCGCCGTTCACGGTGATAGGCATCCGGCGTAATCCATTCTTCCGAGCGGGTTTTAAAGCCCGCCTCCACCGAGTCGACCCGGTCGATGCGCGCCAGCTGATCGATCAGCCAGGCCGGCGCATCGCTTGAAAAACGCACTACCGACAGCAGCGAATCGTCCTTCGCGACCGGCGCATGGACACAATCGGGCACGATGAAGTGGCGATAACGTTCCTTCTCCGCCAGCCGATACGCAGCCGGCGCATCCTTGGCTTTTTCCAGCAGCACCACCGAAGCATAACCACCCAGCACGCCTTCCACAGCGCCCTGCCATTTCGGGTCGGTCACTTCGACGATATCGGACAGCATCGCGTGGCCGATGCCTTCATCGCGCAGGGCCCGGCGCATGGCGCGCTGGGCTTCCGGCTCGGGCATGGCGCTCTTGCCCTGCAGCGCCGAGATGGTCGACATCTCGCCGGCGATGCGCGTCGCGATGGCGTCGCGCGCCTGCTTCTGGCGCGTCAGCTCTGCATCCTTGGCGGCCAGTTGCACAGCCACTTCGGCCAGGTCGGCGCCCGCATCGGCCGCGAGCTTTTGCAGGCGTACTTGCTGCTCCAGCAGGCTTTCCAGCGGTTTTAACTTGCCATTCACCTGCGTCAGGCGGCTGGCCAGCACGGTCGCTTCCTGCTCCAGCAAGGTCTCCTGCTGCTGCGCGTCGGTGTGTGCGCGCGCCTGCGCCGCCAGTGCATTGCGCTTCTCGATCAGTTGCGAGTCGGCCTGCGCCATCGGCTTGCGTGCCTCGCGCAACTGGCGGCTGACGTTCGCCGCCTTCTCGCGCGCTTCGTGATATTCGAGCGACGGGAGGACTTCTTCGAGCAGGTTGCGGCGCTCGCCGTGCAGGTGTTCCCACTGGTGATAATTGGCCACGCGCAGGCGCAGCCCTTCCAGGTTGGTGCGCGACGATTCCAGCTCGGTCTCGAAGCGTTTCAGTTCGGTCTCGGTGTCGCGCTGGTGGCGCTTGGCCTCGTCGTACGCGTCCAGCACTTCCTTGTCGCCAAACACTTGAAACACCAGGTCGAGCAACTGGCGCGGCGCGTACTCGCACAATTTGTCCGTCTCGCCCTGCTCGAGCGCCAGCACTTTCGACATGGCCGGCGACAGACCCGCATTGGCCAGGCGCTTGCGATAATTTTCCACACCTAACCAGTCGGTCGCCTCGGTGACTTCTTCGATGTCGACGTTCCCCGGCCGCATCAGGTACTGGCGCTTCCAGTCGACGCCATTTTTCTGGATCTGGCAAAACAGGGTCACTTCGTCGTCGCTGAAAAAGCCGGAACTGCGAAACGGACGGTTCGACAACTGGCGGCCACTGACCTTGTTATCGACCACGGCGCGGATCCACGCGGTCTGCTGGCCCGAGTGCCGCGCGTAGTGTTTATACGTGCGGCCCATCGAACAATCGAGGCCGAACAGCGTGCGCAAGGCATCGAGCAAGGTGGTTTTGCCGGAGCCGTTCTGGCCGGCGATCGTGATGATCTTGGCGTCGAGCGGGATGTTCTTGATGCGCTGCCAGTAATCCCAGTGCACCAGTTCGAGCGATTTAATGTGGAACATGGCTGCCTTCGTTCGGGGTGTCGTCGTTCGTCTCAACGACAGGTTCATTCAACGCATCGGCGATAGAGTCCGGCGCGCGGCGGCGGGCAATGGCCAGCGGCGCGCGCTTGAACACGTCGGCCAGCGCGCCGTTAATGATGCGTTCTTTCAAAACGTCGGTGTCCATCATCAGGTCCAGCAGCGGACCTTCGAAGATCACATCGCCGCGCCGCTCGATGAAGTTCAGTTTCGACAGCACGCCCAGATTCATGTCCATGCGCGTCTTTTTCCCGAGCTTGTCGCCGAAGTCGGACAGCAGCGCGGTGTACGAAATGCCCACCGACGTGTCTTCCGCGCGCGGGATCGGGTTGTCCTTGTCGAACATGTCGTTCTGGTCGTCGACGATGCTGGTGTGCGTTTCCTGGCGCTCGCGCTTCGGCAGGATGATCTGCGCCCACAGCACCACCAATAAAGCCACGCCATCGCGCGTCAGGCCGAAATTATTGTTTTGCCAGATGTCCTTGGCGCCGAAAATTTTCGGCTCCACGGCGCGGTGCAGCGCCAGCGTGACGTGGTCGGCGTAGACGTTGTCGAGCAGCTTCAGGCCCGACTCCAGCAAGCGTTTATCGACTTCAGCGCGGAAGGTGTCGTCGGACAGCACGCGCTTGACCATCTTGTCGTCGCGCCGCAGCGTCTGGTGCGTCAGCAGGCGCGCAATCAGGATTTGGGAGTCGTCATTCATCATGCTTGTTTGAGTTCCAGGTCGAAATTCAGTGAGAGCGTCGCGATCGACATGGCGGCGACTTCAGGGTCGTCCAGCAGCACCATCTCGTCGGTTGGCGTGAAGCTGACTGGCAAACGGGCCAGTTGTGCGGTGGCGCCCTGCAAGCTCGCTTCGGCGGCATCGCCCAGCAGCGGCAGCATCGACGCGCGATACGACGCGATGGCAAAGCTGGCCGGCAGCAGCGAATCCTGGATCGGCACCGATTTCGGGCCGCTGTCGGAAAAGCTCGGGAAGTTGTCGACGTTGGCAAAGTCGGCCAGGCGCGCCAGCCAGTCATCGAGTTCGGCCTGGACGACCGGGCCATCGTTGACCGTCAGCGGAGCATCTTCGCCCGATGGCAAACCGGCCGGGCCCACGTTCGCCGTGCGCTCGGTCAGCAATTCGGTTTCGGCCACGTCGATCATTTCGGCCGGCGTGCCAAACAGCGGCACCACGGGCCGGTCGATGGCGCCTTCGGCCAGGCTGGCCAGGTCTTCATGCGCCAGCAGCCAGCGCTTTACGTCGGTCGTCGACAGGCCCGACTGGCCCAGGTGCACGCGCTGGCGCTCGATCTGATTCAATGCGCGCGAAAACATCCCCTGCATATTGAGCAGCGCACTTTGCGCGCGGCCGATGGCCTGCGCCGCCTTGTGCGTGGCGCTGTCAGCACGTTCGTCGCCGGTGATGGCGCGCAGGATGACCGAGCCCTTCTCGACCCAGTCGCACGCCATATGCCACTTGGCCTGCGACGTGCGCAGCTTGAATTCGGAGCCGGACGCAATCGCATCGCGAAATTCTTCGGTCAGTTCGTTCAACCGTCCCAGCAGGTGTTTCAGTTGTTCGACGGTGACGCCGCCGACGGCCTGCGCGCCTGCCACCTGCGACAACAAAAAGCCCATCTCAGCTTCGTCATCTTCTTTACCCAGTGCCAGCAGCGTGTCCAGCGCCGACAGGACATTGCGCGCCATTGGCGTGATGCGATACACGGCGGCCGGGCCATCCCAGGCCAGCAGGCCGTGGGTGCGCAGGCGCGTGAGTACCGTTTCCAGGCTTTCGGGAATCAGGTAGGCCAGTTTCTGGTTGATGTCGGCGCGCGAAAAATGCGTGCTGGCCGTGTCGGCTGCCAGCTCGCGCAGCACCAGCAGGCGCACCAGGACGCCATCGGGGCCGCCGTGGAACAGCGCCGTGAACGCCTGCAGCATCGGCTGCGCGCGCTTCAGGTGGAAGACCTGCTCGATTTCGTCGGGCGCGATACCGGCGTGAAAATGCGCCTGCAACGGATCGAGGTCGTCTGGCGTGATCGAATAAGGGTCAGCGGCGAGAACGGCGCCAGACAGGGGATGATTCATCTTGTTGGGACTGCACGACGTCAACCGTTGTCATTCGATTACGCCGCTGACAGACTGAGCAAAGCTTTCGCGGGGGCGTCAGTATATCAGTCTCAACTGCTCAGTCCAAAGTTAGCCTGATAACAAAAACGCGCCAGGTTGGCGCGTTGCAGTGACAAACAAGCGTCGTGTCAACCGTGATGTTTCTTTTCGTATTCGTCAGCGTCGTGCCTGGTTTCGTGAATGATGCCGTCCGGGTGCTCGGGCGGCGTGTACAGCGTGTACAGACGCATCTGTTCGCTCGGCGACGTATTGATGATGTTGTGCTCGGCGCCGGCGGGAATGACCAGCCCGACGCCGTCTTCCAGCATATGCAGTTCCCCGTCGAGGATGGCTTCACCGAAACCGGCTTCCACACGGATGAACTGGTCATGGTCTTCATGTTTTTCCTGGCCGATGTCTTCGCCTGGCTGCAGCGTCATGATGACCAGCTGGCTGCGCGGCGTGGTGTACAGCACCTGGCGGAAATTCGGGTTCTGCAGAACTTTATCTTCAAGATTGATGCTGAATCCGGACATGCTATTGCTCCTATCGTTTGGTAATTTTGCTTAAACGTTGTTCGACGAAATCCTCGCCATCGGTAAAGCGCAGGCGCACCGGGTACCACTCGAGCGACGGCGCCAGCCAGATATCGAGCGTTTGTCCCTTGGTGTCGTCGGCCGGCGGCGCGCGCAGGATGTGCACGGCATCCACGTCGCCCAGTGTGCCGCCCAGCGTCACCTTTTCGCGATTGATTACTTTGAACGTCCAGGGTTCACCGTCATGCGGGCCGGCGACAAAAAAAGTCCAGGCCGAACCTGCGACAAATTTGTCGGGCGCCGCGCGTGCCAGCGCCACCAGTTGCCAGCTTGCCGATGCACGGTCCTGCTCGCCACCGGCGAGTGGGTAGGTCAGCTTGCCATCAGTGAAGGAGATAGTTTTCGTGTCGCGGTTGAACGTTGTATTGGTGGCACTCTTGCGAAACTTTTTTTCAGTGAACTGTACCGGCGCGAGACCGTAGTTGTCGATTGCGCCTTCGCTGCGGGTCTCCACGATTTTGCCCAGCAGCGCACTTTTGGTGTCAGCCTGCACACTGTATTTGCCATCGGCTGCGCGCCAGTTGACCAGTCCGTCGCCTGGCAGCGTAAAGCCGCGCTGGCGGGCCTGAATGACGTAGTCGAGGTCGGCCGACGGCGCCAGTTTGAAGGCGCGCACCGGCGGTGGGGGCGCATCGGCCGCGCCGGCAACCCCGGCAACATTCGCCAGTAAGGCTGCGGCCAATAAAATTACAGTGTTTTTCATGTCAACTCCCAGGTTCGGTCAGGGTAATTTTGCTGACGGTTTGGGTGGTGACCGCGCCGTTTGCTTCCAGATTGCTAATTTGTACAGGATACCAGTCGTGCTGCGGAGACAGCCATATGTCCAGGCGTGAACTGTACGAGCCCGCAAGCGGCGGGCGCGACAGGTGAACCGTTTGCATGCGGCCCATGCGGGTATCGATCTCTTCCGGGCCGACAACGACGAAGCGATACACGCTGGCATCCTTGTCTTCGGCAACCTGCATGGCAATTTCGCCTTTCAACTGATTTGGGTCGCCACGCGCGATGGCGGCCAGTTGCAGTGAAATGCTGGCCTTGTCCTGCGCCCCGGGCTGCAGTGGAAAGCTGGCCTGCGACGCCGAGAAAGTAATCTTTTTCTCGGCAACATTAAAATGCGTCGCCGTCTCGGCGCGGCCGCGCCGCTTTTCCGTCATTTTCACGGGCGTCAGTCCCGCTTCACTGAGCGTGCCTTCACTGGTGAGTACTGCCAGGTTGACGCGCGTCACCAGCATGCTGATGCCAATTTCTACTTTCACCGTGTAGCGGTCAAGCGTGTGGCGCCAGCCGATGGCAGCCTCCCCGGTCCACTTCGTCCCATCGGCATCGACACGGTTGACCGTTAATAACAGGTCGGCCGATGGCGGCGGCGCGATCTTGTACACAGGAGCACTTGGCGCCGCAGGCGGCGCGACCGCAATCTCGGGGAGCGTGGGTGGCGTTTCCACAACTGGCTGCGCCAGCTTGGCGCCCGGAACACCGACCGCAGCGCCATCGCCTTCGCGCACCATCGCGTCGGCCAGCGCTTCGGCGAAGGTTTGCTCGCGCGTAGCTGGCGGCAACTCGGGCGGCGGCGTGACGCGCGGCTTGGGCACTTTTTTCGGCTTGGGCACTGCAGGCGGCAGCGGTGGCGGAGCAACCTGGCGCAGCGGTGCGCTATGCTGTGGCAACAGCACGGTTACCATGGCGATGCGCTCCGGCTCATGCTGCGCGGCCATCCGCGGCCCCATCTGGCTGCCAATCAACAGCAGCAAGAACCAGTGCAGCAGCACCGTCAGTGCACCCAGAATAAGTACGCGACGGCGCTGCCTGACTTGCGCGCGGACGTCGAGGGGAGCAAAGTTCATGGTGCTAGTGTAGCGTTTCGGCGCCAGTCGCGTCGCCGCTGAGCCAGCGTGCCTGGATCGACGCGCTTTCTCTGAATAACGTTGATTTTTCTGCTACGCTAATCCTTCACTTTTGCGGAGACAACCATGCCCAATCCGAATATGCCAAATATCCCAGGCGCAGCGTCGATGACCGATTCCCTCGAATTCGTCAAGAATTTGTGGGGCAGCATGGGCGTGCCCGGCATGAGTACGCCGGGTCTTGCCGTGCCAAGCCTGTCGCCCGAAGACCTGGAGAAAAAAATCGCCGATCTGAAAGCAGTCGAATCCTGGCTCAACGTCAATATGACCATGCTGCGTGGAACCATCCAGGCATTGGAAGTGCAGCGCACGACACTGGTGACCTTAAAAACCATGAGCGCCAATTTCGCGCAGGCGATGGGTCAGCCGGCACCGGGCGCGCCATCGGCTGGCGCCACCGATCCGGCAGCAGCCATGTTGCCGGCAGCCACGGCCTGGTGGAATTTACTGCAGGATCAATTCAAGCAGGCGGTGTCCAGCACAATGACGCCCGAGGCGACGGCCGGCGCTGCTGCGCCAGCATCGTCGCCTGCGCCTGCGCCAGAAGCCAACGCCGCCGAACAGGCGGCAAAAGCGCGCAACGGCAAGCCAAAAGCCGACAAGGTCTAAGCGCGCGCCTCATCGTCAGGCGATGGCGCAGCGTCGGCCTCCGGCGCCAGCAACGCCAGCTGCTCCATCAACTGCGCAAACCGCGGCTGACCCGGATGGATGTGGTCGACATGCATCAGCACGGCAATGGCTTCGTCTGCCAGCATGATTTGGTAGCCGTGCTGCTGCATCGATGACAGCAAAATCTGCACGGCATTGAACAAAATGCGCAAGTTGTTCGGCAACGCGTCGCGCGCCTTGCGCATCCAGGCAATGGCCTCGTCGAGCTTGCCGGTTTTCCACAGCAGCACGCCCTGGTTCATCATGTCGGCCGCTTCTTTCTTCGCCGCCCGGATGAGCACTGCGCCCTCCTCGCCCATGCGCGCTTTTTCGAAAATCTGCTGGACTTCTTCCTGCAGCAGCGTGCTGTCGTGATTATTCCGGATCACGTAGCACAGCAGCTCCACCGGCGCTTCCTTGACGCCCACGGCAAACAGCAAAGTCGCCATCTCCAGGCACGTCGCCGTGTCGGGGCGCTGCTGGCTGACCCCCAGCATTTCTTCGAGCTCGTCGCCAGCTTTGCGGGCACGCCGGTAGTCGCCGCTTTCGTGAAACACCATGCCCTCGGTGATCTTGGCGCGCAGGCGGATATCGTCGGTCGGGAATTCGCGCTGCACCAGTCCGAGTAACAGCAGCGCCTCCTTCGGCTCGTTTTTCATGCCGCACGCGCGCGCCAGGCCGAGGTAAGCGTCGGCAGTTTTCACATACGAATATTCGCCGATCGCGATGCATTTCCTGAACGCCTTTTCAGCCATGCCGACATTCCCCAGCTTCAGGCACACCTGGCCGAAGTGACGCTGGCGCGGCACCGAATTGGGCGACAGGCGCGCGGCCCGCTCCAACACTGAACATGCTTCGTCGAGCTGGCCCATACGCTGGTAGGTCAGCGCCAGCTGGTCGTAAGCATCGATGTAATAGCGGTTTTCGGCAATCACACCCTGAAACAGCTGGCGCGCCTGTTCCAGCTCGCCGTTGGCCATGCGGATTTTCGCCAGGCCCGCGCGCGCCCACTGGTATTCGCGTTCAGCCAGCACTTCGTCATACGCTGCGCGCGCCTTGTCCGGCTGGCCGCTCTTTTCCATCAGGCGCGCCTTCATGCGCAGCAGTTCAATGCGGTGGATATTGCCGCGCGCCGGCACAATGGTATCGTCACTGGTCGCCGCTTCAGCCGCCGCCGCGCCGCGCGCAATTTCTTCGTCACACAGGCGCGCGGCGCGCAGATAATCCTTCTCGCCGTAGGCCTGGTCGATCGGGCGAAACACCTGTTTTTTATGCCACACGCGGTTCAGGCGCGTCAGCAGCACGCCCTCGGTGATCGGCTTGATCAGGTAAGCGTCGGGCTGATGTTCGGCCGCGCCCATCACCGACTCGGTGCTCTTTTCGGCGGACACCATCAACCACACGCTGCTCGGCATCAGCAGGTTGCGCTGGCGCGCTTCTTCGAGCACCTGCTGGCCGTTCTTGCCTTCGCCGAGGTTGAAATCGCACAGCACCACATCGTAGCGAATGCGTGCCAACAGCCCCATGGCTTCGCCGCCGCTCGACGCCTGGTCGATATTGCGCGCACCCAGGTTGCGCAGGCTCTCGCGCAGCAGCTGGCGCACCCCGACGAAATCGTCGACGATTAGATAGTTTTTATCGGCCCAGGCGACTTCCTGCACGCGCGCGACGATGGCTTGTTCGCGCGTGATCATGGCAGGCGCAGTACAAAACAGCCGCCGCCCAGCGGGCCGCCATTTTCGAGTTTCACGGTGCCGCACACGCCGCGGTGGGTATGCATCTGCGCTACCTCGGTGGCAAAATACAGTCCCAGCCCAGCGCTGTTGGCGCCAAAATCGACGGCGCGCGCGCGTCCGCCCGCGGCACCGGCGGCGAGCAGCGCCGGCGGAAAACCAGCGCCATTGTCGGCGACACGAATTTCCAGCATGCCGTCGATTTCCAGCATCGACAGGCGGATGCGGTCGCGCGTGTAGCGCGAGGCGTTGTGGATGGCGTGGCCGATCACGCCGATGATCAGGTCTTCATCGAGGTGCCAGCACAGGCCCGGCGCAATCCCGAGTTCAAGCGTGATGGCGCGCGCACCGAGCAGCACACGGTTGCTGGCGGCGACCTGTTCGGCCAGTTGCCCCACGTCGGTCAGCGCGATGTCGAGCGGGTAAGCCGGCGTGCCCACTTCCTTGTACAACGCCAGCAATTGCATCAGGTTGTCGTTCAGGCGGCGCGTCTGGTACAGCATCTGCGCCATTTGCGGATACGCTGCGCTGTCATGCAGCGCCGGATCGTCGAGCAAGCCTTCCAGCGTGCCAGACACCACGCTGATCGAATTTTTCATGTCGTGCGCAGTCGATGCAAGGAACACGAACAGGTCGGGCGCGTGCGGCGTGTCGTCCATCGGTCGTCCTTTCCGTCAGGCGGGAAAAGTTGCTAGAGATCAATTATAACCAGCAGTACGCCTTTTATCCGATTAGTGGCGCGGTAGGGAAACTATCCGTCAATGATTGTCGTACTTTTCCAATCGACGGGCACGCATGACGAAGCGGGCCGGATCGAGTGCATCGACCAGTTTTGCCTCCAGCGGCAACGGTTCACCACCCAGTTGCGCGGCCAGCAATTCAGCTGCCAGAGGCGCCCAGATCAGGCCGCGCGATGCGTAGCCCAGCAATGCATGCAGGCCGGGATGACGCGGCACATCGCGCAGGCGCTCGAGGCCGCCGGCCGCGTCGACATCGGCGAGGCGTCCCACCAGCGGCAAGCGGTCCGGCGCCACGCAGCGAAAACCCACGCGGCCGCGCAATGGCGCACCGACACCGATGGCAGGGTCGTTGAGCAGGTCGCGGATGTTTGCCAGGTTGGCTTGCTGGCTGCTGTCACGCAGCGCCGGATCGGGGTCCGGGTCGTAGCTGGCGCCAAAGCTGCAGACACCGTGTGCCGGCGGCGTGATATACGCTTCGCGGCACAACACCAGCGGCAGCGCGGGTGCGGTGGCGGCATCGAGATGGGTCACCTGGCCGCGCACGGCGGACAGTGGCAGTGACGCGGCCTGCTGCAGCGCGCGCGCGGCGGGACCGTTGGCCAGGATGACCGTGGCGGCGCTGGCCAGCGTGACGCCATTCGCGTCGATTACCCGCCATAGCGCGCCGTCGCGCACCACTGTCACGCTGCCGCTGTTAAAAATGCGCGTCAGACGTGCGCCGCAGGCTTCCAGCATCGCGTTGCACACACTACCGGGCCGCGCCCAGCCGCCCTGGCGAAACAGCCAGCCGCCATCGGGTGCCGGGTGGCCGAGCAGCGCTTCGGCCTCGGTGCGTTCGAGCCATTGCGCGAATGCCGGGGGGTAGGCCATCTCGCGCGCAATCGCTTGCTGGACGGCGGCATGCTGCGGATCGCGCGCCAATTGCAGCACGCCGCAAGGCGCACCTTCAATGCGATGGCCGATGCCGCCGATTGTGTCCCAGTAGCGCAGCGCGTACAAATAGGCGGTGCGGGTCAGGCGGGTGGGGATATTGTCGTCGCGCGACACCAGAGGCATGAAAATCCCGGCACGGTTGCCCGAAGCTTCCATGGCCGGCCCTGCATGACGTTCGACCAGCGTCACGTCCCAGCCACGCGCGCACAGGCGCTCGCACGCAGCCGATCCGGCCAGGCCGGCACCGATGACGATGGCGCGTTTCTCTACCGATGCCGCAGTTGGCAAACGTGGCTTGCGGCTGGCGAAAACCGCTTGCTGGTCGTTAAAAATAAAACCTTGAGCCTGTAGCGCGGCAATTTGCGCACCATTCAACCCGGCCCCATCGAGCTGCGCACCCAGCGCGGTAATGCGCGCCAGCGGCCGGGCGAAATCGAGGCCGGCGGCGTGGGGCAGGCGGATTGCGTCCAGGCTGGCCATCAGTTGCACCAACGCCTCCAGCAGCGGCAGCGCGATCAGGTCGAGCGTGACCGCGCTGTCCTGCTGTGGAATGCGGTGGAAACCAGGCAGCAAATCCGGGGCAATGGCGATGATGTGCAGCTGTCCGGAGCGCGCCGGGTCGGCGCGCCACTGCGCAATGATGCCAGCGCAGCGGCTGCCGTCGCCATAGTCGGCATCGAACAGCGTAAATCGTTTGCGGCCCTGCCAGTTCATCTGCGTGGCGCGTGCTTGAAGCATTGCGGCTGATGGTCGTCGACCATGCCGATGCCCTGCATGTAGGCATACACGATGGTGGAGCCGACGAATTTGAAACCGCGCTTTAAAAGATCTTTCGAGACGCGGTCGGACAATGCGGTTTTGGCAAACCATTCGCCGGTGCGGTTGACAATGGGTTGGCCGTCGACATACGCCCACAAAAAACTGTCCAGCGTCTGACCTTCCGCGCGCAGGCGCAGGTACGCCTGCGCGTTGGTAATGGTGGCAGCCACCTTCAGGCGATTGCGCACGATGCCGGGGTCCATCAGCAGCGCCGCAACCCTGGCGGCATCGTAGGCGGCGATCTTTTCCGCGTCCCAGTCATCGAAAGCGCTGCGGTAGGTAGCGCGCTTGTTCAAAATGGTCTCCCACGACAAGCCGGCCTGCGCACCTTCCAGGTTCAGCATTTCAAACAGCGTGTTCTCGTCGTGGCATGGCACGCCCCACTCATGATCGTGGTAGGCGAGATAGCGGGGATTGGCCATATTGGCCCAGCTGCAGCGGGTGATCGTCATGAGACAAGTATACGCGCTATCGCAGCGCGGTATCATGGTCCTTTGCCGCTGCCAGGGAGTTTGCCGGATGTATAACCCACACCGTTTTGAAGAAACGCGCCTCGACGTGCTGCACACGCTGATCCAGCAGCATCCACTGGGCACGCTGGTCACACAGGGCACCGATGGCCTCGCAGCCGATCATATTCCGTTCGAAATTGGCGCCCCAACCGACGCGGCGCCATTTGGGGTTTTGCGCGCTCACGTGGCGCGCGCCAATCCGTTGTGGCGCTTGTCCGGCAGTGCGGTCCTGGCGATTTTCCAGGGACCGTCGGCGTATATCTCACCGTCGCTGTTTGCCGAAAAAGCCATCAGCGGCAAAGTGGTCCCGACGTGGAATTACGCGACCGTGCATGCCAGTGGTACGTTAACAGCGATCGAAGACCGGGCCTGGCTGCTGGCTTTAGTGAATCGCCTGACCGACCATTATGAGGCGCCACGCGGGGCGCCGTGGGCAGTGGCCGACGCACCGCGCCCGTATATCGAGGCGATGTTGAATGCCATCGTCGGGATCGAAATTCCCATTACGCGCCTGCAGGGCAAGTGGAAGATCAATCAGGACGATCCGGCCGCCGACCGGGTGCAGATTGCCACGGGGCTGGGTGCAGAACCGGGCGGCGCAAAAATAGCGGCAATCATGCAATCGCGCCAGCCGGCAGAATCGTAAAGCCTTCACCACGAAACAGCGGCGCCAGAGAGACATCCGGACGTATCGAACCTGGGCTTCTACTACCCGGCGCGAACAAAAAAAGCCCGGGAAATCCAACGTGCGGATCGTCCCGGGCTTCTGTGATCCATGCATTCAAACATGGACCCTGACAGCGTAGCTGCTTACTTCTTGGCAGCGATCATCTGCGCCGATTTCATGTGCTGCTCGACCACTGGCAGCATCTTGCCGACGAGTGCCTTGACGTCAGCATCCTTGGCAGCTTTCTCGTCTTTCATCAGCATGGCGTGCACCGATTTGTGATCGGAAACGCCAGCGTTCTTCATGTATTCTTTGTCGAACTTGTCGCCCGACAGCTTATCGAGCTTGGCAGCCATGGCTTTATGCTTGGCGTCCAATTCGGTTGGCAGCGTGACGCCCTTGGTTTGTGCCAGCGCCTGCACGTCCGTCAGCGCCTTGCCATGGTCGTCGATCATTTGCTGGGCAAACCCCTTGACGTCGGCATTCTGCGATTTTCCCACAGCCATCTTGCCGGCTTCAACTTCGGCCATGTTCGCCATGCCCATGTCCATGATGGCTTTTTTATCGGCGCTCGTCAGCGCGGCCGAACTTCCGGTCGCACCTGCTGCACCGCTCATGCCGGACTGGTTCGATCCAGCTTGCGTGGCGCCGTTGACGGCCGGGTCGGCGGCCATCTTCGATTGTGCCGACACTGGCAGCGTGCTGAACATGAGGGCAGCCGCACCGGCGCCGAGGATTGCTTTCAACACTTTATTCTTTTCCATGATTTTTTCTCTCCGATTTGTTTAATGTCATTGTTATCTAATCAATTTCAATACAGACAATAGTTTAGCTGCGGTGTTCTGGATGCAGCGCACGCTACCATCAGGAAACAAATTTAGAAAATCGGGAAATATATATCGCGTTGATTGCTCAACGGAAGCTCAGCGCTCCCGTCAAATCGCCGGGTGGACGCGCCCCGCGCGCCGCGAATGCGGTGTTGCGCGTAACAATTCCTTCCAGCAACGGCAGGCTGTGGACCCTTGTGATGAACCGCAAAATCGACGTGGTGTCGTAAAAATTATGGTCGACTGCGCCCTTTTTAGCGAACGGCGACACCACCAGCGCGGCAATGCGCGTGCCCGGGCCCCAGCGATCGCCGGTGGGCGGTGCCACCGGATCCCACCAGCCGCCGTTTTCGTCGAAGGTAATCACCACCACCATCTCTTTCCACTGCGGCGACTTTTTCAGGTGCTCGATGACGTTGGCAATGTGCGCGTCGCCACTCTCGATATCCGAGTAACCGGCATGCAGGTTCAGGTTCCCCTGCGGCTTGTAAAACGCCACTGGTGGCAGTTTGCCAGCCACTGCATCGGCGATGAATTTATTCGAAATGGGGCTGTCGCCCAGGCCACCGTCGCGCAGGTGCGCCGCGCGCGCAGGCGTACCTGGCGCAAACTGCTGAAAATAATTGAATGGCTGATGGTGCGCCTGAAAATTCGGCTTGGTGCCTTCGCCGCGCTGGTCGAGCGCAGCCTGGAAGGCGCCGGCATACCAGGCCCAGTCGATACCCTGCTGCGACAGCAGATCGCCGATGGTGTCATAGGTTTGCGGGGGCAGCACCGACGGGTCGGCCGGGTCGGCGTGCAGCGGATCGCCGCCAGGCGCAGGGCGCACCCACGTTGGCTGGTACGGCGGCGCCATCGTGTTGACGGCAAAACCGTCCGGCGTGATGGCGCCGCTGTTGACGTATTTGGGCTTGCCATCGAGCGCCGAGGCCGGGCTGTCGTGGGCCACCGCGAGGCGGGTTCCGGTCGGACCATCGGCGAGCACCGCAATTTTTTTCTTTGCTGGCGAATTGGCAGCATCCGGATACACCGGCACGCGCGCGCTGATCAGGAACTGGTGGTTCAGATACGAACCGCCAAACGCGCCCATGAAAAAATTGTCGCACAGCGTGAATTCACGGGCGATCTGCCACAGGCCGAGGTTCTTGCTGGTCTCGCCATAGTAGCCCATGACCATGCCGCCGGTGTCGCCCCAGGCGGCAAAGCCGTCGTTGCGGCCGCCGTTGATCTGCATCTGGTTCTGATAAAACAGGTGCCACAGGTCGCGCGTGATGACGCCTTCCGGCAGCGGCTTGCCGTCGAGGTCCGTCAGCTTGAACGGGGCGTTTGGCAGGCCGCTGATTTTTTCTTCGGTAATGATGTATTCCTTGCCGCCCAGGTTCTGGCGGCCCGGCACCATGCCACCCCAGATTTTTGGCAAGGTCGGCAGAACACTGCCGTCGCGGTCTTTTTGCGGGACCGCCGGCGGTGGCATGGAGGTGCCGGGGAAATCGGCGAACAGATTGTTGAAACTGCGGTTTTCCAGATAAATGACAACCACGTTCTTGACGTTGGCCTTCAGCTTGGCGTCGAGCGAACCAGCCGGCGCACGTTTGGGGGCGGCGTCAGCGCGCAGCGGCAAACTGGCGGCGACGCTGGCCGCAGCCGCCGCCTGGA